>JBKPDC010000100.1:0-3222 GCA_046727715.1 Thermodesulfobacteriota bacterium
GCCTCCTGCAGCGCCTCGAAGCGCGCACGCCCCTCGCCGTCGAGGACGACCACCTCGCCGTCGAGCCAGGCGGTCCGCGCCGGGAGCGCGGCGCAGGCGCGCGCCACCGGCGCGAAGCGATCCGTCCAGTCCTGGCCGCTGCGCGTGAACAGCCGCGCACGGCCGTCCTCGAGACGGCAGAGCGCGCGGTAGCCGTCGTACTTGATCTCGTGCACCCACTCGTCGCCCGGGGGCGGCGCGTCGGCGAGGGTCGCCAGCTGCGGGCGGAGGCGCGCGGGAAGCGCGCTGTGCGGGACCGCCGCCACGCTCTCGGGCCGCTCGGCCACGATGTCGCCCTCGGTGGCGGGACGCGCCTCGACGTCGCGTTCCTTCAGCAAGAGCCAGTTCTTGCCGCCCTCCGCCGCCCGCCCGCCCATGCGTGCCAGCGTCCAGCCGCCGCGCAGCTTCTCCCCGTGCAGCACGAACTTGAGCTTGCCACGCCGGTAGCCCTCCCTGGCGTCGCCCACCGGCGTCCACCGCCCGCGGTCCCACAGCACCACCTCGCCCGCACCATACTCACCCGCTGGGATGGTACCCTCGAAGTCGCCGTACTCGAGTGGATGATCCTCGACGTGCACGGCGAGCCGTTTCTCCGCGGGATCGAGACTGGGACCCTTGGGGACCGCCCAGCTCTTCAGCACGCCGTCGAGCTCGAGCCGGAGGTCGTAGTGCAGCCGGCGCGCGGCGTGCCGCTGCACGGCGTAGCGGCCGCCGGCGTCGGTCGTCGTGCCGCCCGCGGGCTCGGGCGTCCGTCGAAAGTCACGCTTGCGGTGATAGACGTCGAGGGACGGCACGCGCTCCGCTCACTGCGTCATCCACGCCCGCCGGAGCTCCGCCACGAGATCGACCACCGGCGTGCCGGACACGTCGATCACCGCCTCGTGGATCGTCCCCGTGAACGCATACGGCGACTCGTAGACCTCCGCCACCGGCGTCCCGTCGTCGTAGCCGCAGCAGAGGCCCTCGCCGGCGAGGGCGAACCGGAACGGCGCCGTGCGCGGCGCCTCGGCCACGGCGACCACCTCGCCGCCGACGACCAGCTCGGCGCGCATGCGCAGGCCGCCGGCAGGCTCGAGCGCGACGCCGACGAGGTGCCGGCCGGGCCCGAGGGTGCGCGGGCTCGACACCGTCGTCCGCTCGATGCCGGCGAAGTTCGTGGTGTAGTGCAGGCGCCCGTCGTGCACGTAGAGGCTGAACCCGCCGAAGCGGCCGCCCTGCGCCACCAGCACGCCTTCGGCGCCGCCCGCGGCGATCTCGACCTCCGCGACGATGCGGTGCGGGCGCAGCTTCAGGTTCGGCGCCAGCTCCTCGGGCAGTGGCGCGGCACCGGGTCGGAGCACCACGCGCTCGCGCGGGCGCACCGCGGGCGGGCGGCCGAGCGCGAAGATGCGCCGCGACTGGAGCGGCAGCACGCCGTAGCGCCCCGCCTCGCGCCACCACAGATCCTGGAGCGCGCGCAACCGCTCGGACTCCGCGGCGGCGACGTCGTGTGACTCCGACGGATCCCCGGCGACGTGGTACAGCTCCCACCGGTCCTGGCCGAAGGGCCGGTCGGGGTCGTCCTCGGGCGTGTAGAGGCCGTCCATCATCGCGTGGTAGGTGACCGCCTTCCAGCCGCGATCGTAGATCGCACGGCAGGCGAACTGCTCGTAGTACTGCGTCTCGCGGTGCTCGGGGGCGCCAGGATCGGTCAGCGACGCCGCGAAGCTCCGCCCCGCCAGCGGTTCCTGCGGCACCCCGTGCAGGACCGTCGGCATCGCGGTCCCCGTGACGTCGAGGATGGTCGCCGCGACGTCGATGGCGTGCACGTACTGCGGGCGTACCGCGCCCCGGTCGGCGGTCGCCGGCCAGCGCACGATGAGCGGGTCGCCGATGCCGCCCTCGTGTGTCTCGCGCTTCCAGCGCCGGAATGGCGTGTTGCCGGCGAGCGCCCACCCCCACGGGTAGTGCCCGTAGGTTCGCACCCCGCCCAGCTCGTCGAGCATGGCGCGCGTGGACGCGACGTCGTGCGCAAGCCCGTTGAAGATGAAGTTCTCGTTGAAGGTGCCGTGCGGGCCGCCCTCGGCGCTGGCGCCGTTGTCGCTGAGCGCCACGACGAGCGTGCGGTCGAGCTCGCCGCCGGCGCCGAGGAAATCGAGCAGGCGGCCCAGGTGATGGTCGGTGTGCGACAGGAACCCGGCGTACACCTCCATCATGCGCGCGTATGCGCGCCGCTCCTCGGCCGGCAGCGCCGCCCACTCCTGCACCCAGGACGGGCGCGCGGAGAGCGTCGTGCCCGGCGGCACGATTCCCGCCGCCTTCTGGCGGGCCAGCGTTCGCTCGCGCCACACGTCCCAGCCGTCGTCGAAGCGCCCGCGATAGCGCTCGATCCACTGCCGCGGCGCCTGGTGCGGCGCATGGCAGGCACCCAGCGCCAGGTAGAGGAAGAACGGCTTGTCGGGATCGGCGGTGCGGACGTCGGTGACGCGCTGGATGGCATGGTCCACCAGGTCCTCGGTCAGGTGATAGCCGTCGGCCGCCGTGAAGCGAATGGGCGAGTTGTCGCACACCAGGTCGGGGGCGAACTGGTTCGTCTCGCCGCCGAGGAAGCCGTAGTAACGCTCGAAGCCCTGGCCGAGCGGCCAGCGGTCGCGCGGCGCGGCGGCGTGCTGCTCGTCGGAAGGTGCGAGGTGCCACTTCCCGACCGCGAAGGTGGCCCAACCCGCCTGGCGCAGCACCTCGGAGATGAACCCGCACGACTTCGGGATGCGGCCGTTGTAGCCGGGGAACCCCATGCAGAGATCCGTGATCCCACCCATCGCGCACGTGTGGTGGTTGCGTCCCGTGAGGAGGCAGGCGCGTGTCGGCGAGCACATGGCCGTGGTGTGGAAGTTGCGGTAGCGCAGCCCCTCGGCGGCGAGGCGGTCGAAGCGCGGCGTGTCGATGTCGGAGCCGAAGCAGCCGAGCTGCGCGAAGCCGACGTCGTCGAGCACCACCAGGACGACGTTCGGGGCGCCGGCGGGCGCGCGGCGCGGCACCGGCCACGCTGGGACGGAGTCGGCGAAGGTGGTGGCGACGCGACCGGGGAATGGCTCCCCGTCGCGATAGACGAGCGGTTTCGGCATGGGCGGCGTCTAGCACGGAGCGCCGGTTGCCAGAAGCTCGATTCCACAGGCCGCACGGTTGCACCGTGCTGCAGCCGGG
>JBKPDC010000101.1:0-8106 GCA_046727715.1 Thermodesulfobacteriota bacterium
GTCGCCATCTGCATCATCGGCCTCGTCCTCGGGACGGCCCGGCTGCGAGCTTCTCGAGAGCGTGCCTGAGGATCACGAGTCGATCGTTGCCCCAGAACATCTGCTCGCCGAGGAAGAACGTGGGAACGCCGAACGCCCCCCGCCGATGCGCCTCCTCCGCTGCCTTGCGCATCAGCTGCTCGCTCTCGGGGTCACCCAGCAAAGAGCCGAAGGCCTCGACCTCGAGACCAACCTCTTCGGCGATCCGCCGGCAGACGGTCTCGTCGATCGGCCAGATCCGTGAGCCGTAGACCGCCGAGCACAGGCGCCAGCTGTAGTCCGCAACGGCGCCGAGCCGCTTCGCCGCGGTCGCGGCACGAACCAAGAGGCCGAAGTCGAAGTGATGCGTCGGCGGTTCTCGGAAGGGGATGCCGTAGTAGTCGGCCCAGAGTTCTGCATCGCGCTGGCGGTACGCCCAGTCGTACTGTCCAGACATCGGCTCGCCGGCGAAGGGGTCACGGCCGCGGAGGGCTCGGATGTCGCTGCCGTTGACCGGTCGCCACTCCACCGCGCAGCCCGTCTCGGTCTCGAGGGTCGGAATCTGGCTGGCGGCGAGGTACGAATAGCGGCTGCCAGGAGAGAAGAAGAACTCGACCGTGGGCTTCGTGTGCACCTCACGCTCCGGTGCGCGCTGCGTCGGCGAGTGCGGTGCACCATGCGATGGCTCGAATCGTCACGCGCATCCCGCCAGGAACTCCCGGCCCTTTCCGATGTCGGTGTTGACCGGCACGCCGTCGCGGCACAGCGGACATGCCGCCGCGTCCCACGAGTCGAGCGACAGCTCGAGCAGCGCCATCACCGCCGGGACGTCGAGGGCGGCGGCGGTGACGGCGCCGCGATTGCAGAGCGCTGCGACGGCCACGACCTCACCGCCCGCGGCGCGCACCGCCGACACCGTATCGCGCACCGAGCCCCCCGTGTTGAGGACGTCCTCCACGACGAGCACGCGGCGGCCCGCCGCCAGGCGGTCGTAACCCCGCCGGAGCGCGAGCCCACCACCCGGCAGCTTCTCGGCGTAGATGGCGAGCGCGCCCAGGTGGTGTGCCGTCCACTGCGACAGGATGATGCCGCCAAGCGCAGGTCCGCACACCACCTCCGGCCGGAGCGCACGCGCACTGTCGGCGAGCAGGCGGCAGAGGTCCGACACGCGCCTGGTGTGGGGATAGACGGCGTCCTTGTTGACGTAGGCGGCGCCGTGGCGTCCCGACGTGTAGACCACGTGGCTGCCGGTGATCACCGCGCCCACCTCGGTGAGGATCGCGGCGGCACGGTCGGCGGGGCTCATCCGGACGCCGGACCGACGCTGCCAGCCAGTTGCGCCCGCAACCAGGCATCGATGAACGGGTCGAGGTCGCCGTCGAGCACGGCATCCGCGTTCCCCACTTCCGTGTTGGTACGCAAGTCCTTCACCATCCGGTAGGGCTGGAGCACGTACGAGCGGATCTGGTGCCCGAACCCGATGTCGGTCTTGCCCTTCGTGATGGCGGCCATCCTCTCCTGCTGCTTGCGCTGCTCCAGCTCGTAGAGACGCGCCTTCAGGATCTTCATCGCCATCGCCTTGTTCTTGTGCTGCGAGCGCTCGTTCTGACAGGCGACGACGATGCCGGTGGGCAGATGGGTGAGTCGGACGGCAGAGTCGGTCTTGTTCACGTGCTGGCCGCCGGCACCGCTCGAGCGATACGTGTCGACGCGCAGGTCCTCGTCGCGGATGCTGATCTCGATGTCCTCCTCGATGTCGGGCATCACGAGCACCGACGCGAACGACGTCTGACGGCGTGCGTTGGCGTCGAACGGCGAGATGCGCACCAGGCGGTGCACGCCGGACTCCGCCTTCGAGTAGCCGTAGGCGTACGGTCCCTCCAGGCTGATCGTCGCGCTCTTGATGCCGGCGCCCTCCCCCGGCTGCTGCTCGAGCAGCTCGGCCTTGAACCCGCGGCGCTCCGCCCAGCGCAGGTACATGCGGAGCAGCATCTCGGCCCAGTCCTGGGCCTCGAGGCCGCCCGCGCCCGGGTGAATCTCGACGATGGCGTTACCGGCATCGTGCTCGCCGCCGAGGAGCTGCTGCAGCTCGAGCGCATCGAGGCTCTGCGTGACGGCGTCGACCGTGGCACGCAGCTCCACCAGCGCCTCGGCGTCGCCCTCCTGCGCCAGCTCGAGATACACCTGCGCCTC
Organism: Thermodesulfobacteriota bacterium; assembly: GCA_046727715.1. Taxonomy (GTDB): domain Bacteria; phylum Desulfobacterota; class Binatia; order DP-6; family DP-6; genus CAVQLX01. The sequence continues at coordinate 2,212 of JBKPDC010000101.1, forward strand.
GTCGATGCCTTCGCGCTGCTTGCGCCAGCCGGCGATCGTGGCCTGGACGCGGGCGTTCTCGCGCGTCACGGCCTGGGCGCGCTCGGGATCGTTCCACAGGTCGGGCGACGCCGCCTGCTCGCTCAGCTCCGCCGTGCGTTTCTCGAGGGCAGGGAGGTCAAAGATGCCTCCCGAGCTCGGCGACCCGCTCGTCGAGCGCGCGGACCTGCTCGCGCAACCCGGCGAGCACCGTGGTGACGTCGGCTCCCTTGCCCTGCTCCATGGGCGCGCACGATAGCGGACCGCCCCGCCGGTGGCGAGCGCCGGGCTGCGCTCCGTCAGGCCCGCCGTCGCACCGTGAGGCCGGCGAGGATGGCCCCGACCGTCGCCGCGACGCATAGCCAGACGAACACGTCCCCGAAGCGGGTGTAGATCGTCCGCACGCCCGGCCAGCGGATGTCGTCGACGTGCCACAGCATCTCGTACAGCGGCCCCTGCCAGCGGATACGGCCGTCGGCATCGATGATGGCACTGATGCCTGTGTTGGCGGCCCGCACCATGGGGACTCGGTTCTCCACCGTGCGGAAGGCGGCTTGCGCCAGGTGCTGGTACGGCGCCGAGGTGTTCCCGTACCAGGCGTCGTTGGTCACGTTGACGAGGAAATCGGCGCCCCCGTTGATGAAGCGTCGCGTGAGCGCGGGGAAGATGCCCTCGTAGCAGATGAGGGCCCCGAAGCGGCCACCAGGGATCTCGAAGACGGTCGGGACCAGGCCCGCACCCAGCTGGCCCACGGCCGTGACGACCTGGCTGACGAAGAAGAGCACGTTCGAGAACGGCACGTATTCGCCGAAGGGCACGAGCTGCATCTTGTCGTAGACGCCACGCTCGCGACCGGCGCCGTCGACGAGGTAGGTGCGGTTGAGCTGCTGCAACCCGCCGCCCGGCAGCTGCCGGAACGCGGGGCTCCCGAAGACGAGGGGCACGCCGGTCTCGCGCGCCAGCCCGATCACCTCGTCACGGCGGGGGCCGGGCTCCTGGAAGAAGAACGGCGCCGCCGTCTCGGGCCACGCGATCAGCCCCGGGTGCTCGCGCGCGGCCTCCAGCGTGAGCTGGCGGTAGCGCGCCATGGTCTCGTCCTGGAAGGCCGGGTCCCACTTCTCGTCCTGCTCGATGTTCCCCTGTGCGAGCCCCACGCGCAGTTGCCCGGCCGGCGGCCTCGTCGCCAGCTGGGCCACGCGCCAGCGGCCGAAGCCGACCAGCGCGACGACGAGGAGCGTCAGCGTGGCGAGCGCCGGGAGGTTGCGCCGGGCGCGCGCGCCGCGCGTCACCAGCACCGCGGCGACCACCATGTTGAAGAGCACGAGCACCGCCGACACGCCGTAGACGCCGGTCACCTCGGCCATCTGCACGAGTGAGTGGAAGCGGTACTGCGAGTAGCCGAGCGCCGCCCACGGAAAGCCGATGAAGAACCAGCCGCGCAGCCACTCGAGGGTGACCCACAGCGCGGGCGCGAGCCAGACCGCGGGCAACCGCCGCCGCTCGAACCAGGCCACCCCGGCCGCGAACGCGCCGTGGTAGCAGCCCAGCGCGCTCGCCATGAGGAGCAGGATGATCGCCGCCAGCGCGACGGGCAGCGCCGTGTAGTGCCCGATGGTGTAGACGATCCAGTAGCACGTGACGAGGTAGAAGACCGTGCCCGTGACCCAGCCGAGCGCGAACGCCGCGCCCGGCGAGCGACCGCGGATGGCGAGGAGCAGCGGCACCAGCCCCACCCACGCAAGCGGCGCGATCTCGAGCGAGGGGAACGCCGCCGAGAGGCAGAGGCCGCTCAGGGCGGCCAGGGGGACGCCGAACCGCGGGCGCGGCGTCTCGGCAACGGCGACGACCGCCTCGCCGGCGCCGTTGGCGCCCACCATCGCCACCTCACCCATCGCGCCCTCCCCGCTCCCCGAGCCGTCGCGCCAATGCGCGCTCCCGGCGCTGCATGCGCCGCGCTTCCGCCGGTGAGCGCTCGTGATCGTAGCCCAGCAGGTGGAGCACCCCGTGGATCAGGAGCCGGTCCAGTTCCGAGCCCACCGTCGCCGCGTGTTCCGCGGCCTGCCGCCGCGCCGTGTCGAGGGAGATGACGACGTCGCCCAGCAACCCTGGCGGCGCCGCGCTCGGTCCCTCGGCCTGCGCAAACGACAACACGTCGGTGGCCCGATTCTTGCCCCGCCACTCCCGGTTCAACCGGCGCATGACGGCGTCGGAGACGAGCAGGAGGGACAGCTCGGCGTCGGGCATCCTGAGCGCGTCGAGCAGGCGGCGGCCGCGGCGCGCCACCCGCGCCGCCAGCGCTGGTGCGCGCCGGCCGCGCATGGTGACGCCGACACCACCGCGACGGCGCCGCGGCGTCTCACTGGCGCTCGTACGCAGCGATGATCTCCTGCACCAGCGGATGGCGGACGACGTCGCGCTCGGTGAAGGTGACGAATCGGATGCCGGGGATGTCGCGCAGGATGTGCTGCGCTTCCCGCAACCCGGAGACCTTGCCCGCCGGCAGGTCGACCTGCGTCACGTCGCCGGTGATCACGGCCTTCGAGCCGTAGCCGAGGCGCGTGAGGAACATCTTCATCTGCTCGGTGGTGGTGTTCTGGGCCTCGTCGAGGATGACGAAGGAATCGTTCACGGTTCTACCACGCATGAAAGCCAGTGGCGCCACCTCGATGGTGCCGCGCTCGACCAGCTTCCGAGCGCGATCGAAGTCCACCATGTCGTGGAGGGCATCGTAGAGCGGGCGCAGGTATGGGTTCACCTTCTCGGCGAGATCGCCGGGCAAGAAGCCGAGCTTCTCGCCCGCCTCCACCGCGGGCCGCGTCAGCACGATACGGGTGAAGGTGTTCTTCATCAGCTCTGCGACGGCCATCGCCATCGCGAGGTACGTCTTGCCCGTACCGGCCGGCCCGATGCCGAACACGATGTCGAAGTTGCGGATGGCGTCGATGTACGCCTTCTGGTTCACGCTCTTCGGCGTGATCGTCCGCTTGTGGGCGGAGATGAAGACGGTGTCGAGGAAGATGTCCTTGAGACGCGCCGAGCGGTCGCCCGACAGGATGCGCAGCGCGTACTCCACGTCCGCGGCGTAGATCGGGTAGCCCTGCTCGAGGAGGCCGTAGAGCTGCGTCAGCGTGCGGCCCGCGAGCTCGCCCGCGACCGGGTCGGCGTGGACCGTGAGCGCGCCGTCATCCACGTCGATGCGCACGCCGAGCTCGCGCTCGAGAAGCTTCACGTGCTCGTCGTGCTGGCCGAGCAGCTCCCGGAAGAGCGTCGGGTTCCCGAACCGCAGCGGGACGGCGGCGACGGCTGGTTCGCTCAAGACGACTGGTCGCCTCCCGCCCCGAGCAGCTCGTAGGCGGCGGCGAGCGCCGCGTCGAGGCGAGCGGGGTCCTTGCCGCCCGCCTGTGCGAAGTCGGGCCGCCCGCCCCCGCCGCCCCCGACGAGCGGCGCGAGTTGCTTGATGATGTTGCCGGCGTGGTACGTTCCAATGAGGTCTTTCGTCACGGCCGCGAGCAGCACCGCCCGTTCGCCCAGCGCCGTGCCGAGGACGACGACACCCGACTTGATGCGGTCCCGCAGGCGGTCCGCCAGCTCGCGCAGGCCCTTGTCGTCGAGGCCGTCGACGCGCGTGGCGAGCACGGTGACGCCGTTCACGCGCCGCGCGTCGGCGAGGACGTCGCGCGTGGCGCCGCCGGCGAGCTTGCCCTGCAGCTCGGCGATGCGCTTCTCCTTCTCGCGCAGCTCGGCGAGGAGCTTCTCGAGCTTCCCGCGCGCCTCGCCCTCGCCCGCCCGGAGCAGCTCGGCGAGGTCGTCCAGCAACACCTGCTCGCGCCGCACCCCGGCGATGGCGCCCTGGCCCGTCGCCGCCTCGATCCGACGCACACCGGCGGCGACGCCGGTCTCGCCGTCGAGCCGGAAGAAGCCGATGTCGCCGGTGCGCGCCACGTGCGTGCCGCCGCACAGCTCGGTGGAGAACTCGCCCATGCGCACGACCCGCACCCGGTCGCCGTACTTGTCGCCGAAGAAGGCGAGCGCCCCGGCCTTGATGGCGTCGTCGTACGACATCTCCTCGCTGGTCACGTCGACGTTGGAGCGCACGAAGGCGTTCACCTCGTCCTCGATGGCGTGCAGCTCGTCCTCGGAGACGGGTTTCGAGTGGCTGAAGTCGAAGCGCAGGTGTTCGGGATCGACGAGCGAGCCCGCCTGCTTCACGTGCGGCCCGAGGCGATGGCGGAGCGCGGCGTGGACCAGGTGGGTGGCCGAGTGGTTCAACCGGGAGGCCTCGCGCCGCTCGGCATCGATCTGGAGATGCACCCGGTCACCGACGGCGATGGCCCCCCGCCGCACCACCCCGCGGTGCCCGATCACCGTGGGGGCGATCCGGTGCGTGTCCACGATCTCGACCCGCGTCCCGGCTGGGGTCGTGAGCCAGCCACGGTCGCCGACCTGACCACCCGACTCGGCGTAGAAGGGGGTCTCCGCGGTGACGACGTCGACCGCCGCCCCTTCGCCCACCGGCCCGCGCGTCTCCCGGCCGTCCGCCACGAGCGCCAGGACCTCCGAGTCCCACTCGGCGATCCGGTCGCCCACGAAGCGGCTCGCGACGCTCTTCTCGAGCAGCTCGGGCGAGGCAATGGCGTCGGCGAAGCGTTGCGCCGATCGGCCTCGCTCGCGCTGGCCCTCCATGGCGGCGTCGAAGCCGGCGCGAGCGACGACCATCGCCTCACCGCGCAGGATGTCCTCCGTGAGGTCGAGCGGGAAACCGTAGGTGTCGTAGAGCTTGAAGGCGACGTCGCCCGGCAAGGTCGTCGTGCCAGCCTGCCGGGCACGTTCCACCTCGCCCGCCAGCAGCGCCAGCCCGCGATCGAGCGTGACGGCGAAGCGCTCCTCCTCGGTGCGCACGACGTCGCGGATGGTGCGCTCGGCCCGTGCGATCTCCGGATAGGCGCCGCCCATGGTCGCGACGACCGCGCCGACCACCTCGTGCAGGAACGGCTTCCCCAATCCCAGTAGCTTGCCATGGCGCGCCGCCCGCCGCAGCAGCCGGCGGAGGACGTATCCGCGCCCCTCGTTCGAGGGCACGATCCCTTCGGCGGCCAGGAACGTGACCGCCCGCGCGTGGTCGGCGATGACGTTCAGCGACACGTCGTCGCGCGGCTCGGCGCCGTAGCGCTTCCCGGCGAGCCGCTCGGCGCTGGCGATGATCTGGCGGAAGATGTCGATCTGGTAGTTCGACGGCACGCCCTGGAGCACGGCGGCGATGCGCTCGAACCCCATGCCGGTGTCGACGTGCTTCGCCGGCAGGTCGGACAGCACGCCCGAGGCGTCGCGATTGTGCTGGATGAAGACCAAGTTCCAGATCTCCACGAAGCGGTCGCAGTCGCCGTTGACCTCGCAGCGGTGCGCCGTCCCCTTCCGGTTGCACGCGGCCGGGCCGCGGTCGATGTGGATCTCCGAGCACGGGCCGCACGGACCCGTGTCGCCCATCTCCCAGAAGTTCTCCTTGTCGAAGCGACTGATGCGGTCGTGTGAGATGTCGGTGACCTCGCGCCAGACCGCCTCGGCTTCGTCGTCGGTGACGTGGATCGTGGCGTAGAGCTCGTCCTTGGGAAGCTTCCACACGCCGGTGAGCAGCTCCCACGCCCAGGCAATGGCCTCGCGCTTGTAGTAGTCGCCGAACGACCAGTTGCCGAGCATCTCGAAGAACGTGTGGTGCCGCGTGTCGCGGCCCACGTCCTCCAGGTCGTTGTGCTTGCCACTGACGCGGAGGCACTTCTGGCTGTCGGCGGCACGGGTGTACGGCCGCGTCTCCGCGCCCAGGAAGACCTGCTTGAACTGGACCATCCCTGCGTTGGTGAAGAGCAGGCTCGGGTCGTTGCC
>JBKPDC010000102.1:0-12748 GCA_046727715.1 Thermodesulfobacteriota bacterium
GTGTGTGCTCGGCGTGCTCGTTCTCGGCGCTGGCGGCTGCGGCAGCGGGCTCCCGCTTCCGACGTTCCCGCAGCTCCAGGAGGTCGGCGATATCAGCGCGTACGGAACGGAGCGGCTCCGCGCCGTTGACGCGTGCCGCAAGTCCAGCAGCTCGGTCGACGCCTATGTGCAGTGCATGAACGACAAGGGGTGGGAGTTCATTGCCCGGGGAAGCGTCTACCCCGCTCCGGAGTGCTGGAGCCTGCGCACCGCTGGCGATCCCCGCCAGATGCCGACCTCGCAGTGCTTCCAACGCGCCGTCGTCCCCCGCCCCGCCCCGAGCGCGCCGACCGGCACGCCGTAGGGGAATCCGGCGATGAGCCGCGTCATCGAAGATCGATGGCCTGGAACCACGATCGCACGGCCAGGTAGCACAGCAGGCCCACCGGCCCGAACACCAGCGTGAGCAGCAGGATGGGCGCCAGGCGGTAGCCCGCGTCCGGGGCGTCATTCATCATCCAGCGCGCGACGAAGAGATCGAAGCACAGATAGTGCACCCAACCCGCCAGCGCGACCCACGGCGAGGCGAAGAGCTTCCTCACACCGTCGAGCGACCCGAAGGCGGCGGGGTCGAGGCCGTGGGTGAGGGCCACGAGGACGAGCCCGGTGTACAGGGCCGCGAGCAGCGCCCACGGCCACGTACTGCGGGCGAGCGCCCGCGCGGCCTGCGAGCGAGGCGCGAGGATCCACAACGCCCAGACCGGGAGGGGCATGACGTTGGCGAGCTGGAAGATGGTGGCGGCGTCCATGGAGCGTGCCTGTAGGGCGTTTCCGCCCCGCATACCAGGGCAACGCTCTGCCAACGCGTCGCATCTTGGGCGGGGACACCCCGTATGCTAATCCGACCCGCATGAACCTCCGGGGCGCCATCGCCCTCGTCACCGGGGCGAGCCGCGGGGTCGGCCGTGCGATCGCGCTGGCGCTGGCCGATGCCGGCGCCGATGTCGCCTGCGCGGCGCGCGCCACGGACGTGTCGCCCTTGAAGCTCCCCGGCACGATCGACGAGACCGTGCGCGGTGTCGAGCAGCGCGGACAGCGTGGTCTCGCCATCCCCACCGACCTCTCGAAACCCGATCAGGTCGAGGCGATGGTGGCGCGCACCATCGCGACGTTCGGGCGCCTCGACGTCCTCGTGAACAACGCCGCCATCACGTTCCCCGGCGATCTCGACCTGCCGATGAAGCGCTGGGACCTGGTGATGGACGTCAACCTGCGCGCCCCGCTGCTCGCGATGCGGGCGGCGCTCCCCGGCATGATCGCACGCCGGCGAGGCGCCATCCTAAATGTCTCCTCGGCGGCCGCCGTGCTCGCGATCCCCGGACTGCTGGCCTACGGCGTGTCCAAGGCGGCGCTCGAGCGCCTCACCACGGGCGCCGCGGAGGAGCTGCGGGCGCGCGGCGTCGCCGTCAACGCCTTCCGCATAGACGTGCCGCTGGCCTCCGAGGGCTTCGTCTACAACGCCCCCGAGCTGGACAAGTCCGACTGGGAACCGACCGAGGTGGGCGCGGAGGCGGCCGTGTGGATGCTGGCGCAGCCGCCGGCCTTCACCGGCCACGTGAAGAGCATCACCGACCTGCGCCGCGAGCACGGTGTCGCTCCCCGCCGGCTGGCGCGCTGAGCGGAAGCACGGGAGCGCGCCGCGGACGCACGCGTGACGGACCGGCGAGCGGGCATCCTCCTCCCTCTCTTCAGCCTGCGCAGCCCGCGCGACTGGGGCGTGGGCGACCTCGGCGACCTCGCCGACTTCTGCCGCTGGCTCGCCGCGGCGGGGCACACCGTGCTCCAGGTGCTGCCGATCGCCGAGATGGGGATGCTCGAGACCAGCCCGTACGGTGCGCTCAGCGCCTTCGCGCTCGACCCGCTCTACGTGGATCTCGACCTGGTCGAGGACTTCCTCGCCGCCGGCGGCCTGGGAGTGCTGTCGCCCGCGGCGCGCGCCGATCTCGACGCCGCGCGCGCGACGCCCGCTCTCGCGTACGCCCGCATCCGCCACGCCAAGGGCGAGGGGCTCGCCGCCGCTTTCGCGCACTTCGAGGCCGTCGAGACGCCGTCCGGCTCGGCCCGCGCCGCCGCGTTCGCGTCGTTCGTCGCGGCCGAGGCGTGGTGGCTCGGCGAGTACGTGCTCTTCCGCGCGTTGCTCGACCTGCACGGCCAGCAGCCCTGGACGACGTGGGAGCCGCCGCTCCGTGACGCCGAGCCTGGCGCGTTGCGGGAGATCCAGCCTGCCGTCGCGCGTGCCTGCCGCTACCACGCCTGGGTGCAGTGGCTGCTCGCCGAGCAGTGGGCGGCGGCGCGCCGCACCGCCGCCGCCGTCGGCGTGCGGCTCTATGGCGACATGCCCTTCATGGTCTCGGCGCAGAGCGCCGACGTGTGGGCGCGCCAGCACGAGTTTCGGCTCGACGTCACCATTGGCGCGCCACCCGATGCGTTCGCGCCCGAGGGACAGGACTGGCGTCTGCCGGCCATGTGCTGGGACGCGATGGCCGAGAGCGGAGACGCCTGGTGGCGAGCCCGCTGCCGCCGTGCGGCCGAGCTGTTCGACGGCGTGCGCCTCGACCACGTCGTCGGCTACTACCGGCTCTACGAGCGGCCGGTGGGCGGGACGCCGTTCTTCCGACCGTCCGAGGAGGGAGCGCAGGTGGCGCGCGGCGAGCATCTGCTCTCGGCAGCGCGCGAGGCGGGCGGCTCGCTCGATCTCATCGGGGAGGATCTGGGTTCGGTGCCGGATTTCGTCCGGCACTCCTTGTCCCGCCTCGAGGTGCCCGGCTTCCGCGTGCTCCGCTGGGAGCACGACGGGACGAGGTTCCGCGACCCGCGCGGCTATCCCGTGCTGTCGGTCGCCACGACCGGCACGCACGACACCTCGTCGCTCGCGACGTGGTGGGAGGAGGAGCTGACGTCCGATGCGCGTGCCGCGCTGGCGGCGATGCCGGACTTCGCGGAGCTGCGCGACCGCGGTGATCAGCTGACCCCCGAGGTGCACGCGACCCTCCTCCATGGCCTCTACGGCGCGCCGTCGCGTCTGGTGATCCTGCCGTTCATGGACACGTATGGCGGCCGCGAGCGCATCAACGTGCCCTCGACGATCCAGGACACCAACTGGACCTACCGCGTGCCGTGGACCGTGGACGAGCTGCTGAGCGACGCCGGCACAGGGCTCGCCGGCCGGCTCCGCGAGCTGGCTCTGTGCACGGACCGGCTGCCCTGAGCGGGTGCGAGCGCCTGGCGGCCGGTGCGGCGCGCGGGGCCCGCAGGCCGCCGCGGCGCAGCGGTTGGACGTCGGCCCGACGCCCATGTCGGTGAAGCCCAGCGTGACGCGCAGGCGGCCCGGGTTCGGCACGCGAGCGACATGCTCCGGCCGGCCGGGGGTCGCGAAAGACGCCTCAGCGCTCGGACTCTCTGTCGCTCCGCCCGAGCATGGCGAGGATGCGCTCGACGGGCACGACCGCGAACGCACCCTCGGCCTCCACCGTCACCTGGTCGCCGGCGACGAGGCGGCCGCGCACGTGTACGCGCCGCTCCTCGACACGCTCCTGCCAGCCCTCGAACCGGAGGCGCCGCCCGAGCGGCGTCGGGCGGTGGTAGCGCAGCCGCAGGCTGGCGGTCGGGCCAGGATTCCCCAGCATCAGGTTGGCGACGTTGAAGACCTGATCGAAGGCGGCGGCGATGACGCCGCCGTGCACGCAGCCGGGCGGCCCCTCGTAGGGGGCCGTGAAGACGATCTCGGCCACGGCCAGCGGCGGCTCCCAGCGCACGCGGAGCGGCGGCGCCAACGGGCTCAGCGGACCGAGGACGCAGTCGAAGGGCATCAAGCGGGCGGGGTCGCGCGGGTCCGCCGCGGGAACGCTCCGCCGACTCGGCCCGGAGCGGAAGGGCGCCAGCGCGGTCACCGCGCTCTGCACGTGACGCCCGGCGGTGAGGAGGACGTCGTCCGGCGCGTCGCTCGTGACCAGCAGCTCGATCAGCCGGCGCGCGTCCTCGACCACTCCGCGCAAGGCATTGTCCGGATCCGCCGTCCTCTCGTGCTCCCTGTCGTGCATGACCTCTCCCCGTGCAAGCCCCGTACGAAGGACCTGGTTGCGAGCCCCGTTGCAATGAGACTATCACGACCGGCCGTGATCCTGACCAGACGCACGGTGCTGCGCGCAGCGCTGGCCGTCGCCGCGGCGAGCACGCTCCCCGGGTGTGAGCTCCAGGCCCGCGGCCGGGGCGCGAAGCCGAAGGGCGCGCCGCACCCAACCATGCCGTTCGAGCGCATCGTCTATGGCAGCGACCCACAGCAGTTCGCCGAGCTCCGGCGTCCTTCCGGCGGGGTGCCGTCGCCCGTGGTGATCGTCGTCCACGGCGGGTTCTGGCAGTCGCAGGACGACCTCGGCCTCATGCTACCGCTCTGCGAGGCGCTGACGCGCGAGGGCCTCGCAACCTGGAACGTCGAGTACCGGCGAGTCGGCGATCCTGGTGGCGGCTGGCCAGGCACCTTCCTCGACGTCGGGGCCGCGGCGGATCACCTGCGCACGATCGCGCCGCAGAAGGGTCTCGAGCTGCGCCGCATCGTCAGCCTGGGCCATTCGGCCGGCGGCCAGCTCGCGCTGTGGCTGGCGGGACGGCGCTGGATCCACGACGGCGAGCTGCACACACCGAAGCCGCTCAAGCTGCGCGGCGCCATCGCGCTCGCCGGCATCGTCGACCTGCGCCGCGCCTACGACCTGGGGATGACACCCGTCGGGCAGCTGATGGGCGGCTCGCCGCGCGACGTGCCGGCACGGTACGACGCTGGCGACCCGGCAGCCCTGATCCCGCTCGGGGTGCCGCAGGTGCTGGTTCACGGCAGCGCGGACACGGTCGTGCCGCAGAGCCTGAGTGCCGGGTACGAGCGCGAGGCGAAGTCGCGTGGCGACGAGGCGCGTCTCGTCGAGCTGCCGGGGACGGGGCACTTCGAGCTCATCGACCCGAGTACGCCGGCGTGGGCGACCGCGCGGGATTCACTGCGGCCGCTGGTGGCCTGAGGAGACGCACCGCGCGAGGTGCGCGGTGGGGCGAGGACCTGAGCGAAGACGGCACCCCACGCCCCCGCACGCCCGTCTCGGCGACAAGGTTACGCGGCCGGCGACAGCTCGCGCAGGAAGCGACCGGTGTGCGACTCCTCGCAACGGGCCACGTGCGCCGGCGCGCCGCACGCCACGAGGCGGCCGCCGCCGGCGCCACCCTCGGGGCCCAGGTCGATCACCCAGTCGGCTTCGCGCACGATGTCGAGGTTGTGCTCGATCGTCACCACGGTGTTCCCGAGATCGACGAGCCGATGCAGGACGGCGACGAGGCGCTCGGTGTCGGCGAAGTGCAGCCCGGTGGTGGGCTCGTCGAGCACGTAGAGCGTGCGGCCGCGGGACTCCTTCGCCAGCTCCCACGCCAGCTTGATGCGCTGCGCTTCACCACCCGAGAGCGTGTTGCTGGGCTGGCCGAGCGTCAGGTAGCCGAGACCGATGTCGTCGAGGACGCGCAGCGCGCGCGCCACCCCCGGGTGCGGCGCGAAGACCGCGACCGCCTCCGTGACGGTCATGGCGAGCACGTCGGCGATCGTGCGGCCCGCGTAGCGGATACTGAGGGTCTCATCGGTGAAACGGCGTCCCCCGCAGACGTCACAGTCGACGTAGACATCGGGAAGGAAGCTCATCTCGAGCCGCATCCGCCCCTGGCCGGCACAGGTGTCGCAGCGTCCCCCGGCGACGTTGAACGAGAAGCGGCCGGCGCCCCAGCCCCGGAGCCGCGCCTCGGGCAGCTGCGCGAACAGCCGCCGGATGTCGTCGTAGAAGCCGACGTACGACGCGGGCGTGGAGCGGGGGGTGCGCCCGATGGGGCTCTGATCCACTTCGACCGCCCGGAGGAGGTGCTCCACGCCCTCGAGGGTGCGATGCGTCCCCACGCGACCCGCGGGGACGCCGAGGGCGCGCCGCACACCGCGATACAGGACGTCGCGCACCAGCGTGGACTTGCCGGAGCCCGACACGCCGGTGACGCACGTCCACGCGCCCAGCGGGATGCGCACGTCGATGTTGCACAGGTTGTGCTCGCGCGCGCCGCGGACGATGAGCCAGGCGCACTCCTCGACCGCCCGGCCGGCCGCGACGCGGACACGAGGCGCCGCGAGATACCGGCCCGTGACCGAGGCGGCGATCGCCGGGAGTTTCGCGGGCGGCGCCACGGCGACGACCCGGCCGCCGTGCACGCCGGCGCCCGGTCCGAGATCGACCACGAGATCGGCGCGGCGGATGGTGGCCTCGTCGTGCTCGACGACGAGCACGGTGTTGCCGCGCGCCTTCAGCTCGCCGAGGGCGTCGAGGAGCATCGCGTTGTCGCGCGCGTGCAGCCCGATGGTGGGCTCGTCGAGCACGTAGCAGATGCCGCGCAGGTTGGAGCCCAGCTGCGCCGCGAGGCGGATGCGCTGGCTCTCCCCGCCCGAGAGGGTGTCGGCACGCCGGTCGAGGCCGAGGTAGCCCAGCCCCACCTGCTCGAGGAACGCCAGCCGGGGCGCGATCTCCCGCAGCGGTCCCTCGACGATCGGTCGCTCCCGGGCGGCGAAGCGCAACCTGGCGACGGCGCGCGCCGCCTCACCGACCGCCAGCGCGGTCAGCGCGGCGATGGTGTGCCCGTGCACGCGCACGGCGCGCGCGCGGGGGTTGAGCCGCGTGCCGCCGCAGCCGGGACACGGGCACTCGATGGTGAACTCCTCGAGGCCGGCGGGATCGTCGGCCAGCGCGGCACGCAGCGCCTCGGCGGTGCGCGCCAGCGCGGCCCGGCGTTGCCGTGCAGTCAGCCGCTCGACCGACCGATCGAGCGGCACGCCTGCCGCTCGCAGCGCCGACACGAGGCGGCGCTTCTCGGCCCGCCGCTCCGGCGTCTCGAATGGCAGCACGGCGCCGCCGTCGAGCGGGAGGCCAGCGGCGAGCAGCGAGTCGCCGTCGGGCTCGGCGCGCACCCCGCTGCCGGCGCACTCGGGGCACGCGCCCTGCCGGCTGTTGAACGAGAAGAGGCGCGGGTCGAGCGGCGGGAAGCCCAGGCTGCAGGCGGGGCAGAACAGCCGCTCGGAATAGAGGCGCTCGCCACTGGTCGCCTGCACCACGGCCGACCCGTTTCCGAGGCGGAGCGCGCGCGCCAGGGCGTCCTCGAAGCCTGCCGTGCCCACCTCCAGGTCCTTCGCCACGACCAGGTCGATGTCGTGCTCGCGGTAGCGATCGAGCAGACCGAGGCCGGCGAGCGGCAGCACGGTGCCGTCGATGCGTGCCTCGCGGAGGCGGAGCTTGCGCGCGCCCAGCAGCACCTCCTTGTGGTAGCCCTTGCGCCCGCGGACGACCGGCGCGAGCAGGGTGATCCGCTCGCCGCGCAGCTCCCGACGCACGCGGTCGAGGATCTGGCGGCGGGTCTGCGACCGAATGGCCTCGCCGCACTGCGGGCAGTGCTGCACGCCGACCTTCGCGAAGAGCAGGCGGAGGTAGTGGGCGACCTCCGTCACCGTCGCCACGGTCGATGTGCGACCGCCGCGCGACAGCCGCTGCTCGATGGCGACGGTGGGGGGTAGCCCCGTCAGCAGGTCAACGTCGGGCTTGGCCATGACGTGCAGGAACTGCCGCGCGTAGGTCGAGAGACTGTCGAGGTAGCGCCGCTGCCCCTCGGCGTAGAGCACGTCGAACGCCAGCGACGACTTGCCCGATCCCGACAGGCCGGTGAACACGATCAGGCGATCGCGCGGCAGCTCGAGGCCCACGTCGCGCAGGTTGTGCTCGCGGGCGCCGACGACGCGGATGCTCGGGAAGGCGGCACGCGGCGCGGCGTCCCACACCGGCTCGGCATCGGCCGCCCGGCCGGCCTCGCGACGGAGGACGTCCCGGAGGAAGACGCCGGTGGGCGAGTCGCCGCGCGCGGCGACGTGCTCCGGCGTCCCTTCGGTGACCACGCGGCCGCCGGCGTCGCCGCCGTCCGGCCCGAGCTCGATCACCCAGTCGGCGCACTTCACCACCTCGAGGTTGTGCTCGATGACGACGAGCGAGTTCCCCCGCTCGACGAGCCGCGCAAAGCAGGCGAGCAGCTTCTCGATGTCGGCCAGATGGAGGCCGGTGGTGGGCTCGTCGAAGATGAAGAGCGTATGCGCGCGCGCCTCGCGTCCGAGGTGCGCCGCGAGCTTGACACGCTGCGCTTCCCCACCCGAGAGCGTCGAGAGCGGCTGGCCGAGCCGCAGGTAGTCGAGCCCGACGTCCGCCAGCGGCCGGAGCCGGTCGCGCACCTCGCCGACGCTCGCGAACACCTCGCGGGCCTCGGCGACCGTCAGGTCGAGCACCTCGCGGATCGTGCGGCCCTGCCAGCGGACCTCGAGCACTTCGGGCTGAAAGCGCGCGCCGTGGCACTCGGCGCACGGCACGTAGACGTCCGAGAGGAACTGCATCTCGATGCGCTCGAAACCCTCACCGGCGCACGTCTCGCAGCGGCCCCCGGCGACGTTGAACGAGAACGTCGCTGCGGTGTAGCCGCGCAGCCGCGCCGTGTCCGTCGCCGCGAAGCAGGCCCGGATGCCGTCGTACGCGCGCAGGTAGGTCGCCGCGTTGGCGCGCGGCGTGGAGCCGATCTGGCTCTGGTCGACCAGGATGACGTCGGCGATGCGCTCCGCGCCCGCGATGGCGCGATGCGTGCCGGGCACACCGTCGGGCTGCCCGAGCCACTTGCGGAGTCCGCGATAGAGCACGTCCTCGACCAGGCTCGATTTGCCGGACCCGGAGACGCCCGTGACGGCGACGAAGCAGGCGAGCGGCACGTCGACGTCGAGGTCGCGCAGGTTGTGGGCCGCCGCGCCACGGATGCCGAGGGCGAGCCCCGGGATCGGCCGCCGGCGCTTCGTGGGGACCGGGATGGTACGGCGGCCCGACAGGTAGTCGCCGGTGACGGAGCCGCGGGCGGCGCCGAGCTGCGCGGTGGGGCCCGCGAACAGCACCTCGCCGCCGCGCTCGCCCGCGCCCGGCCCGAGATCGATCACATGGTCGGCGGCTCGGATGATCGCCGGGTCGTGCTCGACGACGACGACGGTGTTCCCCTGATCGCGGAGGTGGTGGAGCAACCGCACGAGCCGTTCGGTGTCACGCGGATGGAGGCCGATCGACGGCTCGTCGAGCACGTAGAGCGTGTTCACCAGCGAGGACCCGACCGCGGTCGTCAGGTCGACGCGCTCGAGTTCGCCGCCGGACAGCGTGCGCGACTGTCGTTCCAGCGTCAGGTAGCCGAGACCCACCTCGACGAGGTAGCGGAGCCGACTCCGGACCTCGGCCAGGATCAGTTCGGCCACCGCCTCGGCCTGCCCGCGGGCGAGCGTCAGGTTGGCAAAGACGCGCGCCGCCTCGGCGATCGGCAGGCGGTTGACGTCGGCGATGGTGCGGCCGCTGACCCGGTAGTCGAGCGCCTCCGGGCGCACGCGTGCGCCCTGGCACGCCGGGCAGAGGCGGTAGCTGCGGTAGCGCGCGAGGAAGACGCGGACGTGCATCCGGTAGGTGCGCCCCTCGAGCCAGCGGAACCAGCGGCGAACGCCCGGATACTGCCCGCGGCCGTCGCCGTCGAGGACCAGGGCGCGTTGGGCGTCGTCGAGCGCCTCCCAGGCGACGTCGGTGGGGATCCGCCGCCGCTGGCAGAACTTCTTGAGCTCACCGTACTCCCAGGACGTCGCCTTGGTGGACCAGGGCTTGATGGCATGCCCGGCGATGGTCCGTCGCGGGTCGGGCACCACGAGGTCGAGGTCGAGATCGATGATGCGACCGAAGCCGCGGCAGCTCTCGCAGGCGCCGAGCGGACTGTTGAACGAGAACAGGTTCGGGCTCGGCTCGCGCACCGTGAAGCCGCAGCGGGCGCAGGCGAGCGCGGTCGAGAAGCACATGGGTGCCGTTGCTGCGCCGTCGCCCACGAGCACGGCCGCACGGCCGCGGCCGTGCCGAAAGGCCTGCTCCAGCGATTCCACGAGGCGGCCGCGGTCGGCGGCGCGCAGCGTGACGCGGTCCTGCACGACGGTGACGGCGTCACCCGCGGGCCGGTCGACGACATCCTCCAGCCGGAGGACGCCGTCGGGGCCGAGGACGCGCACGAAGCCGGCGGCCAGCAACCCCTCGCGCGCCTGGGCCCAAGGCAGGCCGGTCGGAAGGGGCAGCTCGAAGATCACGAGGGCACGCGCGCTGGGATGGGAGGTCAGGCAAGCCGCCGCGGCGCTCTCGGGGGAGTCACGCGCCACCGGGACGCCGCAGGTGCGGCAATAGGGCGTCCCGACCTTGGCGAAGAGGAGCTTCAGATAGTCGTGCAGCTCCGTCATCGTCCCCACGGTCGAGCGCGACGTCTTGACGGGACGGCTCTGGTCGATGGCGATCGCTGGCAGGATGCCGTCAATGCGCTCGACGCGTGGCCGCTCCATGCGATCGAGGAACTGGCGGGCGTAGGTCGAGAAGCTCTCGACGTAGCGCCGCTGGCCCTCGGCGTAGAGCACGTCGAAGGCGAGGCTCGACTTGCCGGAACCCGACACCCCAGTGACGACCGTCAAGCGCCCGACCGGGATGCGAACGTCGATCCCCTTCAAGTTGTGCTCTCGAGCACCGACGACGTCGACGTGTTCGGGGGACGCAGTAGACCGGGCGGGCGGCATGCGCGAGCGATCGAGTATAACCGAGGCCGAAGCTCGCGGAAGGGGCGCCACGCGACGCGGGCGCGTCAGCCGTGTCCGCGCGGCGCCGCCACTGACGGAAGGGAGGTGGGCCGGGCCAGGACCAGGGTCAACCCGGCTTGCCGGCGCTCGGTGACGGCCATGGCGCAGGCCTCGTCGTCGTAGCCGACCTGCTCACCGCCACCCACGACCGCACCGGCGCCGACCACCGCGCGGCGCACGCGGGCGCCCCGTCCGATGCGGCAGCGGTCGAGCAGCAATGAGTCCTGGCGAGGAGATCGTGGGCGACGACGCGGTGGGCGCTGGCTAGGGCGGCGATGGCGGGGCAGGGGTGGCCGCTACTGGTATGCGACCTTGCGGGCGGTCAGCACCTGGATGTCGGCGATGAGCTCGCGCACCGCGGCGCGCGCTTGTCGCGTGTTGCGGCGCAGCTCACGCTCGAGCTGAATGCGTCGGCCGTCCCGGAGGGATCGGTTGCGCAGCTGGAGATGGGCGCGCTGCATCTCGGCGCGCCGTTCGAGCAGGCGGTCGACCTTGGCGAGGGCGAGCAGGCGCACGCGCGGCTGGGGCGAGCCGTCCGCGACGGCGAGGAGCCGCGACAGCAGCCCGACGTGATGCCGGTTCACTTCGTCCGCGACCTTCGGGTCGGCGCGCACGATGATGAGGCAGAAGCCCGCCTCGTACTCGCGCAGCGCCGCCTCGACCTGGCGGCCGCGGAGCGCCGCGTCGCCCCGCGACACCCGCGCGATGGCTCGCCGCAGCCGGGCACGCTCGATCGCCGACAGTGCAGGACGCAACAGCGGCTGCGCGATCAGCAACGACAGACCCACCACCAGCGTGAGCGCCATGGGAAGCAGGACCAGCGCGACCAGCGCGGTGGACATCAGACTGCTCGGACTGTACGGGAAGCCTTCTGTGCTGACAAGAGGAGATCCGTCAGCCGAGCACGCCGAGGTCGAGCGCGGGGAAGAGCGTGTCGCACGTGGCGAGGTCGGCGAGCCCGTGCTCGTCGAGCGCGCCGCGGTCCACGGCGTCGCAGAGCGTGCGACAGGCCTCGAGATGCTGCACCGTGCGCCGGGTCGCGTACTCGACTGCCGTGCCACGCGCCATCATGAAGGCCCAGTCGCTGGCTTGCGCCAGGAGGAGCGCGCGCAGGGCCCGGGTGAGCGCCCGCCTGCGGGCCGCGTCCAGATCGCACGCCGCGCGGCACAGGCTTGTGAGGCGGGCGGCGGCGGCGTGCAGCCGCGGGTAGACCCATTCGTTGGCCGGGCTCAGCCAGACCGCGTGATGGCCGCCCTTCCCCCAAGTGCTCGCCGCCGGGGTCGCCGCCTGTAGCGCCGTCCGGGTGGCAAGGTCCTCCGACAGGGATACGGCCTCGAGTCCAGGGGTGCCGGCGAGGGCGCGCAGCACGGCGTCCAGCCAGTCCGGCCCCTCGAACCACCAATGGCCGAACAGCTCGGCATCGTACGGACAGACGATGACGGGGGGGTGAACCATCATCCGGCGCAGGGAGCGGGCCTGTGTCAGGCGCGAGGCGACGAAGTCCGCCACATGGGCGGCCACCCGCTCGTGCGCGCGCTGCGGGTCGTAGGGCTCCTTCTTCAACCCCGCGCCGGTGATTCGATGGTACTTGAGGCCAGTCGCGGTCTGACGGTCGCCCGACGCGAGCCCGCCGAGGTACCGCGCCGGTAGGTCGAAGCCGATGTCGCGGTGGAAGTCGCGATACCACGGGTCTGCGGGATATCCGGACTCGGCACTCCAGACCTGCGTGGCACTGTCGGGGTCCCGCCCGTATGCCGCCACGCCCGACGGACACGCGACCGGGGCGTGCACCCCGTGCACCGGCTGCGGCCGGGCCTGCGCCAGCCCGTGGGTGTCGAGGATCGTCCAGCGGACCCCGGCGCGAGCCAGCTCGGCATCCAGCCCGGGGTCGAAGGCGCACTCAGGGAGCCAGAACCCGCGTGGGGGACGCGAGAAATGGCGGCGGTGCTCGGCCATGCCCACGGCGATCTGGGCGCGGACGTATTCCGG
>JBKPDC010000103.1:0-5604 GCA_046727715.1 Thermodesulfobacteriota bacterium
ATGCCCTCCTTCCCGGCGATCCATGCGGTCTTGGCATCCAGGCACGTGATCGCGAGGAAGGGACGCTTCGTGCCCGCGTCCTGCCGCTGCCAGGAGGCTCCGCCGTCATCGGTGCGGAAGATGCGACCCAGTTCGCCGACCATCCATCCCTCCCGATCCGTGGGGAAGCAGGACGCGAACAGGTTCTGCCGGACCTCGCCGAGGTTGACCGGCTCGGCCCTGGCGACCGCCGCGTACGTGACGACGAGCGCGGCGATGAGGAACTTCATGCGGACCCTCCTGAGTATTCTGCACAAGCCGTGCAGACACACAGATTGTACCGCACGGTCAGCTTCCGGCCTTTACCCGCGCCGGGGCAGAAGTGTCAACGGCGTACCGCGTCAGACGCAACGGGCGGAGCCCGTGAGGTCAGAACACGTACTCGACCTGCACGCGGAAGTTGTCCTTGTCGCGCACCGTGCCGAACTGCTGCGCCGCGACCGAGCTGACCGACGTGTAGTCCATGGTGAGCCGGAACGGATCGCGCACGAAGGTGACACCGGGCTGGAAGACGAAGCCGCCCACCCAGTCGTAGAACATGCCGAAGGAGGGCACGATCCGCCCGCCGGAGTACGACGTGGTGACGAGGAACGTCTGCAGGACCTGGTTGGATCTCAGCGGGTAGAGGCGCGGCTGGAGACGGCAGGCCCGCTTGTGCGCCTTCGGGCCGCAGCCCCCGATGCCGCCGAGGGGGTTGTTGGGATTGTTGGGGTTGCCGATGATCGGGATGCGCGGATCGACGGGCAGGTTGCGGTACGGTACGGGCAGGACGAGGTCGTCGGGCGCGTCGAAGATGTGCTTGTAGAAGAGCTGCGTCGTGAAGAAGAACGTCTGCTGCGGGTTCAACCAGCGGATGAACCGGTTCACGTCGAGTCCGACGGACATGTTGAACGAGTTCAGTGTCAGCACGCTACCAAACAGCTGCTCGCGGCGGCCGGTCGCGAGGAAGCGCGGGTAGACGAAGGGATTCAGGCCGCCCTCGGTGTTGTTCGCCGCCCGCAGCCGCTTCGTCCCGGGCGTGCCGATGCCGTCTCCGAGGGAGAAGGAGTCGAAGCTGTTGCCGGTGCCCTGCCGGTTGAACGGCTGATGGGCGAAGTACGCCACCTCCGAGCGCACGATCGAGTACAGCGAGGTGATCGGGAAGGTGAGCGAGCCGCCCGTGATGGCCACGCGCGGATAGCGCTGGAAGGCGATGATGGGGTTGTCGAAGGAGGCGGTGTTCGACCCGAAGGTGCCGTCGGGGTTGCGGACCTGCCCGGGCAGCCGGAACTGGACGCCGGGAACGTCGAGGTAGGTCTGGTAGTGGGCGAGCGTGAAGGTGATGTCCCTGGCCGTGAACACCAGGCGCGCGCCCCCGCGCACCTTGGTGGCGTCGGGCGTGGCGACGATGGTGCGTAGCGCCTGGTTCGGGAACGCGAGGCCACCCGGGATCCAGGTGGAGCCATTGGGGATGCCCGGAACGGTCGCCACCTTGTTGCCCTGCGCGACGAAGCCCTCGATGAATGCGTCCTGGAACGGGCCCCAGGACCCCAGCTGCCAGCTGCCACGTGCCATCGCGATCGGCACGCGGCGCTCGTCGAGCGCGATGAAGAAGCCGCCGAAGCTGTCGTCGAGCGGGTTGATGTTATCGAGGAGACGGAACACGTCGGTCTCGCCCCAGGCCAGCACCTGGCGGCCGAGGCGGAGGAAGAGCGGCCCCTTCTCGAAGTCGAGGTAGGCGAGGAAGAGGCGATTTCGCACTCGCGCGTTGCGACGCAGCCGGTCGACGCGCTCCTTGATGAAGCCGGGATCGAGCTTGGGAGTCGTATTCGCAACGCCGGGGATGTTGACCTTCGGGAAGTCGCCCCGGAAGCGCTCGAGCCCGGCGGTCTCGTGCGAGTACTCGTTGGGGCCGATGTCGTACAGGGTCTCGCCCTCGAAGCGGTACTCGAGCGTGTACTTGAGACTGGTGGGGTTGATGAGCCGGAAGGGCGCGAGCAGCCCGTAGCTCTGGTGCACCATCCGCGTCAGCTCGTGGTCCCACGAGAGCTGGAGGAAGTAGCGGTTCTGCCGCAGGTGGCCAACACCCGAGACCGGGTAATTGAGCGGGTTGTTCTCGCTGCCGATGCGGTTCGTGCCGATGCGCACGGCAGTGTACGCGCGCATACCGAGGCGCATCTCGCCCCGGTCGTCGATGCTCAGGGCGAGGGCTGCGCGGGTGCCGATCAGCACCGCAAGCGCGCCGAGCACCCCCGAGAGAAGTCGTCGCACGCGCCGCGGCACCGTGACGGTCGTCATTCCCCACCTCCGACACAGGCAGATGAAACGCGATGCCAGAAAGCCGCGGCTTTATAAGAAAGCGCGCGCGAAGGTGTCAAGGACGGTGAAACGCGTGAGGCGCGCGCCAGGCGCGCGATCGGTCTCACCAGCCGCGCGTCTCGCCGATCGCGAGTGTCCAGACGCGCGCTTCGTCGATCCCCTGCCGCAGTGCGGCAGCGCGAAAACGGCGCGGCGGCTCGTCCGGGGGCTCGTCGGTCAGGTCGAACGTCCCGTAGTGCATCCCGAGCAGACGATCCGCTCGCGCGTCGAGCCCCGCCCGCAGCGCCTCCTCGGGGTTCAGGTGCACGGGCTGCATCATGGCCGGGGGGTCGTACGCCCCGATGGGCACGGCTGCCAGGTCGAAGGGGCCGAGCCGCTCCCCGATCTCGGCGAAGAGCCGCGTGTAGCCCGTGTCGCCGGCGAACCAGAAGCGCCGCGTTGGTCCGCTCACCACCCACCCGGACCACAGCGTCCGGTTCATGTCACCGAGGCCGCGCTGGCTCCAGTGACGCGCCGGCACGCAGGTGATGGTGACCGGGCCCACGGCCCGCGACTCCCACCAGTCGAGCTCCTCGGTCGGTCCGATGCCCTCGGCGCGCAGGATCTCGCCGACGCGCAGCGGCACGAGAAACCGCGTGCCGAGCGCCGCCAGCGCCTTCAGCGTGGCCAGGTCGAGGTGGTCGTAGTGCGAGTGCGAGATGAGCACCGCGTCGATGGCGGGGAGCGCGGTGATCGGCATGGGCGGGGGCACCAAGCGGCGCGGCCCGAGCCAGGAGATCGGGCTCGCCGTATCGGACCAGATGGGATCGGTGAGGATGGTCGCGTGGTCCATCTGGACGAGCACGCTGGCGTGGCCCAGCCAGGTAGCGCTCGGCGTGCTGTGACGCGCGTTGTCGCGCAGCCAGACGCCGTCGTTCGAGACGAGGGTCGGTGCCCCCGACCGCCCGAAGACCGAGTCTACCGCACGCCGAAGGAAGAAGGGCACGGTGACCGCGAGGCCGGGGCGGTCGTAGGGCTCGAGGTTGCGAAACCCGTCGGCGGTGTGATGCGGCGGAGATTCCATCGCGAACGCGGAACGAGTCAGCGCCCCGAGGGCGAACGCCAGGAGACCGGGCCATGCATGATACAACCGCTGCACGGTCCGAGGCTACTCGCTCTCGACGGCTCACGCGAAGGGTCGCCGGGTCGCATCACGTCCGCGAGATGGACGCACGAGACCGTGTGAGGCCCCGAGCGTGCCGGCCGCTTGAGCCTGCACTCGGACTGCAATAACTACCCCGTGCCCATGGTGCTCGCGTCTCCCCCGCTCGCCACCCTCGACGGCCGCCTGGCCCGCGGCGCGCGCGCCCGCGCGGCCATCGTCGACGCGCTCCTCGCCCTCATCGAGCGCGGTGACCTGCGGCCCAGCGCCGCGCGCGTCGCCGAGCGTGCCGGCGTGTCCCTGCGGTCGGTGTTCCAGCACTTCAGCGACGTCGAGTCGCTCTTCGCCGCCGCCGCGGAGCGGCAGGCGGAGCGGCTGGCGCCCCTGGCCGGCACCGTGGACGACGGGGGCCCGCTGGCCCGGCGACTCGACGCCTTCGTGCGCCAGCGCGCGCGACTGCTCGAAGCCATCTCCCCGGTGCGACGGGCGGCCGTCCTGATGGAGCCATTCTCCCGCGAGCTGCAGGGACGGCTCGGCGCCTTCCGCGCCCACAAGGCCGACGAGGTCCGTCGCGTCTTCGCCAGCGAGCTGGCGCGCCGCACGCCCGCCGCCCGGCGGCGCCTGCTGGCGGCGCTCGTCGCCACCGCGAGCTGGAGCACCTGGCATGCCCTGCGCCAGCATCAGGGACTGTCGCAGGGAGAGGCCCGTCGCGTTCTCCGGCTGATGCTGGACATCCTGCTCCGGAACGGCTGATGGTCTGAAGGGAGGCGACATGGACAGCGTCTATCGCATCTTCGGCGCGGAGCTGTCTCCGTACTCGGTCAAGGTGCGCTCCTACTTCCGCTACAAGCGCATCCCGCACGAGTGGATCGTGCGCACGGTGCAGAACCAGGCGGAGTTCGAGTGTCATGCCAAGTTGCCGCTGATCCCGCTGGTGATCGCGCCCGACGGGACGGCCATGCAGGACTCGACCCCGATCATCGAGCGCATGGAGGCGCTGTTCCCCGAGCCGTCGATCCATCCACCAGAGCCCGTGGCGGCATTCGTGTCCGCGCTCCTCGAGGAGTACGGCGACGAGTGGGGCAACAAGCCGATGTTCCACTACCGCTGGTTCTACGCGGCCGACCAGGAGTCGGGCGCGGACCGCATCGCCGCCAGCATGAATCCCGAGGCCACCGGCGAGCTGCTCGACGGCATCCGCGCCGCGGTGAAGGGCCGCATGATCCCGCGCCTCAAGTTCGTGGGGTCGTGCGATGCCACGAAGGATCGGATCGAAGGCTCCTTCCTGCGCCAGCTCGACGTCCTGGAGCGGCATCTCGCCCGGCGGCACTTCCTCTTCGGCGGCCGCCCCGCCTTCGGTGACTTCGGACTCTACGCGCAGCTGTACGAGTGCTCCACCGATCCCACGCCGGGGGCGATCATCCGGGCACGCGCGCCGCGCGTGCTGGCCTGGATCGAGCGCATGCTCGCGCCGCAGGCGTCGGGCGAGTGGGAGCGCTGGGAGGTGCTCGAGCCCACGCTGCTCCCGCTCTTGCGCGACGAGGTTGCGGGGGTCTTCTTCCCGTGGAGTACTGCCAACGCGCGGGCGCTGGCAGCGGGGGAGAAGGAGTTCACGGTCGAGCTGGGGGGCGAGCCGTTCACCCAGGAGACACAGAAGTACCACGCCAAGTCGCTCGCTGCCCTCCGCGCGCGCTACGCCGCGGCGGGCGATCGCGCGACGCTCGACGCAGTCCTCGAGCACGCCGGCTGCCGGGCGTGGCTGGCAGCAGGGTAGCGTGTCATCAGTGGGGTGCCGCGTCGCCCCACAGCTCCCGGAGCCGGGCGTCGCGTCCGCACGCGTAGCGGTAGTAGCGGTACCGGATCGGGTTCTTCTTGGCGTAGTCCTGGTGGTACTCCTCGGCGGGATAGAAGGGGCCGGCTGCGACGATCTCCGTCACGATCGCTCCCGGCAGCTTCGTCGACCGCTCGAGTGACTGCTTCGACTCCTCGGCGAGCCGCTTCTGCGCCTCGTCGTGGTAGAAGATCGCGGTGCGGTACTGCCGGCCGTGGTCGCAGAACTGGGCGTCTGCGGTCGTCGGGTCGACGTTGTGCCAGAACACGTCGAGCAGCTTCTCGTAGCTCACCTT
>JBKPDC010000104.1:0-4860 GCA_046727715.1 Thermodesulfobacteriota bacterium
GCCCGCAGGTGCGCGCCCGGCTGGCCGGCTGGCCCGCGCCAGCACAGCGCGTGGACCGGCGCGCCCTGCCGGCGGACGACGCCGCCTTCGCCTGGCAGGTCGCGCGCGACACCTGGCGCGGGCTCGAAGGCCTCACCGACCGCGAGAACCATCTGCCCATCGACCACGTCCATCTGGCGCCCCCCGACCCGCGCGAGCCGCCGGTCGGCGACTACACCAGCGTCACCACGGTCGGGCTCTCGATGATCGCGCTCGCTGGCGCGGCCGAGCTCGGCCTGGTCGGACGCCCCGTGGCGCTGGCGCGTGTCGCTGCGCTCCTCGACACGCTCGACCACCTCGAGACGCACGCCGGCTTCTTCTTCAACTACTACGACACCACCACGCTCGAGCGCACGAGCAACCTGCTCTCCTTCGTCGACACCGCCTGGCTCACCGCCGGGCTGCTCGTGGTCCGCCAGACGTTCCCCGAGCTGGCCGCGCGGGCGACGGCGCTCGTCGAACGCGGCGACTGGCGCCTGTTCTACGACCCCGCCGCCGGTCTCATGTACCACGGCTGGTGGGTGAAAGCGGGCGTGCCGTCGCGCTACCACTACGGCGTGCTCTACGCCGAGTCGCGGCTCGGGAGCCTGATCGCCATCGGCAAGGGCGACGTGCCCGAGGCGCACTGGTTCAGGATGGCGCGTACCTTCCCTGCCGTCTGCCGCTGGCAGACGCAGTCGCCTCGCGACCGCCACGAGAAGACCGTCCGTGGCCACACCTTTTTCGGCGGCCACTACACGTGGCAGGACGTGGACTACGTGCCCTCGTGGGGTGGCAGCATGTTCGAGGCGCTCATGCCGACGCTCGTCCTGGACGAGCTCGCGTACGCGCCGGCCAGCCTGGGCGCCAACGCGCGCGCACACGTGGTCGTGCAGCGCCGGCAGGCGACCGGCGCCCTCGGCTATCCGGTGTGGGGCCTCTCACCGAGCCTGCGCCCCGCGGGCGACGGCTACGGCGAGTACGGCGTGCACACCCTCGGCATGATCGGCTACCCCCCCGGGGCAGTCACCCCGCACGCCTCCGCGCTGGCGCTGGCGGTCGAGCCGGGTGCCGCGCTCGCCAATCTGCGTGCACTGGCCATGCGATGGGACGTGTGGGGCGACTGGGGCTTCTACGATTCGGTCGACCCCACGACGGGAGCCGTAGCCCGCAGCTACCTGACCCTGGACCAGGCGATGACGTTCATCGCGCTCGCCAATCACCTCTGCCACGGCTGCCTGCAGCAGCGCTTCGCGGCCGACCCGATCGTCGCGCGGGCGCTGCCGGTGGTGGCCGCCGAGCACTTCTTCGACTGATGGCGGGCGTCGAGCTCGAGCACGTCGACAAGACGTTCCCGGACGGCACGCGCGCCGTCGCGGACGTCACACTCCGCATCGCGGACGGCGAGCTCTTCGTGCTGGTCGGTCCATCGGGCTGCGGCAAGTCGACGGTGCTGCGCCTCGTCGCCGGCCTCGAGACCGCCACCGCGGGAACGATCCGGATCGGCGACCGGGTGGTCAACGACCTCCGCCCGCAGGACCGCAACGTGGCGATGGTGTTCCAGGACTACGCGCTCTACCCGCACATGACCGCCCGCCGGAACCTCGAGTTCCCGCTCCGCATGCGCCGGCTGCGCCGGTCGGAGATCGCTCGCAGCGTCGCGCGTGTGGCGGGCCTGCTCGAGATCGGCCACCTCCTCGACCGGCTGCCCAAGCAGCTCTCGGGTGGCCAGCGCCAGCGGGTCGCAATGGGCCGGGCGCTGGTGCGCGAGCCGGCCGCGTCGCTGCTCGACGAGCCGCTCTCGAATCTCGACCCGCGGCTCCGCGTGCAGGTGCGGGCCGAGATCCAGGACCTGCAGGCGCGCACTCGCACCACGATGCTCTACGTGACGCACGACCAGGTCGAGGCCATGACCCTCGGCCACCGTGTGGCGGTCATGGATCACGGGCGCGTCCAGCAGGTGGCCACGCCGCACGACCTCTACGCAGCGCCGGCGAACCTCATGGTCGCCGGCTTCATCGGCAGCCCGCCGATGAACCTGCTGCCCGCTCGCGTCGCCGCCGGGCCGGCGCTGCGGCTCGGCAGCGGCACCGTCCCGGTGCCCGACGCGCCCGCCCAGGTGGGCGACGGCTGGACGCTCGGGCTGCGTCCGGAGGCGCTCGACGTGGTGCCCGAAGCGGGCGCGCGCGGCGCGCTCCCCGCGCGCATCGAGCACGTGGAGAGCCTGGGCCACGAGACGCTCGCATACCTGCGGCTCGAAGGGGACGACGCCGCGCCGCTCGTCGCGCGGCTCGCGGGCATGCCGTCGCTCACCGCCGGACAGCAGGTCGGCGTCGTCGTCGATCCGGCGCAGGTGCGGCTGTTCGACGCCGACGGCCGGCTGGTCCGCTAGTCACTCGTACCAAATTTGGATCTCGTAGCCGTGAACCTGATCACCGAGGAACACGCTGAGCGGTTCGGCCTCGTGCCGGACTCGACGCTCGTCTACGCGTGCGGTCATCCGGGGATGATCGAAGACGTCGCCGCGCGGCTCACGCAGCGGGGCTTCACGGTCAAGGAGGAGAAGTACTGGCACGAATGAGCCAGCTCCGCGTGGGGCTCGCCGTCTCGCTCACGGGACCGCTCGCAGCGATGGGCACCGCGACCTGCCGTGGCCTCGCGCTGTGGGCGGAGGAGGCGCGGGTCGCGCTCGTCGTGCGGGACGACGGGAGCGAGCGGGCGGAGGTCCGGCGCGCGGTCGAGATGCTGCTCGACGAGGAGCGCGTCGACCTCCTCGCTGGCCCGTACTCGAGCGGCCTCACGCGCGCCGTCGCCCCGCTCGCCGAAGCACGCAACGTCGTGCTCTGGAATCACGGCGGGGCGGCCGACGACATCCACCGCCGCGGCCATCGGTGCGTGGTGGGCATCCTCGCGCCCGCGAGCCGCTACCTGGTACCGGCACTCCGCAAGGTGCGCACCGGCGAGGTGGTCGTCGTCCATCGACCGTCGAGCGGCTTCTCCGCGGCCGTCGCCTGGGGCGCAGTGGAGGAGGCCGGACGTCAGGCGCGTCCGGTTCGCCTCGAATCCTACCCCGAGACGCCGCACGAGATGGACGCCTTCGCAGCGCGAGTCGCCGCCCCGCCGCCCGGTCTCCTCGTCGGCGCCGGCCGCTTCTCTGATGACATCGTGCTCGCCCGAGCGCTCCGGCGCCAGGGCGTGGAGGTGCCGACCGCCTTCGTGGCCGCCGGGATCGACGCCTTCCGGGAGGCGCTCGGCGAGGGGGCGGACGGCTTCCTCGGACCGAGCCAGTGGGAGTCTCTTGCGCCGATCGATCCCGACGTCGGGCCCACCCCGCGGGACTTCGCGCACCGCTTCCGCGCCCGCTTCGGCGTCCCGCCCGACTACCCGACTGCGCAGGCGTACGCGGCGGGGCTGGTGATGGGCCGCTGCGTCGAGATGGCGGCTGGGACGGACCAGCAGGCGCTGCGTGCCGCCGCGGCCGCGCTCGACGTGACGACGCTCCTGGGCCGCTTCCGCATCCACCCCGTGACGGGGGTGCAGATCGGACACGACGTATTGCTGGTGCGCTGGGAACGCGGCGAGCGCTGTGTGCTCGCCTGAGGCGGTTGACTCACGACCCGAATCGCCTAAGGTGTGATTGAGTACTGAAATGGTCCCCTTTCGACCCACGCGAGGAACAGCATGATCCGTATCTCGAGGCTGACCGACTACGGCATCATGCTGATGACCCACTTGGCCCAGCACGGCGCCGGCGACGTGCGGACGGCGCGCGACCTCTCAGCGGAGGCGCACCTGCCGGCGCCGACCGTGAGCAAGATCTTGAAGCAGCTCGCCCGCCAGGGTCTCCTCGAGGCGCACCGCGGAGCGAGGGGCGGGTTCAGCCTGTCCCGGCCCGCAAGCGCGATCTCGATCCTCGAGGTGATCCGGGCTCTCGAGGGCCCCTTCGGCATCACCGAATGCAGCGCCTATCCCGCCGAGCGCTGCGAGCTCGAGCTGCGCTGCCCGGTGGGGCGCAACTGGCAGATCATCAACCGGGCGGTGCGGAGCGCGCTCGAGGCGATCACGCTCGCCGACATGGCCCGGCCGCTGCCGCAGACGCTCGTGCCGGCCGCCACGCGCAGCCCGGTCGAGCCCCGGAGCGCGCGCCTGCCCGGCGCCTGAAGAGGCACGACGACCATGGCAAACGCAACCACACCACACCCGCTCCACGACCTCGCCACCCGCGAGTACCGGTGGGGCTTCATCACGGACATCGAGTCCGACCGCGTTCCCAAGGGCCTGAGCGAGGACGTCATCCGTCTGATCTCGGCCAAGAAGCACGAGCCGCAGTTCATGCTCGACTGGCGGCTCAAGTCCTATCGCGCCTGGTCGAAGATGGCGCGCGAGGAGGGTGAGCCGCGCTGGGCGAACGTGACCTTCCCGCCCATCGACTACCAGGACATCCACTACTACGCGGCACCGAAGACGACGCTCCACCCGGAGAGCCTCGACGAGGTCGATCCCGAGCTGCGGGCGACCTTCGAGAAGCTCGGGATCTCGCTCGACGAGCAGAAGCGCCTGACCGGCGTCGCCGTGGATGCGGTGTTCGACAGCGTGTCGGTCGCCACCACCTTCACGAAGAAGCTCGCCGAAGCGGGCGTGATCTTCTGCTCGTTCTCCGACGCGGTCGTCAACCACCCCGATCTGGTGGAGCGGTACCTGGGCTCGGTCGTCCCCTACACCGACAACTTCTACGCCACGCTCAACTCCGCGGTCTTCAGCGACGGCTCCTTCGTCTACGTGCCGAAGGGCGTGCGCTGCCCGATGGAGCTGTCGACCTACTTCCGCATCAACGCCGCCGAG
>JBKPDC010000105.1:0-6535 GCA_046727715.1 Thermodesulfobacteriota bacterium
GCGATCGGGCCCTGGGCGCTCAAGCCTCGCGTGCAGCGGCGGACGATCTTCCTTCGCGCCGGACTCGCGCTGGTCGCCGGCTTCGTCCTGCTGCGCGCGACGAACCTCTACGGCGATCCGGATGCCTGGACCGCCGCGGGCAGCCCGGTGCGCGCGGCGCTCTCGTTCCTCGACTGCGAGAAGTACCCTCCCTCGCTCCTCTTCCTCGCCATGACGCTCGGGCCCGCGCTCTGCCTGCTGGCGTGGATGGACCGGCCCCTCGGTCCCTGGGCCGCGCGCGTCGCGGTCTACGGAAGGGTGCCGCTCTTCTACTACGTGCTGCACCTCTTCCTGATCCACCTGGTCGCGATCGCGCTCGCATGGCCTGCGTTCGGCGCCGAAGCCGCGATGCAGCGGTTCGTCACCAGTGGAGGGCTCGGCTATCCGCTGCCCGCCGTGTACGCGCTCTGGGCGGGCGTCGTCCTCCTGCTCTATCCTGCGTGCCTGTGGTTCGCCGCGGTGAAGCGGCGCAGCCACGGTGCGTGGACGAGCTATCTGTGAGGTGGGCTGCCTGGGTGTGTGCCGCGGCGCTCCTGGTGTCGGGGTGCGTCACGCGCCGTGCCTCCCCGCCGCCACCGGCCGCGACCAGCGCGTTCGATCCGGTCCTGCTCGCGGCCGTGACGCTCGCAGCGGAGCGCATCGCCGAGGCGTCGGAACGGCGTACGGATCTGGCCTGGGAGCGTCTGACCGAACTCGTCGACGGATACGGATCGCGGATCGCGGGCTCCGCGGCGTTGACGAACGCGCTCGCGTGGGCCGCCCGGCACATGGGTGACGACGGCCTCGACGCCGTCCGTCTCGAGCCGGTGCAGGTCCCGCACTGGGTTCGCGGCCGAGAATGGGGACGCGTCGCTCGTCCCGTGGATCGCCCGATGGCGCTCCTCGGCCTCGGCGGCACGGTGGGGACGCGCGGCACGCTGCGGGCGCCGGTGGTGCCATTCGAGAGCCTCGACGATCTGCGCGCGAGCACGGCGAGGCTCGACGGGATGATCGCCTTCGTCAACCATCGCATGCCGCCCTACGACGAGGAGCGGGACACGCCCGGCTACGCGCAAGCGGTCGAAGCTCGGCTGCATGCTGCCTCGGAGGCCGCCAGGCGAGGAGCCCGCGCGACGATCGTGCGGTCCGTGACGGCGGTGAGCTTGCGCACGCCGCACACCGGAGCGCTGCGCTACGAGGCTGGCGTGCGCCGCATTCCTGCCGCGGCCGTCTCGATCGAGGACGCGGATTTCCTGGCGCGGCTCGCGCGGCGCGGCCCGGTCGAGATCGAGCTGTCGCTGGGCGCGCGCACGCTTCCGGACGCACCGAGTGCGAACGTCGTCGGCGAGCTGCGTGGTCGGGAGCTCCCGGAGCAGATCGTGCTCCTCGGCGCGCACATCGATTCCTGGGACGTGGGGCAGGGCGCGTCCGACAACGGCGCGGGGTGCGTCGCGGTGATGGACGCCCTGCGCGTGCTCCGCGAGACCGGGCTGATCCCCAGGCGAACCGTGCGGGCCGTCCTCTTCACCGGCGAGGAGTACGGGCTCGCGGGCGCGTCAGCGTACGCGCGACGGCACCGGAACGACCAGCATGTCGCCGCGTTCGAGACCGACTATGGAATGGCCGCGCCGGATGCCATCGGGGTCGGCAACGAGGAGACCGTGCAGGCATTCGCCCCGCTGCTTCCCGCCTTCCAGCGCTTCGGCATCCGCCGGTTTCGGCCGCACGCGTTCGGCTCCGACGTGAAGCCGATCGTGGCCACCGGCGTACCCGCGTTCGATCTGGAGCCGGACGGGCACCACTACTTCGACATCCATCACACCGAGGCCGACACCCTCGACAAGATTCGCCCCGAAGATCTGCGCCGGAACGCCGGGGCGATCGCCCTCCTCGCGTACGTGCTCGCCGAACGGTGATCACGCCGCAGTCCGAAGAGGAATGAGTTCGCGCAGCCGGGCGTCCGCTCGCGCCGAGTGCGCCCGATGCACCGTCACGGCAGCAGCGCAAAGTCAGCGCCGGAGCACGAAGACGTTCGAGCGCAGACCGTTCACCAACACGCGAACGCGATTCGCGCCGGGTCGGAGGTGGAGGCGGCGGGCGGCACCCTGCGCGGTCGCCCGCGACCCGGGACGGTTCACCTTCGCGGCGCGAGGCAGGTTCACGCCGTTGATCTCCACGCGCGTCCCGCCCCGGACCAGGCCGCTTCCGCGCAGCCTGAGCGTCCTCGCCCGGAAGGATGCCGACCCGATACGGGGACCGCCCGGGTCTCCCTGACCGAAGTCCGCCCGCGCCTCGGTGCTCGTCTGCTCGGCCGCGTCCTCGAGCACGAGTCCCACCCCGACGGCCGTCGGGAGCTGCGCGAGTCCCGTCACGCCGACGGTGAGGCTCGCGTCGGCCGGAACCCGTCCCGTGAAGTCGACGAACCCGCTGTCCTCGAGGGCAGCGCCCGCACCGTCGTAGAGGACGGCCCGCCACCGCACGATGTCGGCATCGGCGTCGGTGGCGGTGGCCACGAGGGTCACGACGTCGCCGTCGAGCTGGGCGGCAAGCGACGTGATCTGGGGGGGCACAGGGACAGGCGGGAGCGTCGTGGTGGTGGAGGTCGTGGGGGAGGCAGGGACGGTGGTGGAAGACGGGAAGGTGATAGTCGTGGTAGTCAAGGTGGTAGTCGAGGTCGGCATCGCCGCTGCCGTCACGGCCTGTAGCGCGTCCGCCCGACCGGCGCCGTAGACGAAATCGAAGCCGGCCGCTCCCAGGTCGACGGCCGTGCTCTGGAGCGCTTGCTTCACCCCGGCAGCGGAAAGCGCCGGGTTGGCCTGCCGCACGAGCGCGGCGAGGGCGGCGATGTGCGGCGCCGCCGCCGACGTCCCGAAGAACGGGTTCGAGAACCCGGCGGCGCCGGTGACCGCCACGCCGTCGATGCCCGTGATGTCGGGCTTGGCACGCGACTCCGCGACCGGGAAGAAGAGGTCGCAGGGACCCTGGCTGCTGTAGCCAGCGATGGTGTCGTTGCCGGGGTCGCCGGCGTTGATCGTGCCGACGGTGATCGCGCCCGCGGCGTTGGCGTGGCCGGCGATGCTGCCGGCCGCCGTCGCCGGCGTGATGTTCCTCACCCCATCCGCGTAGTACAGCTCGAGGCGGCGCGCGGCCCCCGAGAACCGATCCACGAAGACGAGCAGCTGGACCGGCGAGACGATGCCGGTCGCATCGAGGGTGACCTGCTCGAACGGTACGTCGTCCCCGTTCTGCGGATCGATGCTGCTCGCGATGATCCTGCCGCTCGTGTCGGTGACGTAGAGGTCGTAGTCGTCGGCTGCCTGGCCGACCGGGTCGGCCCACTGGAGGAAGACCGAGGGAAATCCCCCGGGACGCACGACGATCGACTGGGCAGGGACGCCCGGAGCGAACGCGTGCGCGTCCCGCAAGGGCGAGAGCGGGCCGCCACTGGCGAAGAGCGCCTCGTAGTGCCCCCGGTCGCCTGTGTTCGACGCGAAGTTTCCCGACGATGTGACGTACACGACCCCCTGCGCCGTCACGGCGTTCACCGTCTGGGCGATCGGCCCCTCCTCGAAGTGCGGCTGGTCGAAGAACGTGAGGTCGTCGACGATCACCGTGGCGCCCGCCGCCGCCAGCTGGGTGATGCCGGTGATCATGTCGCCGCTCGAGCCGGGTCCGTAGAAGGCGAGCGATGCCCCGGGGGCGAGGTCATGCACGATCTCGAGCATCGCCGTGCCCTCACCCGACCCCTGGCCAGGCTCGAGCACCTGCACGTCGTCCGGCAGGTCGCCGCTGGCCACGGCCGCGGCGATGCCGTCGACGCCGTCCGACAGCACGCCGACCCTGACACCCTGGCCCGAGACACCAAGGGCCTGGCGGGCCTCGGCGGCCTTGAGGATGGCGTCTCCCTGCGAGAGCGCGCTGCCGGTGTTGGTGATCGGCGGAACGGTCGGCTGGATCGATGTGACGAAGTCGAGACCGGCGAGTCCCTCGATGGCGGCGGGCGGGACCCAGCCCTCGAGGAAGCCATGGAGGGCGCTCTCGAACGTCACGGCGAGGCCGCGCGACACAAGCAGCGCGCGCTGCGCCGCGGTCAGGCTCGCCACCCGCACCGTCACGTGGACGCGCCCGTCCTCCGCGACCCGAACTCCCGCCGCCTCGACGACCTCCCGCGCCGCCGAGGCCGCGCGGCGCAGCGCGGCTTCGGGCCGAGCGACGCGCTCGCGCAGGTGGTGTTCGACCTTGCTCCATGGCGCGGTGAGGCGTTCCTTCGGTGCCAGCGCGGGTTGAAGCTCGAGCGGTTCCAGGCTCCACAGGCTTCTAGGAACGCCCGGCGACGGAGCCGCCCCGCTCGGGGCCTGCGCGCCCGCTGCGACCGCGGAGGCCACGCCGAGGAGGAGTGCGAGGAGATCACCTCGCGCGTTCACGTGGCAGACCGCGCGGCAGCGGAGGCAGCGGTCTCCGCCACGCCCCGATGCGGGGGTTCACGTTGACACCTGACTGTACTCGCACGCTTACCCGGCGCCACGACGGAGCAGGTCGTAGGTTGCTCACCGCGCCCGCCAGTGCGGCGGGTAGCTGCGACCGTAGCTCGGCCGCGCCCGCATCCGCTCCCGCCAGGCGCACAGCCACGGGGTGACGGCCGGGTCCAGGTCCACGCCGCCGCGCGCCGCGATCTCGACGAACGGCAGCCATGCCAGATCGGCGCGCGTGAGCGCCGCGCCGGCGATGTGCGCGCCGCCCCGAGCCGCGGTCCGCGCCTCGAGACCTTCCAGGGCGCCGCGGACGCCTGTCCGGGCGTCGGCCAGCGCGGTGGCGTCGCGCCGCTCCGGCGGCGTGAAGAAGGCCTGTCGCGCCACCTCGCGGAATGCATCGCCGAAGTAGAGCACCGCCTCGACCTCCTCCATGCGCACCTGCGCGCGTGCCGCGACGTCTGCGGGCAGAAGAGGCGGCGAGGGGTAACGCTCCTCCAGATACTCCACGATGGGTGTCGATTCGTAGAGCACGAGCTCTCCGTCCTGGAGTGCCGGTACCTTGCCGTGCGGGTGCCGGGCCAGATGCGCGGGACTCTTGTGGTCGCCCTTCTGGAAGCTCAGCAGCACGGGCTCGTACGCGAGACCTTTCTCCTCCAGGACCAGCTGGACGCGCCACGAGTAGGGCGATCCGGAGCCGTAGTAGAAGTGGATCATGCCTCGCTGAGTCACCGGTCGAGCAGGTACGCCGCGATCAGCGGGAAGACGATCGTCGCATCCGACTCGATCATGAAGCGCGGCGTGTCGACGTCGAGCTTGCCCCAGGTGATCTTCTCGTTGGGCGGCGCGCCGCTGTACGACCCGTAGGAGGTCGCCGCCTCCGAGATCTGGCAGAAGTAGCCCCACGAGCGCGCGGGCCGTCGCAGATCCTGGTGCAGCAGCGGGACGACGCAGATCGGGAAGTCGCCCGAGATGCCGCCGCCGATCTGGAAGAAGCCGAGCCGGGCCGTCTTATCGGTTTCCTGGTACCAGTCGATGAGCCGCATCATGTACTCCACCCCGCCCTTCACGATGCGGGGATCGCCGTCGCCACGCGTGCAGGCCGCGGCGCACATGTTCCCGAGGGTGGAGTCTTCCCAGCCGGGCACGAACAGCGGCAGGTCGCGCTCCGCCGCTGCCACCAGCCAGGAGTCCTTGGGGTCGATCTGGTAGTCGCCCGCGAGCCGGCCGGACCGCAGCAGCTGGTAGAAGTACTCGTGCGGGAAGGCGCGGGTGCCCGCGCGCTGCGCGTCCGCCCACAGCGCGAGCATGTGGTGCTCGATCTTCCGCATGGCCTCCTCCTCCGGGATGCAGGTGTCGGTCACGCGGTTCAGGTGGCGGTCGAGCAGCGCCTTGTCGTCGGCGGCGCTGAGCTCGCGGAAGCCGGGAACGCGCACGTAGTGATCGTGGGCGACCAGGTTGTAGACGTCCTCCTCGAGATTGGCGCCCGTCACGGTCATGGCATGCACCTTCTGGCGGCGGATCAGCTCGGCGACTACGAGGCCGAGCTCGGCCGTGCTCATGGCGCCGCCCATGGTGAGCATCATCCGTCCGCCCGCGGCGAGGTGGGCGTCCCAGCCCCTGGCGGCGTCCACCAGCGCGGCCGCGTTGAAGTGACGGAAGTGGTGCAGGATGTAGTTCCGCACGGCGCCCATGGGGCTGCCGGTAGCAAGTCGCACCGCGTTGTCAACCGGGCCGGCCGCGGGTCAGTCGAGGCCCCAGCGCTTGCGCTTCCGCCACAGCGTCGTCGGATTGATGCCGAGCCGCGCCGCGGCTTCCTCCAGCGTCGCCGCTTCGGCGAGCACCGCCTGGACCTGGCGGCGCTCGAGCTCATCGAGCGAGAGGGAGGCCGCCGGCCCCGCGTCCGGCGGCGCCGCGGGCGCAGGGCCGAGCACGTGGTCGGGAAGGTCCTCGGCGCCGAGCGTCTCGCCGGACGAGAGGACGAGCGCGTGCTCGAGCGCGTTCAGCAGCTCGCGCACGTTGCCGGGCCACGGGTAGGCGAGCAACGC
>JBKPDC010000106.1:0-1566 GCA_046727715.1 Thermodesulfobacteriota bacterium
CCGTTCCTGTCGCCCGAGCTGTACGCCATGCGCAATGCGACGCTGAACGACTGGTGCGTCAAGGAACGGCGCGATCCGCGGGCGATCGTCCGCACGTGCAACGTCGGGCTCGCCATCGGCGCGAACGAGGTGCGGGCGCGCGAGCAGGAAGAGCGGCTCCGGCTGATGTTCGGCGGGTTCACCGACTTCGTGAAACCGGGGCATCTCATCGGCACGCCGGCCGAGGTGCGCGATCGTATCGGCGAATACGCGCGCGCCGGTGCCGAATGGCTCATCCTGGCGCTGCGCGCGCCGTTCGACTGGGATGGGCTCGACCTCTTCGTGCATGAGGTCATGCCCGCGTTCCGCTGAGAGGATCGATCGTGCTGATTTATGTCGACGGGGAACTTCGGCCACGCGAGGCGGCCACGGTGTCGGTCTTCGACCACGGACTGCTCTACGGCGACGGCGTCTTCGAGGGCATCCGCGTCTACAACCGGCGCATCTTCCGTCTGGATGCTCACCTCGACCGGCTCTACGACTCGGCGACCGCGATCGCCCTCGAGATTCCGCTGGCGAAGCCCGAGATGGCCGCGGCGGTGCGCCGCACCGTGCGCGAGAACCGGAAGGAGGACGGCTACATCCGGCTGCTCGTCACCCGCGGCGAGGGCGATCTGGGGGTCGATCCCCGGAAGTGCTCACGGCCCACCGTGATCATCATCGTGACCGACATCCAGGTGTACCCGGCGGCGCTCTATGCGGCGGGCATCCGGGTCATCACCTCCGCGACGCGTCAGGTGTCGCACGAGGCGCTCGATCCCCGCGTCAAGTCGCTCAATTACCTGAAGAACGTCCTCGCCAAGATCGACGCCGCCCGCGCCGGGGCCGAGGAGGCGATCCTGCTGAACCAGGACGGCTTCATCGCCGAGTGCAGCGCCGACAACGTGTTCGTCGTGCGCGGGAGCGCGCTGCTCACGCCGTCGCCGCAGGACGGCGCGCTCGAGGGCATCACGCGCGGCGCCATCCTGTCGCTCGCCGCCGAGGCGGGGGTGGAGGCGCGCGAAGCGCGGCTCACGCGGTTCGACGTCTACACTGCCAGCGAGTGCTTCCTCACCGGGACCGGGGCCGAGGTGATGCCAGTGGTGGAGGTGGACGGGCGGCGCGTCGGCGACGGCGTGCCGGGGCCACTCACCAGGCGGTTCCAGGAGGCGTTCCACGCCCTCGCCTGCGGCGAGGGCGAGCCCGTGTGGTGAGCTACCGCAGCGGTGACCACGGTGCCGTGCGCAGCAGCTTCGACTCCCAGCGGTCGCGAAACCGCAACCCCTGTTCCATCCAGCCGCCGCGCTGTGCCCCCTGCTCACCGCGCGAGAGCAGCTCGGTGAACCGCGGCCAGTCGAGGATCTTCTGGAGCAGCACCGCCTCGTGCTGTCGGCCCGTGCCAGGCGCGACGCGCCAGCAGGCTTCCACCGAGATCATCCGGCTCTGCCGCACCTGCGGGAAGTAGATCGCGCCCAGCGCGTCCACGTAGTCGTCGATGCCACCCGGGAACGGCCAGCCGGTGTCGTGCAGGTAGAGCGCGGGCGGCCC
>JBKPDC010000107.1:0-7994 GCA_046727715.1 Thermodesulfobacteriota bacterium
GTGCGACAGCCCGAAGGGGTTGCCGATGGCGATCACCGTCTCGCCGATCATGAGATCGTCGGAGCTGCCGAGCGCGATGAAGGGCAGCGACTTGCCCGTGTCGATGCGCAGCACGGCGAGATCGGAGTCGGCATCGCGTCCGACGAGCCTGGCGTCGAACTCGCGGCCGTCGGCGAGCGTGACGTGGATGCGACCGCCGCGCAGGATGACGTGCTCGTTCGTCAAGATGGTGCCGTCGGCGCGCACGATCACGCCCGAGCCCAGGCTGGTGCGGGTGGAGCGCCGCGGACGCGCGTCGAAGAAGTCGCGGAAGAACTGATCGAAGAAGGGGTCGCCGAATTGCATCGGGCGCTCGACGACCGTCTGCTCGGTGGAGATGTTCACCACCGCAGGGCTCGCGCGCTCGACCGCCTCCACCACGCGGCTGCGGCGCAGCGGGTCACTCTCGGGTGCGCCGGCATGCGCGGAACCGGCAAGCAGGACGAGCGTCAGGATCGTCGCCGACGTCTTGGCCATCTGGCAAGGGTCTCCTCGGGTGCGGCGAGGACGAAGTCGATCTGCCGGCGGGCCACCGAGACCCCTGCCACCGCCACCCGCACCGGGTCACCGACGCGGAACGTGCGACGGGTGCGCCGGCCGCGCAGCAGGTGGTGCGCCTCGTCGTGCTCGTAGAAGTCGTCGCCCAGCGTTCCCACGTGCACCAGCCCCTCGACGAACACCTCGTGGAGCTCGACGAAGAACCCGAACCCGGTCACGCCGCTGACGACCCCGTCATATTCCTGACCGACCTTGTCCTGCATGAATTGGACCCTCTTCAGCTGCAGGATCTCGCGCTCGGCGTCCACCGCCACCCGTTCGCGGCGGGACGACTCCTCGGCAATGGCGGGGAGGTCGGCGGGGACTCGGCCGCGCCTGGTGCGCGCAAAGCGCAAGAGACGATGCGCCACCAGGTCGGGATAGCGCCGGATGGGCGAGGTGAAGTGCATGTATGCATCCGAGGCAAGCCCGAAGTGTCCCAGCGGCTCGGCGGCGTACCGCGCCTGTTGCATGGCGCGCAGGAGCACCGTGTGCACGAGGCGGGCCTCGGGACGGCCCTCGACGGCGTCGATCACGGCCTGGAACGCGGCGGGCGTGGGCTTCCCGCGCTCGAGCCGGAGGCGGAGCCCGAAACCCTCCAGGAAGCGCGCCAGGTCGTGGACACGCACTCGGTCGGGTGGCTCGTGGACGCGGTGCAGGCCGGGGACGCGTCGGCGCATCAGCTCGCGGGCGACGGCCTCGTTGGCGGCCACCATGCACTCCTCGATCAACCGGTGCGCGACCGTGCGCTCGGCGCGCACGATCTGCTCGGGACGCCCGCGCAGGTCGAGCAGGATCTCCGCCTCGGGCAGATCGAAGTCGATGGCACCGCGGGCGCGCCGGCGGGCGAGGAGGGCGGCCGCCAGGCGCTCGGCGTGCTCGAGCGGCTCGAGCAGACGCCCGAGCCTGCTGCGAACCGCGGCGTCCCTGTCCGCGAGCGCCTGGCCGACCTCGGTATAGGTGAGGCGGGCGGCACTTCGCATCACGGCGTCGTGGAACTCGGCTGCGTGCGGGCGGCCGGCGGCGTCGAACTCCAAGCGCACCGCCTGCACGAGCCGGTCCTCGCCCGCCTTGAGACTGCAGAGATCGTTCGACAGCGCCTCCGGCAGCATCGGCACGACGCGGTCGGGAAAGTAGACGCTGGTGCCGCGCGCGCGCGCCTCGCGATCGATCACGTCGTCCTCGCCCACGTAGTGCGCCACGTCGGCGACGGCGACGGTCAGCCAGAAGCCCGACCTCCGGCGCTCGACCAGCACGGCATCGTCGAAGTCGCGCGCGTTCTCGCCGTCGATGGTGACCAGCGCCAGCGCGCGCAGGTCGGTGCGGTCGCGCAGATCGGTGGCGGTGAGCGCGCGCGGGAGCCGGCGCGCCGCGGCGGCCACGGGTGCGGGGAAGTCGAGGGGCAGGCCGTGGGCACGGATCACCGCCTCGGTCTGCACGCGCGGGTCGTCGGCGGGCCCGAGGACCTGCTCGACCCGCGCCACCACCTCGTGGTCGCCGCTCGGCCAGGTCACCAGCCGGGCCAGCACCAGGTCGCCCGCGCGCGCGCCGCCGTCGTCGTGCGGGGCCACGACGATGGGCGTCGTGATGCGCGGATCCTGTGGGACGAGGACGCCCCGTCCGCGCGCCGGCCGGTAGACGGCGAGCAGGGTTTCGAGCCCGCGTGCCAGCACCCGGACGACGCGGCCGGTCGCGCGGCCGGTCCGTCCCCGCCGCGCGACCCGCACCAGCACCCGGTCGCCGTGCATCGCCGATCCCATGCCACGGGCCGCCACGTGCACGTCGTCGCGCGTGGCATCGTCGAGCTGCACGAAGCCGAAGCCGGCGGGATTGGCGGT
This sequence comes from Thermodesulfobacteriota bacterium, assembly GCA_046727715.1. Classification (GTDB taxonomy): domain Bacteria; phylum Desulfobacterota; class Binatia; order DP-6; family DP-6; genus CAVQLX01. The sequence continues at coordinate 2,415 of JBKPDC010000107.1, forward strand.
GAGCCGGCCCGCCACGAGGCCGGCCTGCTCCGGGAGCGCCCAGCGATCCCCGGGCAGGCGGATCAAGCGGCCGTCGGCTTCGAGGGCGCGAAGCCGCGCCGCGGCCGGTTCCTGCTCGCCGCGTCCCACCCGCGCGGCGCGGAGCAGGGCGGCCTGCGTCACCGGCTTGCGCCGCCGCTCGGCGGCCGCGAGGAGCCGGGCGTCGAGCGACTCGGCCGTCACGGCACGCCGGGCACGTCGCGGAACTCGATCCGGTCGCCCGCGCGGACGCCGTGGCGGGCCGCCCACCCGCCGTTCACCTCGAGCACGTAGGTCGACGGTTGGCCGACGGAGAGCGACGCGGTGGAGAGCGGCACGGCATCGGCGTGGATGCCCACGATACGCCCGTCGCCGGCGATGAACAGCATGTCGAGCGGGACGAGCGTGTTCTTCATCCAGAACGGATGCTCGACCTCCTCCGGGAAGACGAAGAGCATGCCGTGATCCTCGGCGAGCGCCGGGCGGTACATCATGCCACGCTCGCGCGCGGCCGGCGTGTTCATCACCTCGAGGGCGACGCGGACCGTCGACCCGTCGGCGCGATGCACCATCGCAGTCGGGCCGTCGGCCGCGCAACCGAGCGCACATGCAAGGACGGTCGCGCACAGTTGCACGACGGACCTTCGTGGAATAAGCGAAATAATGCTCAACGCCATCGCGTTCTCCGCGGTGCTCCTCACCGCCGTGGGCGTGTTTCTCCACCAGGTGTGGGGACGCTTCAACCTGCTGCGCGCGGCGACCGGTCCCTTCATGCTCGATCGCATCCCCGAGCGCATCCGGGCAACGCTCGTGTACGCCTTCGGGCAGGAGAAGTTCATCCGTCCGGAGGTCGGCATCGTGAAGGAGCGCACCGCCGGGTGGCTCCATTTCATCGTGTTCTGGGGCTTCGTCATCCTGGGCATCCAGATCATCGCCATGTTCGGGCGCGCCTACAGCGAGACGTTCTATCCGTTCCCGTTCACGCCCGCGCTCCTCGGCAAGCCGTACTGGTTCGTGCGCGATCTCTTCGAGGCCGCCGTCTTCGTCTGCATCCTGATCCTGCTCACGCGCTGGCTCGTCACCCAGCCACGCCGGCTCTTCGGATACCCGCCCGCCGAGGAGCGCCACCGCCACCACTCGCACTGGGAGGCGTACCTGATCCTCGGTTGCATCGGGATGATCACCTTCTCGGGCCCCATCTACGACGGCAGCCGGCTTCTCGCGCACGGGGTCGACGGCTTCGTCGGCGATGCGCGCTGGGAGCCGTTCTCGTACGTGATGAGCCGCATCCTGGCCAGGCTCGGCGGACCGGGTATCACGACGTTCGCGGGCGACACTGCCTGGTGGATGCACAACCTCGCCGTCCTGGTGATGCTCAACTTCCTCCCTGTCGCCAAGCACTTCCACGTCATCACGTCGCTGCCCAACGTCTTCTTCGGCAAGCTCGAGCCGCTCGGTCAGCTGTCGAAGCCCGAGTACGACGAGAACACCGTCCGCTACGGCACGTCGCACATCGACCACTTCACCTGGAAGCAGGTCCTCGACATGTTCAGCTGCACCGAGTGCGGGCGCTGCTCGTCGCAGTGCCCGGCCACGGCCACCGGAAAGCCGCTGGCGCCACGGCAGCTCCTGCTCGACCTGCGCGACTACCTCTACAAGCACCAGGACGAGGTCATCGCGAAGCGCGTCGGCGTGCACACGAACGGCGTAGGCGGCATCGAGCTGCCCGCGGTGGGCGAGAACATCGTGGGTCCCGTCATCGAGGACGAGGTGCTGTGGTCGTGCAACATGTGCCGGGCGTGCGAGGAGGCGTGCCCGGTGATGATCGAGTACGTCGACAAGATCGTCGACATGCGCCGGCACCTCGTGCAGGAGGCGTCGCGCTTCCCCGAGGAGCTGACGCGTGTCTTCAAGGCGATGGAGACGCAATCGAATCCGTGGGGCGTCGGGGCGGCGAAGCGCTTCGAATGGGCCAACGGGCTCGACGTTCCCACGCTCGCCGACAAGCCCGACGCGGAGTACCTCTACTACGTCGGCTGCGCGGGCGCGTTCGACGACCGCAACAAGAAGACCACGCAGGCGTTCGTGCGCCTGCTGAAGAAGGCGGGGGTGGATTTCGCCTGTCTGGCGCAGGACGAGCCCTGCAACGGCGATTCCGCGCGGCGGCTCGGCAACGAGTACCTCTACCAGGCGATGGCGCAGATGGCCGTCGAGACCTTCAACGGGTACAACGTGAAGAAGGTGATCGTGAACTGCCCGCACTGCTTCAACACGATCAAGAACGAGTTCGTCCAGTTCGGCGGGCACTTCGAGGTGATCCACGCCGCCGACCTGGTGAAGCAGCTGATCGCCTCGGGGAAGCTCGCGATGAACGGCGCCGCCGGCAAGCGCACCGTCTATCACGACTCCTGCTACTACGGCCGCTTCAACGACGTGTACGACGAGCCGCGCGACGTACTCCGGGCGTCCGGCGCCACCGTGGAGGAGGTCCCGCATCGCCACCACAACTTCGGACGCTGCTGCGGCGCCGGTGGGGGGCGCATGTGGATCGAGGAGCCGGCCGACAAGCGCGTCAACCTGCTGCGCACCGACGAGGCGCTGCAGGCGAACCCCGAGGTCATCGCCGTGTCCTGCCCGTTCTGCATGACGATGCTCACCGACGGCATCAAGGCGAAGGACCTCGAGGAGCGCGTGCAGACGCTGGACGTGATGGAGATCGTCGAGCGCGCGGTGAAGTAGGAAGCCCCTCCGCCGACGTACGCGTGCCCACTCTGCCGCCGAACCGGCTACGCCGTTCCCACCAGCAGCCTCTGCAGCTCGTGCACGTCGACCGGCTTCGTCAGGTGGTGGTCGAACCCCGCCTGCCTGGCGCGCCGGCGATCCTCCACCTGGCCCCAGCCGGTGATCGCGATCAAGAGGGGACGCCGCGATCCTCCCTCCTCCCGGATCCGCCGCGCTACCTCGTAGCCGTCGACATCCGGCATGCCGATGTCGAGCAGCACGACCGCAGGCTCGAACGTTCTCATCAGGGCCAGTCCCTCTGCGCCGCCGTGAGTGACGCACACCTGGTGACCCATCATCTCGAGCAGCAGCCCGAGGCTCTCGGCCGCATCCCGGTTGTCGTCGACCACGAGGATACGACGGCCCGCATCGCTCGTGCGAGCCGGCACGGCGTCCCCCGCCGACCGGGCGGGTGTCGTCGCCTGTGCCAGGGGCAGCCGCACGGTGAACTCGCTCCCCGCCCCCATGCCGTCGCTGCGTGCCGACACGCTGCCGCCGTGCATCTCGACCAGGCTCTTCACCAGCGCGAGGCCGATCCCGAGACCGCCGTGCGACCGCGCCGACGAGCGATCGACCCGCGTGAACGGCTCGAAGACACGGGAGAGCATCTCCGGCGGGATGCCGATGCCGTCGTCCGCGACGCGGATGGCAACCTCCTCGCCATGCCGCTCGGCGGACAGCGTGATGCGGCCGCCCGGGTCGGTGTAGCGAGCGGCGTTGTTCAGCAGGTTCGCCACGACCTGCGAGAGTCGGACGGGGTCGGCGTCCAGCACCAGTGAGTCGGAGGAGGGCAGCGTCACCGCGAGGCGGTGCGAGCGCTCGTCGATCAGTGGGCGGCTGGTCTCGATCGCGCCGGCGATTGCCGTGCCCAGCTCAACACGCTCGCGGCGCAGCTCGATGTCGCCGCGCGTGATGCGGGCGAGCTCGAGCAGGTCGTCCACGAGGCGCACCAGGTACTGGACCTGGCGGTCGAGCATCTCGCGCACATGCGCGGCCTGCGCGCCCTCGTGGTCCACGCGGCCAAGGAGGTAAAGGCCCGCGCGGATCGGCGCGAGCGGGTTTCGCAACTCGTGGGCGAGCATGGCGAGGAACTCGTCCTTGCGTCGATCGGCCTCGCGCAGCGCCTCCTCCGCATCCTTGCGCTCGGTCACGTCCATGTTGATGCCGAGCATCCGGACGGGCCTCCCGGCGTCGTCGTAGAAGACCGTACCTTTCGCGGCAATCCAGCGCACCGTGCCGTTCGGCCACACGACGCGGAACTCGGTGTCGAGATCCGTGCGCTCGTCCACTGCGCGCGCCGCGTCGGCTTCCGCACGGTCGCGGTCGTCCGGATGCACGGCGTTCAGCCAGCTCTCGTAGCGGCCGCCGAAGGCGCCCGGTGTGAGGCCGTAGAGCGCGGCCTCGGCCTCGGTCCACGTCACCTCGCCGGTCGGGATGACCCACTCGAACGTCCCGACGCGCGCTCCGCGCTGCGCCAGCTCGAGCCGCTCCTGGCTGCGGCGCAAGGCCTCCTCGGCACGCAACCGATCGGTGACGTCGATGGCGATGCCGCCCACGAACGCCGGCTCGCCGGTCGCGCTCATGATCGGGAACTTCGCGACGATCGAGTGGTGGACGATGCCGTCCGGGTGCTCGAGCGTCTCGATGGTCTGCAGGCCGGTGGTGTGCGCGAGCGCGAGCCGGTCGTTCTCCCGGAACTGCGCGGCAGTCTGCGGGGGGAAGATCTCGTCGTCGCGGCGCCCGTAGAGCGTCTCGCGCGTCGTGCAAAAGGCCAGCAGCGCAGCGTCGTTGGCGTAGAGGTAGCGGCCCTCCAGGTCCTTGATCCAGGCGAGGCCGGGGAGGTGGTGGGCAAAACCGGCAAAGCGCTGCTCGTTCGCCGTCGACGCCTCCTCGGCGCGCTTGCGCTCGAGGAACTGGCCGATCTGGCTCCCGATCGCGGTCAGCATCTCGAGCAGGTCCTCGTCCGGCTGGCGGATCTCGTGGCTGAAGAACTCGATGACGCCGAGCACCTCGTCGCCGAGCAGGATGGGGAACCCGAGCGCACCATGGAGGCCCCCCTCCTGTGCGACGTCGGCGCGCGGGAAGTTGTCGTCGGTGGCCACGTCCGGGATCCAGTCCGCCCGCCGGCCGAGCCAGACGCGGCCCGGGAGGCCGATCCCGCGCCGGCAGGTCAGCCGGCGACTCATCTCCTCGAACGCGGGCACACACACCGACGGCCGGTGCCACACCTCGGCGCAGCGGAGCACCTCACCCTGGTGGTCCACTTGCCAGAGCCCGCCGAAATCCCAGCCGAGGTGCTCGCATACCGCCCCGAGGATCCGCGGCGCGGCCTCATGCAGCGTGCGCGACTCGGCCAGCGCGCGCGTCACGGCGTCCTGCGTGGTCAGGCGACGTGCGGCCTGCCGGCGCTGGCTCGCGTCGCGAGCAAACAGGAGCCCCGCCGCGAGCTGGTTGGCGGCGACCTCGAGCACGAGCCGCTCGTCCTCGTCGGGGAAGCTCGTGCGCCGCGCGGCCGCGACCAACATGCCGAGCTCGCCGGCTCGACCGATCGGGATGCGGCACTCCGGGGAGTGCTGGACGCCGCCGCGCGTGACCTCGACGGCCGGAGCCGTGAGCCTGACGGTCACGACGTCGAGCGCGAGTTCGCGCAGCAGCTCGTCGGCGAGATCGGCCGTGATCGCGGACGAATCGCGTCCGACCCACTGCGCCTGCCGCGACGACAGCGCCAGCAGCGCATGTACTCTCATCCGTCGCGGCCGTCTTACCCGTGTGCGGCTCCAC
>JBKPDC010000108.1:0-5208 GCA_046727715.1 Thermodesulfobacteriota bacterium
CTGGGCTTCTTCTCCGAGCGCAAGGACGGGCGCTTCTGCATCCACCGTGTCACCGGGCCGGACGAGTACACCACGGTGGTCAACAACAATACGTACACGAACCTCATGGCTCGGCAGAACCTGCGGTTCGCCGCGGATGCCGTCGCAGAGCTGCAGGAGGCCAGCCCGAACGGCTACCAGACGCTCGTGCTCCGAACCGGACTCGAGCCCGGCGAGGCGGCGGACTGGCGACGAGCGGCCGATCGGATGTACGTCCCCTTTGACGCGAGCCTCGGAATCCACCCGCAGGACGACGACTTCCTCGAGCTGAAGAAGTGGGATTTTGCGAACACGCCTCCCGACGAGTACCCGCTTCTTCTTCACTTTCATCCGCTTGTCATCTATCGGCACCAGGTCATCAAGCAGGCGGATGTCGTCCTGGCCATGTTCCTGCTCGGACACGAGCTCAGTCCGGAACAGAAGAAGCGCAACTTCGACTACTACGACCAGCTGACGACCGGAGATTCCTCCCTGTCGGCATGCATCCAGAGCATCGTCGCGTTCGAGATCGGGGACGACGAGCTCGGGCTGCGCTATCTGATGAACGCCCTGCTCATGGACCTCGGCGATGTGGGAGGAAACGTGAAGGACGGCTGCCACATCGCGTCGATGGGCGGTACGTGGATGGGGGTCGTGTACGGATTGGCTGGTTTGCGCGACTACGGCGGGCGGCTGTCGTTCCACCCGAACAAGCAGGTGCGCCATCTGCGCTTCCACTTGACTGTCCGCGGTCAACTTCTGGCCGTCGAGATCACGACCGACGGCGTGACGTACAACCTGGAACAGGGCGACGGCCTGACGGTCTACCACCGGGACGAACGTTTGGATCTGAGGCCGGCGGAACCGGTTCGCCGGCCCTGAGATCGCATCGAGTTCTGCGGTGATGCCGGGCGAGCGAACCCGCGCACAGGCTCTCTGAGCTGCAACCGCGCGGCGGCGGCGTACCACCGACGCAACGCACTTGCGGCGACCCGCCGCGCGAAGCTATGAGGGCCGCTCTCCGACACCAGCAACCAGGGGGGAGCGGACATGAACCAAGGTTTCGGAGTTGCAGGACCGAGCTTGCGATTGGTTGCGCTGGCGATCGTGATCGGGGCAGGAATGGGTACGTGGGTATTTGCCGCCGACCAGATCGACGACGTTCTCAGCGACGCCGGGAAGGTTTGGTACGAGAAGTACTGCACCCCGTGTCATGGCCCCGGCGGTGCGCCCGGCAAGGCCGTGTCCAGGGCCACCAAGGAGCCCGTCGATCTCCGTACCTACGTGCAACGCCATGACGGCAAGTTTCCCGTCCACGACTGGCTCGCCGTGATCGCGGACGCCAGGCCGGGCGGCGAGCACGCAAAGGTCTGGCGGACGATCAAGCAGACGCAGGGGGGCACCGTCGGCAAGGACACCGCCGCTCGGGGCGTGCTCGGCTCGATCGCTCGCTACATCATGTCCGTGCAGACGAAGTAACCGCCTTCGGACAAGTGAGGTCGTGGCGGCTTGCGCTAGACTTCGTGTTGACACGAGCGACGCTACGGGGCACAGACTGCGCGCGACCTGCCGTCCGTCCTTGCGGCAGGCCACTCCAGCCGGGAGGTGATGGATGCGTCAACTGGTACTAGGTCTCGTGGTCGCGGCAATGGTGAGTCTGCCACTCTCGACGGCTCTGGCGAAGGCGAAGGCGAAGGGCCCGGATGCCACCCTCCAGCTCAGCCAGGGATCCGTCGCGGCGGGGATCGGCTTCAGCTGGGGCGGCGGAACGCTCACGTACAAAGGCAAGCGGTATCCGGTGAGCGTCGATGGGCTGTCGGTGGGATCAGTCGGTATCTCTCGGGCGACCGCGTCGGGCTCCGTCTACAACCTGAAGTCGCTCGAAGATTTCAACGGCACCTACACCGCAGTCGGCGCGGGGGCCACCGTCGCCGGCGGCGGCAGCATCGCGACGATGCAGAACCAGAACGGCGTGCGGATCACGCTCAAGTCGACGAGCCGAGGCATCAAATTCACGCTCGGTGCCGCGGGCGTGAACATGCAGATCAAGCAGTAGCACGGCAGCGGAGAACTCCTCTATCGTTGCGATGGCGAGGCATCCGTCTCGTGCCGGTAGCGGCTGCTCGGAGATGCCCGCTGTGATCGCCCCGCTGCCGATGGACGGCCTTGGAACGTGGCGACCTCGCCCCTGGTCCGCGCTGACGAGCGTGGCTGGCGCCTCAATGCCATGAGCACCACGCCGCCCTCCGCTCATGCCCCGACCACCGTGAGCCTCGCTGACGAGGACGCCGTCAAGCGCATCGTCATCGACACGCTGTTCGATTTGCGGGCGACGGTCAACAACCTCTCGCGTCTGTACCCGTCCAAGCGCGAGCGCTATCGCGTGACGGTGTTCGGGTCGGGCACCGCCGCCCGCAGCCGGCGGTCGAGATAGCGGTCCTGCACCCGCTGGTCGGCGGGCGCGGCCTCCTCCGGTGGCAGCCAGGCGTATGTCTCCAGGTCGCGGAAATTCGCGGCGTCAACCCCTCACCTGCCACGACGACCCACTTCGGATGGCGCTCAACTGCATCGCACCGCAGGTGACCCGGGGTCACTGCTGCTGCTCTCCCCGTGTTCGCCGTTCGAGCCGCGCACAGAGCCGCTCCGCCCAGGAGTCGAGGGCGCGCTGGATCGCGGCCCAGGTGTCTATGGGGGGCGCGCCTTCGCGCCGGCGGCGATCGACCCCCGCCGCGAGAAGTTCGTCCGTCTGGGCATCGCGGATCTCACCCTCGATGGCCGCACCTTCGATGAACCGACGCAGCTCGGGATCGATCGGACCGCCCGACGGCGGAGGCAGAGGAGACCCGCGGGCGCGGAGCACGGCGAGGATCGGATCCGAGGCGCGGGCCTCGGTGATCGCGAGCCGGATGCGCATGACTCCGGGACCGGGCTGGTCGACAAGGCGAAATCCTGCACCGAGCTGCCTGCGGAGCGCGTCCTCGAGGGCGCTCACCAGACGAAGCAGGTCGTCCTCCGGCACTGGATCGAGCGAATTCCGGCCGCTCCGCCAGAGCGTGACGGGCTCGAGTAGCACCTTGTCGTAGCGGGTCCAATCGGCATCCGGGTTCCGGTACACGAGCATGACCTCACCCGGCGCACCTTCCCGCAGTAGTGAGTAGTCGTCGAGGAAGCCGGACATTTCCTGGTTCGGTTGAGCGTTGCGCCGCGCAGCACAACCATGCGCAAGGAGTAGGAGCAGGGCAGCGCTGAGGGCACCGTAACCTCGCATCCGGGCTTGTAAGGCCTTACCTGCGGTTCGTCGTGCGGGGCAAGCCCGACGATGGTCGGGGACGCATGCCTGCTGGTAGAGTCCAGCGTGGGGGGGGAGCATCGAGGATGAACTTGAGCGTGCGTGACGCGGTTCTCGGAGCCCTGGGACTGCTCGTCTCCGCTGCCGCGGCAAGCGCGGCACAGTATCCAGGCTGGGGTGACACCGGCTGGGTCTACGCGAGCAAGCGTGAGTGCTGCAACGCCGCAATCGAGATCGCGGCGTCCTACAGCGCCCAGGCCTGTGTCAATACTGGCGGGGTGCCGAGGCCCTTCGCCGGTGCAAGCCAGCGCGGGACCTGCAGCGCCGAGTGGATGCAGGACAGCGGCGGAGCCCTCCTCTATCGTTGCTACGGCGAGGCGTCCGTCTGGTGCCGGTAGCGGCTGCCACGCGATGTGATCGATCCACGGCGGAGGAACGGATGTCGCGTGCGTCGCCCGCGGACCCGCTCTCGCGCGTGCGTCGTAGGCCTTCTGGTCGGCCGCGCCGAGGTCAGTCGTTCTGCGTGCCGCCGGGGTCGACAGGCATGGGTAGTCGCCCCTCCCTTCGAACGAGCGGGACGCCATTTCGGACCAGGAGGTCGCGCAGGGCGATGATCACGGGGTTGACCTCCTGATTCCAGTCGGCCCGTTGCAGGTCGTACGCCCGCTGCTCCATCTCCACCGCCATACGATCCTCGGTGAACACGGACTCGGCGAACTGCCGGATGAGGGGCCAGACGACATGGAGGAGCCCCGGGATCCGGGGCTTCTCGATCATCAGCATCCCCACGCTGATGTGGCTGCGCTGCTCGCGGTCGTAGGGCACGTAGGCGGCCCACAGATTGAACGCCGGGTCCTCCGACCCGCCGCGCCGGATGCTGAGGGTCTGATACGGATACTGCGTCCGGATCGTCATCAGGTCTGGGGAGCTCGCGTCGCCGGACGCGCGCGCTCTCTTCCTGCCCATCAGGAAGCGGGCACCGCGCTTGGGTTTTCCAGCGGTCCTCTCGAACCTGTATCGGGCCTCTACCCAATCTTCTCCCTTCTGGTGATCGAGCAGCGTCGGCTGGATCGTCCCCATGATTCCCCGGTGGAGGACCTGATGGTTCATGTCCATCAGGTTCTCGTGCATGAACGAGTAATGGCAGTCGACCTTGCGCCAGAAGTGCATCGTGCGGGTGTTCCGGGAATGGAACAACGGCAATCGTGGCAGCTCCACCTCGGGCGCCTTGTTACGATCACCCGGGAACACGAACACGTAGCCGTAGTCTTCGCGGCAGGCATAGCCCCTCACGCCGGCGGGCCGGCAGACGTCCTTGGGCAGATACGGCACCGCCGCCAGCCGGCCGTCCTTTCGGTAGGTCCAGGCGTGGTACGCGCACCTCAGCATCTCGCCGCAAACGACCCCCTTATGCAGCGGGAATTGCCGATGCGCGCAGCGATCCTCAAGGGCGAAGACCTCGCCGCGTTCGGTGCGCGCCAGAGCGATCGGCTCGCCCGCGAAAGCAGCGAGGTGCGTCCCCCCGGGCTTGACGTCCTTCGACCTCGCCAGCGGATACCAGAAGTCCGGGTGAAGTCCGATCCGGCGGAGGTCCGGTTCGTTGCCCTGTCGGTTCTCGGGCTGCATCCCTGCCCCCTTCCCCCTTTGCGAATGCGCGACGGACCTCGACAGCGAGGCGCTAAGAAACACGCTGTCGCCGCGCCGGGGCTGCGTCAAGCAGGTGTGGGCCACTTCCGGGTCTCTGTGTAGGCGTCGTTCTCGCCGCCTTCCCGGCGCGCCTGCGTGTCGCGCGCGGCCACGCCGTGGTGCTGCACGATGGCGATGACGTCGTCGTCCAGGCACGCCCGGCCAGGCTCGCGCTCGACGTACCGCCCGCGCCGTCGTTCCAGAGCGCCGAGGCC
>JBKPDC010000109.1:0-4477 GCA_046727715.1 Thermodesulfobacteriota bacterium
CGATGGCGACGTTGCCGAAGTGCTCGCGCTTCGTGCCGAATTCGTGCATGTGGCGGTGCGCCCACATGCCGATGACGTCGACCGGGCGGATCAATCCCCAGGGCGTGTGCAGCGCCTTGTCGTCGCGCACCAGCACCCTCTCCTGCGACCACGGCCGCGACGTCTTCGCGCCCCGGTTGCGTGCGCGGTGACAGGCGACGACGGTCGCGAGCCCGCTCGCGACAGCCGCGGCCGCGTGCATGAGCGTGGCACTCGACGCGCCCCCGCCGTACGAGATCTTGTCCCACCAGGTGATCTGGCGGACACCCAGCCGGCGCGCGATGGAGACCTCGTGGGTGGCCTCCATCTCGAGCATCGACAAGCCATCGAGGTCCTCGGCCGCGAGCCCGGCGTCGTCCAGGGCCAGCTGGATGGCCTCGACGGCGGTGTCGGAGATCGGCCGGCCGATGTCCTTCGCGAACGGCAGATGCCCGATGCCCACCACCGCCACCCGGTCCTGGATGCGGCGGAAGAGATCGCGGTCGAGGTCGTCGCGCGACACCGACAGCGCGTAACACGCGCCCGGCCGGCGGCACAAATCGTCGCAATCTCTTCAACGTTCCTTGTCATGGGCGCGACGCGCTCACCTCTGGAGGCAGCGAGCCGGGGGCGCTAGACAGGCAGGCATGCCCTGCCCCGCCTGTGACCGGCTCGCCCGCGCCCGCGCGGGGCGCGATCCCGACTTCGTCGCCACGCTGCCCACATCGAGCGTCTTCCTGGCCGACGAGCAGGTGTACCGTGGCTACTGCCTGCTCCTCCTCCACGAGCACGCCGACGGGCTGGACCACGTGCCCATCGAGCGGCAGGTGCAGCTGTGGGAGGACGTGGCACGCGTGGCGTCGGCACTCAGGAAGGAACTCGCGCCGGCGCGCCTGAACTATGCCTGCCTGGGCAACTTCCTCGCCCACGTCCACTGGCACGTGATCCCCCGCTACGCGGACGACCCCGAGCCGTTGCATCCCATCTGGGTCCGCCCGCTCGCGGAGCGGCGGCTGGCGCTGCCGGGCCCCGAGCGCGACGCGTTGATCGGACGGCTGCGGCGCGCCCTCGCCTGACGGCTGGTGCTCCCGGTCTCTCGGGGGGGCAAGGTCACACCCTGACCCGCCGCACTGCCGCGAGCGCGGCGACGGCCAGGGCGTTTCCGACGGCGAACACCGCGAAAGCCGGCCAGTAGCTTCCGAGCCGGTCGTACACCCAGCCCGCGAACGTCGGACCCGCGAGCCCGCCCGGCAGCAGCGCGAGCATGAGCGCCCCGTAGATCTGCGCCAGGTGCCGTACGCCGAAGCACTCGATCACGACGAGCGGCAGCATCACGTTCTCGGCCGCTACGGTGAACCCGTGCACCACCAGGAACAATGGGAGCAGCGCCGGGACGCGTCCCACGCTCAGCAGCGCGACCGAACCGGCCGCCATCAGGGCGAACGTGAGCACCGCCGCGCGCCGCGCCGGCAGCCGATCGCCGACGAGCCCCATGCCGATCTTGCCGGCGATGCCCACCGCCACGGCGGCGCTGAACTGGCGCGCGGCAGACGCGTCGGAGAAGCCGGCGTCACTCAGGAAGGCGACGAGGTGATGGTTCACCCCGAGGTAGTAGAAGTAGAATAGGAAGAGCACGCCCCCGAGGAGCCAGAAGCTCGCCGTGCGGCGCGCCTCGGCGAGCGTCATCCCGGTGAGCTCGCCGCTATCTTCACCGGACGCAAGGGCTGCGTGCCGTTCCTGGATACCGAGGAGCGCGAACGGCACGATCAGCAGCCAGCCCCCGGCGGCCAGGACGCGCAGCGCGTCGCGCCACGACGATTTCGCCGCGATGGCCGTGGCGACCAGCGGAACGATCGAGCCGCCGATATTGGAGCCCGTGTAGACCAGCCCGAGGGCGAGCCCGCGCTGCCGGCCGAACCACTGCGACACGACCGCCCCGGTGGGGATGTCGCCGAGCCCGGTGATCGCGACGCCCAGCACCAGACCGAGCAGGTAGAACTGCCAGAGGGACTGCATGTGGCTCAGCCCGAGCAGCGCCGCAGCGACGAGCGTGATTGCCGTCGCGAACACGGCCCGCGCGCCCACCCGCTCGGTGAGAGCACCCACGAGCGGGCCCGCCAGCGCCATGGCGAAGAGCAGCGGCCCACCGACCGCGGCGAAGGCCGTCCGACTCCAGCCCATTTCGGCCACGACGGGCTTCAGGAACACCGCGAAGACGTAGCCGCCCAGCCCGAGCCCCATCTGGCAGACCAGGCAGGAGACGAGGATCAACCACCGGCGGCGCGCGGGCACGGCGGCCGGTCATAGCAAGCCTTGCGCGCCGGCCCCAAGCGTGGGCGAGGTCCGCGGCCGCCCTGACGCTGGCGCTAGCACCTGAGACTGCTACAACCTGCCCACGCATGGACCCCGGAGCCCCCGTCCAGCTCGACCATGTCACGATGACCTTCGGCGACCGGCCGGTGTTCAGCGACCTGTCTTGCGCGTTCCCGGCCGGGCGCATCTCGGTGGTCCTGGGCGGCAGCGGATCCGGCAAGAGCACGCTGTTCCGGCTGGTCGGGGGGCTCATCCGGCCCTGCGCGGGCCGCATCCTCGTCGACGGGGAGGACATCACCCGGCTTCCGGAGCGCGAGCTCTTCCGCGTGCGGCGGAAGCTCGGCATGCTCTTCCAGGGCGGCGCCTTGCTGGACTCGATGACCGTCTTCGACAACCTCGCCCTTCCCCTCCGCGAGCACGAGCGGATGGACGAGCAGGCCATCGCGGCCGCGGTCCACGAGCGCCTCGAGGCGGTTGGCCTGCGCGACGTCGACGGCCTGCTGCCGAGCCAGCTCTCGGGCGGCATGGTGAAGCGCGTTGCCCTCGCCCGGGCCATCATCCGGAGCCCGGCCGTGTTGCTGTGCGACGAGCCGTTCTCGGGGCTCGACCCGATCTCGACGCGGCGGATCGAGGCGCTGCTGGGGCACATCAACCGGACGCGCCGTATCACCACCGTCATCGTGTCGCATGACATCGATTCCACCCTCCGGATGGCCGAGCAGGTGCTGCTCCTCTTGCCCGGGGGCTTCTTCCAGGGCTCGCCGGAGGAGCTGCGCGCCAGCGCCGATCCGCACGTCCGGGCGTTTCTGAATCCCGACCTGGACGCCGGGCTCGCGCTGCCGGAGGCCGTCTGATGGTGGGCGCGATCCGCCGCGTCGGCGCGACGACGATCGGCATCGTCACCGACCTGGGTCGCATGGGCCTCTTTCTCGTCGAGATTCTCCGCGACGTCGTGACGCCGCCGTGGCGCGTCCGCAGCATCGTCGACGAGGTCTACAAGCTCGGCGTCCTCTCGCTCCTCATCATCTGCGTGTGCGGCCTCGCCGTCGGCATGGTGCTCGGGCTCCAGGGCTACAACACGCTCGAGCGCTTCGGCGCCACGCAGGCGCTCGGCGCGGTCGTGGGCCTCAGCCTGGTGCGCGAGCTCGGGCCGGTCCTCACCGCGCTGCTCGTCACCGGCCGCGCGGGCTCCGCGACCGCAGCGGAGATCGGCACGATGGTGGCGACGGAGCAGCTCGACGGGCTTCGCATGATGTCGGTCGACCCCGTCGACTACGTGGTCACGCCGCGAGCCATCGCCATGATCCTCGTCATGCCGCTCCTCGCGGCCCTGTTCATCGTGTGCGGCATTTTCGGGGGCTGGCTCGTCGGCGTGCGGCTGCTCGGCGTCGATTCGGGCGCCTACATGACGAGCCTCGAGACGTCCGTCGACCTGCGCGACGACCTGGCCGGCAGCCTCCTGAAGGCGGTGGTCTTCGGCGTGCTCGTCGGCTGGATCGCCACCTACCGCGGGTACACGAGCGCGCCGACGTCGGCGGGCGTGAGCGCCGCGACCACGGCGACGGTGGTCGTCGCCTCGGTGAGCGTCCTCATCTTCGACTACTTCATCACCGCGTTGTGGGGGGTGTGAGTGAGCCGATCGCCGGGTCGTGACCTGCTGGTGGGTCTGTTCGTGCTGCTCGGCATCGGGGCGATCGCGTACCTGTCGCTCGCCGTCGGAGGCGTCTCGCTCAACCGGCGCGGCGGTCTCACGCTGATCGCGAGCTTCGATGAGCTCGGCGGCCTGAAGCCACGGGCGCCGGTCGTGATCGCCGGTGTGAAGGTGGGCCAGGTACGGTCCACCGAGCTCGGCGACGACTACCGGGCACGCGTGACGCTCGACCTCGACCCGAGCTTGAAGCTCCCGGCCGACACCTCGGCCTCGATCGTCACCGCCGGACTGCTCGGCGACCGCTACATCTCGCTGCAGCCGGGCGGCGACCCGCAGGAGCTGCCGAACGGGGGTACCATCGCGTTCACGGAATCGGCCGTGCTGCTCGAGCGCCTGCTGGGCAAGCTCGTCCACAACGTGGGGACCGGAGAGAAGGAGGCGGAATGAGGGGACGAGGGTCGCTGCTGGCGGCGTTGCTCGTCGTCGCCAGGTTCG
>JBKPDC010000110.1:0-3272 GCA_046727715.1 Thermodesulfobacteriota bacterium
TCATCCCTGCGCGCAACGAGGCGGGGTGCATCGCCTCGACCGTCGAGCACCTGCACGTCGAGCTGCGCCTGCAGGGCATCCCGCACGAGATCGTCGTGGTCGACGACGGCAGCACGGACGACACCTGGGAGGTCCTGCAGAGCCTCGGCGCCCGCATCGCCGAGCTCGCGCCGGTGCGGAACGACGGCGAGCATGGGTTCGGCCGGGCCGTCGTGCACGGCCTCGACCGCGCGACGGGCGACGCGATCGTCGTCATGATGGGCGACGAGAGCGACGACTGCCGCGACGTCGTGCGCTACTGGCGCACGCTGAACGAGGGATGGGACTGCGTCTTCGGCAGCCGCTTCGTGCCGGGCGGCGGCACCATCCAGTACCCGCGCCTGAAGCTCGTGATGAACCGGCTCGTCAACCTGGGCATCCGCACGCTGTTCCGTATTCCGCTGAACGACACGACGAACGCCTTCAAGGCCTACCGGCGCAGCGTGATCGACGGCTGCCGGCCGCTCATCGCACCGCACTTCAACCTGACGGTCGAGCTCCCCTTGAAGGCCATCGTGCGCGGCTACAGCTGGACGGTCGTGCCGATCACCTGGCGCAATCGGCGCGAGGGCGCGGCGAAGCTCCGGCTGCGCGAGATGGGCAGCCGCTACCTCTTCATCGTGCTGTACGTGCTGCTCGAGAAGTATTTCACCGGTGGGGACTATGTCCGCCGCGACGCCGCCGATGGGCGTCGCGCCGCATGACCTCGCCCGCCTCTACCGGCAGCGCGTCGACGCCGCCGCCTTGAGGCGAAGGACCGCATCTGGCAGGTCCTCTGTCACGCCTTCTTCCACCGGGCATGTCCACCGGCGCAACACCCGGCTAGACCGCAGCGAGTCGAACGGCTTGGCGGCGGTGAAGGC
This sequence comes from Thermodesulfobacteriota bacterium, assembly GCA_046727715.1. Classification (GTDB taxonomy): domain Bacteria; phylum Desulfobacterota; class Binatia; order DP-6; family DP-6; genus CAVQLX01. Next base: position 903 of record JBKPDC010000110.1, read on the forward strand.
GATCACCGGGAAGAGACAGAGAGCGGCCCAGTGCGGCGTCCTCGGTACGAATCCCCACAGGATCCACTGGTTGAGGAGAAGGGTGGTTGCGCCGACGAGCCCGGCGAGGTCGGACCCGGTCCAGCGGCGCACCACGACGTGCATCGTCGTCGCGGTGAGGACGAGCCCGAGCAGGAACGTGACGTTGAGCGCGAGCGCGGCGTTGCCGCTGGCTAGGAAGACCGGAGCGAACATCCACAGGGCGCCAAGCCCGCCGGACCATAGAAGAGAGCGCCCGGAGTGGGATGGTAGATGTTCGCATGGGGGAAGGTCGCTGGCGCGGTGGCCAGCGCGTGGCTTCCGTGAGCCAGCACCCAAGCCGAGTACAGGTTATCGTACTGGCAGAAGCCCCGGAACGGCAGGAACCCTGCCGCCGAGGCCGCCAGCGGCCAGGTGAGCCAGCACACCAGACCGCCATAGGCGATCAACGGCCCGAGGATGTTCAGGATCATCCATGCTATTGCCCGGCTCCGCACACCAACGCTCTATGACACGATTCGTCCTCCGTGGACAAAGTCGCGCGCGGCAGCCCTTTGCGCTTCAGCACCGATGGGGAAACGGAACGTCGCTCATGGGCGCGCTATGTGTGTCCCGAGTAGCGCGTGGAGACGACGCCGGCTTGCCCGGCACACAGCCGCGAGCAGGCCGTTGCCCATAGCACGCACGACCAGCGCGGCCAGGAAGAGCAGCACACGGAATACCCCGCTGCCGAGTCCTCGTGCTGCATCTCGCCATCCTTTGACATTCGCGAAACGTTCGTGCCCGCACCGTCCACAGCGCTGGTCGCGTGGATCACCGGACGTCTCCAGCACGTCATGCGCTTGTCCCGGAACGAGCAGCCCATCGTCATCATCCCTTCACCGTCGACCGGCAGGATTCCGCGGTCGAACCCACACATCCAACAGGGAGGCACACATGAAGCGGATCGGAATCGCATCGACGCTCGCGCTCGTGACCGCCGCGGTGGCCCTGGCCGCCGCCTACGACTTCGGACTGAAGCAGGAGCAGCAGCTTGGCGCGCACGCCGACCAGCTCTTCGGCGTCGTGAAGCCCGTGGCGGCCTCGTCCACCGAGAGCATCGACGCCGCGACTGCCGAAGCCGACCCCACGGCACTCGTGACGGTGGCGAAGGGCCTGAAGGTGAAAGTTGCCACCGCGGCCGCGAACGCCGGCTCCAACATCGACATGATGGCGCCATGGCCCGACGACGTGCATCCGACCCATCTCATCGCGTGCAACGAGCAGGGCCCGACGTCTCCAGGCGTGCAGCGGATCCGGCTCTCCGACGGTGTGGTCGAGACGATCCTCTCCGGAACCAACTCCTGCGACCCTGTGCGCCGCACGCCGTGGGGCACCGTGATCGTGGGCGAGGAGGTAGGGAACACCGGCTGGCTCCTCGAGATCGCCAACCCGTTGGAGACGACGGATGTGCTCTTCGACCGGACTCTCGGGACGATCAGCAACGGCCCCGGTGGAAGTGGCGCCGAGAACGTGGTGACGCGCCCCGCGGTCGGCCGGAACGCCTTCGAGGGCATCGCGCTCTACCAGAGCGGGGTCATGTACTACGGCGACGAGAACCGTCCATTGAACGGCACGGCTGGCGGCGCGTACTTCAAGTTCGTGCCGACCACCCCGTGGCCGGGCGGGCCGCCGATCAGCGACCTTTCCCAGTCGCCTCTCGCGGACGGCACGGTCTACGGGCTGCGACTGGGCAAGCGCTCGGGCAACACGGACTACGGGCAGGGCTCGAACACGGGGCTCGGCACCTGGATCTTGATCACGCCCTCGTTCAACGCCGACCTTCGCGCCGCGGCCGCCGCGCTGAAGCTCACCGGCTACTACCGCCCCGAGGACGCTGACATCGACCGCACCGCCGAGGTCGAGGGCGTCGTGCGCTTCTGCGGCAACAACACCGGCAACGAGAGCCAGGACCACAACTTCGGCGAGACCGTCTGCGTGACGGACGGCACTCTCGAGCAGGCGCTCGCCAACACGGCGACGCCCGAGCTCCAGTACCTGGTGATCGGCACGCCCGACTTCGCGATGATGGACAACATCGCCTATCAGGCGCACCGCGGGAACTGGGTGATCCTGGAGGACGGCGACGGTCCGGAGGTGGGCCGCAACAACGACATCTTCGACTGTCTCGACGACGGAGCCGATGCCGACCTCCTGAGCGACGGCTGTATTCGCGTCGCCACGCTGAACGACCTGAACGCGGAGTCGACGGGCGGGATATTCGACGCCTCCGGCAACCGCTTCTGGGTCAGCATCCAGCACAACGTGACCGGGCACGGCGTGGTGCTGGAGATCACGGGCTGGAAGCACTAG
>JBKPDC010000111.1:0-12300 GCA_046727715.1 Thermodesulfobacteriota bacterium
TGACGCTCGAGCGCCTGCGAGATCTCCTCGATGCCCATGGCGCGCGGCCCGGGAGCTGGCCCGAGGTGGAGCGCGAGTCCGCGCGGGAACTGGTCGCGCGGTCGCCCGAGGCACGCGCGCTCCGCGACGCCGCCGCAGCGCTCGACGCGTTGCTGGACCGTGCACCGGCCCCCGAGCCATCACCCGCGCTCTTCGGGCGCGTCCTGGCGACGGCGCCGCGCCCGACGGTGATCCCGTTCCCCGAGCGACGCCGCCGCTCGGGCGCGCCGCTCGTCGCCGCCGTGGGACTAGCCGCGGCGGCGTCCATCGCAGTCTGGCTCGTGCGCCGGACGGACACCGGCCGCACGCTCGAGCCGGCAGCACTGGCCGAGCTGGGCGACTACGAGACGCCGACCGACGCGCTCCTGGCAGCCACCGACCCTGACACGGACGAGGCCGTCCCGGCGTTCGGCTGCGACGACCCGGACGTCGCCTGCGACGAGCCCGACACGTCCGAGTCGAGCCCGGCCGCGACGCGCCAGCCGCCGCAGAAGGAGATGCCCGCGTGAAACCCACCATTCGACTGACGGTGGCGGCCTTCGCCCTCTCGTGCACGGCGGCGCAGGCCGGCGTGATGGGGCCGGGACGAGGGCGCGGCTCGGGGTTCCTGCGCCAGCTCTTTCCGCCATCGCTCATCATGCAGCACCAGAGCGACCTCGGCCTCACCGATGCGCAGCGGACGGCGATCACGAAGGCGATCACCGACACGGAGCGCGACGCGGTCGAGATCCGCTGGCAGCTCGAGGAGAAGACCGCGGCGCTGACGAAGCTGCTCGCTGCCGACTCGGTCGACGAGGCGGCGGCCCTGGCCCAGGCCGACGAGGTGCTGAAGCTGGAGGATCGCATGAAGCGCCTGCGGCTCGCCCTCATGATCCGGGTGAAGAACGTGCTCACCCCGGCGCAGCAGGCGACCCTGCACAAGCTCCAGCTGAACGACCGTCGAGAGCGTCGAGACCCGCACGCGGGAGACGCCCCGGGTCCCGACAGCCGCGAACCCTGAGCAGGTCGCGCGCGTCCCCTTGACCCGAGAGCACGGGTGGGGGCACATGGATTCGCGCATGACCGGCTTCGGCTGACGCTGACACCCGACACGTCGGGGCGTGACCAGCGGTCGCGCCTCGTGCGGCAGCGCCCGCGTGTGCGTGTGCACCGTGCGTCGGGGTGCGTGCGCGTCCCGAGCTCCTCCGACCGTCCTGCCATCGACCCAGCGCAGGACGGAGGAGGTCATGGGAACGCGCAGCCGCAGCCCGCGAAGAGAACTGTTGCAGCATCTCGCTGACGTGAGGCCCGACGTCCGCCACCCGCTGGCCGCCATCGCCGCCGGGCGCGTGCGGGTGGACGGACGCATCACGACCAACCCGCGCTCGCTCGTGCGGCGCGACGCGGCGGTCGTCGTGGACGCACCACGGACGCTTCGCGGCGAGGCCAAGCTCGCGGCCGCCCTCGGCGCGTTCCGCATCGCGGTCGCCGGCCGCATCGTGCTCGATCTCGGCGCCGCGGCCGGCGGCTTCACCCGGGCGCTGCTCACGGCGGGCGCACAGCGCGTCTACGCCGTGGACGCGGGGCACGGGCAACTGCTCGGGTCGCTCCGCCAGAACACGCGGGTCGTGTCGCTCGAGGGCACGAACCTGGCGGCGCTGGACCGCGCGCTCGTGCCCGAGGTGATCGAAGTGATCACGATGGATCTCTCGTACCTGTCGGTCGCCGCGGCCGTCGGCCAGCTCCGCCGTCTGGCGCTCGCCCCGGACGCCGACCTCGTGGCCCTGGTGAAGCCGATGTTCGAACTCCGCCTCGGTCACGCGCCCGATGGCCCGGCGGAGCTCGCCGACGCGCTCCAGCGGGCGATCGCGGGCGTCGAGCGGGCGGGCTGGCGCGTCGCCCGCCACATGAGGTCACCGGTGCGCGGAACGCGCGGCGCGGTGGAGTTTCTGCTCCACGCTCGCCGCCGCAACTAGGAAGCCGAGCCGCGACCCCGGTGCACGGGTCGGTCTCCTAGCGCCGCTCGCGGCGCGTGCGCGGGTCGAGCACGTCGCGCACACCGTCCCCGAGCAGGTTCACGGCCAGGATGAGCCCGAAGAGCGCGAGCGACGCCGCGCCGAGGTTCCACCACACGATCGGGTCGCGCGCCAGCTCGTCGCGCGCCTGATCGATCATCTGCCCCCAGCTGCCGTCGAGGCCGAGGCCGAGCCAGGAGAGGACGGCTTCGGAGAGCACGAGGCCCGAGAACGTGAGGACAAACGTGATCACGACCAGGTGGCCCAGGTTCGGCAGCACGTGGCGCCAGACGATGCCCGGCGCGCTGGAACCCAGCGCCCGGCTCGCCTGCACGTAGTCGAGCTCGCGCAGCTTGAGCGTCTCGCCGCGCGTCACGCGGCAGAAGCCCACCCAGCCGGTCACACCGAGCGCGACGCACACCTGCACCGGGCCGCGGCCGAGCGCCATGATGAGAGCGATCAGGAGCAGCAGTCCCGGCATCGACGCCAGGGTGGAGACCAGGAAGAACACCGCATCGTCCACCCGGCCGCCGAAGTACCCGGCGCCGACGCCGAAGAGCAGCGCGATCGGGATCACGATGAGCGTGGTCAGTCCACCGACCAGCAGCGCCACGCGTGCGCCCTTGAGCGCCTGCCGGAGGACGTCGCGGCCGAGGATGTCGGTCCCGAGCAGATGGCGGCCGGGATGGCGCAGCGGCGCCCCGCCGTAGAGCTCCGTCGCCGCGAGCGGCGCCGAGTAGCTGCGTTCCTGGAAGTCGGCGGGGAAGAGCCGGTCGACGACGGTGCGCGGCCGCTGCACACCCACGCCTTCGTTGCCGCCGACCCACGCGAAGGAGTCGAGCAGCGCGACCAGCACGTAGAGGCCCACGGCCACCAGCGACACGGACCGCCGCCGCCACAGCTCGCGCGCCGCGTCGCGCCAGAGCGGGCTGCGCGCCGCCGCCCAGGTGACCGCCGCGGCGGCGACGACGAGCGCGCCGGTGACGAGATTCGAGACGACGTACGACTCCACCGCCCTACTCCAGCCGCACCCGCGGGTCGACCAGCGCGTAGCTCAGATCGGTGAGGATCTGCCCGAGGATGAAGAGCAGCGAGCCGATGAAGACCATCGTGCGCAGGGTGGCGAAGTCGTTCGAGTTGATGGCGTCCACGGTGAGCGCGCCGAGGCCCGGGATGCCGAAGAACGATTCCAGCAGCAGCGACCCGGTGAACAGGAACGGGATCGCCACCACCACCTGCGTGAGGATCGGGATGAGCGCGTTCCGCAGCACGTGGCGGGTCATCACCCGCCCTTCCCCGCAGCCCTTCGCTCGCGCCGTCCGCACGTGGTCGCGCCCGACCTCCTCGACGAACACCGTCCGGTAGAAGCGGACGCCCTCCCCGAGACCCGCCATGACGCCGATCGCCACCGGGAGCGCCAGGAAGCGCAGGATCACCGCCGGCCGCGGATCGAAGCCGGAGATGGGGAACCAGCGCAGCACCTTGCCGAGGATGTACTGTCCGCCCACGATGTAGAGCAGCACGGAGACGCTCATCCCGAGCACGCACAGCGTGACGCCCAGCCGGTCGACGTAGGTCTCGCGCAGGAAGGCGACGAGCAGGGCGACGCCGATCGCCAGCGGCAGCTCGAGCAGGAAGAGCGGCAGCGTGAGCGACAGGCTCGGCCACAGGCCCTCGCGCAGGCGGCGCGTGATCGGGACGTCGTCGGCGTCGCTGCGGCCGAAGTCGAAGGTGAGCATGCGCCGGAAATGATCGGCGATCATGGTGTCGCCGGGCGCATCGGGATTCCAGAAGCGCGGTTTGGCGTAGCCGTGATTCTCCTTCCACTGCTCGAGGGCCTCCGGCGGCGCCTTCTCGCCGAGCGCGCGACGCGCGATGTCGTCGGGGTTGGTGACGAGGAAGAAGAGGACGAAGAGCAGCAGGAGGACGCCGAGCACCGTGACCGCGCCGTACGCCATGCGGCGGACGAGGTAGACGAGGACCATCGGGCCGCGAGTTTGGGCCCCGGACGGCGGGACTGCAACGTGGCCGGCGGGCGACGGCGGCGACCACCCCACCCGGTTGCGTTGCCGCCGCGCGCCGGCTCCCCGGGTGCTGCTGCTTCTCGCCCTGGCGGCCAGCGACGAGATCGTCCGTACCCGGCCGCTCCGTGGTGACGCTGGAGCTGCGCGAGCCCGCGGGGCAGGTACTCGCGAACCGCGTGGTCGACGTGACGCGGCCCGGTCGTAGCGCGCGACCGGGGATTCCCGGCCCGACCGTCATCGCATCCTCCGCGCCACCGTGCGGACCGCCGGCGCCAGGACCACGGCCGCGAGCCCGAGCAGCGCATACGCGGGCCAGCGCACGGGCTTGTTCCACTCCGCTCGCTTCTCCGTCCGCTGTGCGACATCGACGTCGCGGTACTTGAGGGTCGAGAACGACATGCCGAGGGGCTTGGCGTTGTGTACCCAGCCGTGCACGAGGGCATACGACTCGGGGTAGAAGAGCTCGATCCACGGCCGCTCGCGCTCGACGATCGCCTGCAGCTCGCGGATCAGCGCCAGGCGCTCCGGACCGTCCGGGGCGTCACGCATGGCGAGAAAGCGGCGGTCGAATTCCGCGTCGGCGAAGTTGGCAGTGTTCGGACCGCCCGCGCTGCGCGCGCTCGCGCTCCAGAGGAGGAAGAGGAAGTTCTCCGGGTCGGGATAGTCGGCCACCCAGCCCCACATGAAGAGCTGGTAGGCGCCCCGCCGCACCTTGTCCTGGAACTGGTTGTAGGTGGTGGCCGCGATCTCGACGTCGACGCCGAGCCGGCTCCAGGCGTCCACGAAGAACTGGTAGCGCAGGCGACCGCGGGCGCTGGTGTCGGCCGTGTCGAAGGTGAGGTGCAGGGGCCTTCCCGTGGCCGGGTCGATGCCGCCCGGATACCCGGCCTCGCGGAGCAGCGTGTGTGCGCGGTCCAGGTCCACCCGCCGGTACGGGTTCGCGTAGTTCTCCTCCCAGCCGTAGATGCCCGGCGGGATCACCGACTGCGCCGCGATGCCGCGGCCATTCATGAAGATGTCCATGAACGCCTGGCTGTCGATGACGAGGCTCATCGCCTGGCGCAGCTTGCGTCCGCGCTCGCCCGCCGGCGCGCCGACCACCCGATCCGTCATGTTGAAGCCGATGTAGTAGATCGACGGCTGCACCGCCTTCAGCAGCGTCATGTCGAGCTGCTGCATCTCGGGCGACAGCCGCCCCTCGTGGACGATGCGGTCGAAGCTCTCCTCGATGATGCCGGACACGTCGTAGTAGCCCTGCAGGAACTTCGTGAACGCCGGGATGTCCTCCTTGTCGAGCCGGAACTCCACGCGATCGAGCAGCGGCAACGGGTGTCCGACGTACCGCGGATCGAGGAGACCGTTGGCCGCGTCGTCGGGTGCGCCCTCGCCGGGGTAGACCGCACCCGCCGCACGGCGCTCGGGATGCCGGATGCCATACCAGTTCGGGTTGCGCGCCAGCACCATGCGGAGCCGCTTGTCGTAGACGGCGAGGCGGAACGGCCCGGTACCGACCGGGTGCTCGGCGAACGCGTCGCGTCCCTCCCTGCCGTCGTAGTACGCCACCGCCTCCCAGGGGATCGGCGTGGTGAACTCCATCGCCAGCCAGTAGCGCAGCTGGGGGTACGGCTCGTGCAGCAGGAGCTCGAGCTCCGTGGGACCGAGCACGCGCACCCCCTCGATGCCGCCGGCGTCCGCGTACTGCTCGTCGATGCGGCGGGCGGCGAAGGTCGCGTCGCCGTCGCGACGGGCCGCGAGCCGCTCCGCGAACTCGGTGAACCCGACGACGCGCGCGAACGTGGGCGCCACCGGGCTGTTCACCTTCGGATCGGCCAGCCGCATGAGCTGAAACGCGACGTCGGCGGCGATGACCGGTCGGGTGGTCGCGCCCGGGGTGCCGAGGGCGAAGCACGGATCGTCCTGGAAGAGCAGCCCGTCCTGGAGGCGGAGACGGTAGGCCACCCGTCCATGCTCGCGCGGCACCGGTTCCGGGATCTCCTCCAGCAGCCCGGGAATGAGCCGGTAGGGGCGCGCCAGGAAGTGGTACTCCAGCAGGGAGTCGTACACCGCCCCCGTGATGACGTGGTCGGCGGTGGAGTAGGCGACCGCCGGGTCCAGGGTCTTGGGCGGCTCTTGATAGTTGGTATAGACCACCTTCTCCCGGTTGTCGGCGTCGGGATACGGATTGTTCGTGCATCCGGCCCCGAACGTCACCAGCAGGAGGAGGATGGCCGCCACGCGCGCGTCGCGCATAAACGTTTCTCATGGCATGCTGTCGCGCCGTGATCCAGCCGCTCGACAACTTGGCACATCGGTTCCCCATCTCCGTGAAGGGCGTCCTCTGCCACGACGGGGCGCGTCGTCCTGGTCGGCAACTCGCGCGGCGAATGGGAGCTGCCGGGCGGCAAGCTCGAGCTGGGCGAGATGCCGGAGTCCTGTGTGGCGCGCGAGCTCGCCGAGGAGCTCGACCTGCAGGTCGCGGTCGGGCCGCTGCTCGACGACCACCGGCGCGCCATCGCAGCCTGGTTCGCGTCGGCCGTCCGATCGGCGTAGCATGCGACCGCGCCGATGGACGCCCCCGTCACCTGGATCGCCCTGGCGCTGCTGCTCGGCGTGCCCGCGTACGCGTGGATCGTGAGCGGCCGGCGCGTGTACGCCACGTGGGGTTTCATCATCCTTGCGCTGTCGCTCCCGGGCGCGCTCGTCACGCACGAGCGTCTCACGGCATGGGCCTCGCCGGCGGTCGTGCCGTGGCTCGATGCGGTGTTCGTCTATGGCCTCCTGGCGGCCGGGGCACACCTGACGCATCTCGTCCGGGCGCGGCTGCGCCACGGCGCTTTCCGCGTCCTGGTGAGCATTCCGGGCATGGTGTACGTCGCGGTCGGGGCACTGTCGGGGCTGTGGCTGCTCGCGTTGCTGCCGGTGCGCGGCGTGCTGTGGCTGGCCGGGTTGGACACCGGCCTCGTCGCGCTGCGCTGGCTCGATCTCATCCCCGTCGCGGTCGGTGTCGCGTCGGTGATCACGTCGCTGCGCACCGTGGAGGAGATCGTACGCGTGCCGCTCGCCCGCAGCGGGCCCGCCGAAGTGACGCGCGTTCCCGTCGAGCGGTATCGCCACCGGCGCCCCCAGCCGCTCGCGCGGCGGCCGCTGCGCGTGGTGCAGATCGCCGATCCCCATCTCGGTCCGTGGCGGCCCGAGCGCCGCCTTTGGCGCGTGATCACCGATCTGGTCGCGCACGAGCCCGACCTCGTGCTTCTCACCGGCGACTTTCTCACGATGGAGGGCGCGGGCACCCCGGGGGCGCTGGCCCGCGCGCTCGAGCCGCTCCGCCGCCTGCCCGATCGCTGCTTCGCGACCTTCGGCAACCACGACCACGAGACCGAGGACGAGGTCCGGCAGGCGCTGGCCGCCAACGGCATCACGCTGCTGGTCGACGCGGAGGCGGTGACCGACACCCCGGTCGGGCAGGTGCAGATCGTCGGCGCCGACTGGGTCGGCCAGGGCCGCCGCGAGCACATCCAGCGCCTGCTCGCCCGCTTCCCACGCCGCGACGGCCACCTCCGCCTGCTGCTGCTGCACGATCCCCTGGGCTTCCAGCACGTGCCGAAGGGCGACGTCGACCTGACGCTCTCCGGCCATACGCACGGCGGCCAGCTCGGGCTGGTCAGCTTCGGGCTCGACTGGACGGTGCTCAAGCGTTCGCGCTGGCCCGACCACGGGCTCTTCGGCCACGGCGCGAACCGGCTGTACGTGCACCGCGGGACGGGCTTCTACGGCTTCCCGCTGCGCATCGGGGTGCCGGGGGAGGCGTCGGTGCTCGAGCTGGTGCTCTCGGACGCGTGAGCGCCTCCCGACAGAGCACGTGCCGCGCAGGACCGCCGAGAGCGATCACAGGCCGAGGGTGACGCGCAGCATTCGCGCTGCGCAGCTCCGGCGCTGACGGCTCACGGACCGCCGGCGTCGACGATCGCGCCCATGCCGACGGTGACCGTCTTGCCGACGAAGGCGCCGACGTAATTGCCCTGGTTGCGCAGGTCGATGCGGCCGCCGGGCGCGTAGACCAGGGCACCGACTGTCGCCCGCGGCGCCGCGGCGAAGACGGGACTCGAGGCGGTGCGCGCGACGTCGACGTGGACGTCGGACGGGCGTGTACCCGTGAGCACGGCGCGCGGCTGGAGCCTGACCCGGTTCGCCACGCCGATCCGGCACGCGTCCTGGCAGAGCAGCTGCCCGCGCGGCTGGATCCTGATGGAGCGCACCGCGTAGGTCCCGCCCGCGAGTACGAGCAAGCCGCGCGGTCCTATTCTGACGTCCGCGTACGCGCCGGGAGCGACCGGAGACCTTCTTCCCTTCGGGGGCACGCGCAGCGATACCGTCCCCGGAACGACCTGTACCGCGGGGAGCTGTGCCGTGGGGACGAGCGGGATCGTGACCGCCTGGCAGGCGCCTCCCCCGGGCCCCTCGAGCAGCAGACAGAAGAGCGATCCCGCCCTGGCATCCTTTCGCAACGTGACGCGCGGACCCGCCACGGCCCCCAGGACGGGCGTATCCTTCCCGACGAGCACGCGCCCTCCGTTCGACCCCACATCGCCATTCACCCCGCGCACCTTGTTCTGCAAGGTGACGTCGCCGATCGCGAACACGGCGTAGCCGAACGGCGAGGACGGCAATCCGGGAGCCCCTGCCTGCGCTGCCGCCGCGCACGCCATCCCGACCGCCACCACCGCCATCCTCCACATCATCACCCCTCCTCCGGCCCTTCTTATCACCTACGCCGCTCGTGTGCCATGCGGCGGATCGTTCCGCGACTGCGGCGTGCACGGGAGGCCACGCTCGCCTCCGTTCCGACCCGAGACGGAGTCTCGGGTCGGCCACCTAGAGTCCGACCGCGCGCGCGAGAGCGTAGGTGCCCGCGCCGAGCGCCATGCCGATGAGCGGCGGCACGCGCTGCAGCTGCCCGCCCGCCTGCATCACCCACGCCCCGATCCCGAAGACCGCGGCGAGCATCCCGAGCGCCACCGACGTCCCCGGCGGCGCCGGCGCTGCCGACATCCAGCCCGAATCGAGCGCCACCCAGAGCACGACGAAGACCGCGACGGCGACGGCGAGTGCGCGAGTCGAGAGCATCAGAACAGGAAGTAGGGTGCGACCATCGCACCGAGCGTGACCGCCACCTGCAGGACCGCGATGCTCGCTTGCTCCCACTTGTCCCGCGTGGTGGGCGCCTCCTGGAGGTCGTGGTCCTCCGTCCACCCCTCCTCGCCCGGCGGCGCGCCGGCGCGCGCACCCTCCTCCTCGGCCAACGCGCGTGCCTCCTCCTCGGTGGGTTCGAGGTGCCGGAGCATCGGGCGGTCCTCGTCGAGGTTGCGCAGGTGGGCCGCCGTGATGTCGTCCTCGCCGACGACCGGCCGCTGCTTCTCTGCCCCGCATCCGCAGGCGAACCCCGCGGCGAGAAGCACCATCACCTCGACGAGCCGCATCCCCGGCGCCTTATAGCGGGCCGGGCCCGCCGCCACCACTACCCAGGCCCATGCGCCGGGCGATGATCACCTTCATGATCTCGTTGGTGCCGGCATAGATCGACTGTACCGCGGCGTCGGCGTAGTCCTCGGCGATGGGTGTCTCCAGCATGAAGCCGTAGCCGCCGTGCAGCTGGACGCACTCGCTGGTGAGCCGCTTCTGGAGCTCGGTGGTCCACCATTTCGCCATGCTCACCTCGGTGACGATGTCGTCGCCGCGGACGTGCGCCGCCAGGAGACGATCGACGAAGGCCTGGCCCACCTCGACCTCGGTCGCCAGCTCGGCGAGCGTGAACTGCGTGTTCTGGAAGGCGGCAATGGGCTGGCCGAAGGCGCGTCGCTCCTTCACGTAGGCAACGGTGTCGTCGAGGGCGCGGCGGCACGACGCGACGGCCGTGACGGCGATCACGAGCCGCTCCTGCTGGAGCTGCCGCATGAGCATCTTGAAGCCCTGCCCCTCGCGGCCGAGCAGGTTCGTCGCCGGGATGCGGCAGTCCTCGAAGAAGAGCTCGCTCGTGTCCTGACCCCGGAGCCCGAGCTTGTGGAGCTTCTTGCCGCGCACGAAGCCCGGCGTGGTCCCCTCCACGAGGACGAGGCTCACGCCGGCGTGCGGTGGCTGTGCGTTCGGGTCGGTCTTGGTGACCACGATGAACAGGTCGCCGATCTGTCCGTTCGAAATGAACGTCTTGGCACCGTTCAGCACGTAGGTGTCGCCGTCGCGGCGCGCCGTCGTCGAGATCCCCGCCAGGTCGGAGCCGGCGCCGGGCTCCGTCATGGCCACGCCCAGCAGCACCTCGCCCGACACGGCGCCGGGCACCCAGCGGCGCTTCTGCTCGTCGGTGCCGTACGCGAGCAGGTATGGCAGGCAGATGTCCGAGTGCAGCGAGATCATCATGCCGTGCGCCCGGACGCGCGCCATCTCCTCGTTGACGATGGCGGCGTAGAGGAAGTCGGCCCCGGCGCCGCCGTACTCGGTGGGTGCGCACACCCCGAGGAGGCCCTCGGCGCCGGCACGTCGCCAGCTCTCGCGGTCGCTCATGCCGCGGACGTTCCACTCCGCCACCCTGGGGGCGATCTCCTTCTCGACGAAGCGCCGGACCTGGCGCCGGAACAGCTCGTGATCCTCGGTGAAGACGTCGCGTCGCATCGCAGCTCCTATCGGGACGAGCGGGGCCGCGTGGTCGCATGCCGCCGGCGGCCGGTGCCCTCCCGGGGCCGCGGCGATTCGCGCAGGCGGTCGAGGCCACCCAAGAAGAGCCGGGTGGCGAATGCCGTCGCGCCGTCCACGTCGGCGGGCTGCCGCTCGACCATGCGAAGCGCCACCTCGACGGCGACGCCGGCCATCGCGGCGGTGAGGTAGTCGAGGTCGACCGGCGGAACGTCGCCACGCACGACCGCGGCTTCCAGGTCCTCGCGCAGCTCGGTGACGCTCGCGCCCAGCGCCGGCTCCTCGAGCAGCGCGCGGATCGTGGCCGGGTCCCGTCGCAGCAGATCGAAGGTCACGCGGTCCTCGGCGGCGAAGGTGAAGAAGGCGCGGTAGGGCCCGGCGACGAACTCCTCCGGCGATGCAGCGCGGTCGCGCGCGGCACGCACGCGCGCCCGCAGCCGACGCGCGCTGTCCTCGACCAGCGTCTGGAAGATCGCCGCCTTGTCGGGGAAGAGCTGCTGCACGGTGCCGGCCGGGAGGCTCGTGCGCCGGATGATGTCGCGCAGGGTCGCTCCGTCGTAGCCGAGCTCGCTGAAGAGCTGGCGCGCGACGCCGAGAATCGCGGCGCGGTGCTGCACCTGGACCGGCGCCCGGCGATCCACGGAGCTGGGTCGCAGGCGCCGGGTCATCGCAGCATGTATCGCGCGTTTCGGCGCACGCTTCCAGGCGCTGCCGTCACCAGACTTGAGGCGCCTGGACGGTCGTCCCGAGCGGTCCCGGGTCCGCGAGCACGCCGGCGCTGCGCAGCGCTCGGGTGACGGTGTGCACCGCCTCCAGCGCGGCCCGCAGCGTCGAGACCGCGGGCTCCTCCTCCGCGCCGTCGTCGCCCGGCCCCACGGCGCGCTCGACGAGGCCGGCCAGCAGCCCGCGCGGCGCCGGGAACGGCTCGAGGTCGATCGGCGCGTCGGCCGCGAGTCCGAGCGCCTGGCGGACCTGCCGCAGTGCCTCGGGATACCCGCCGAGCGCGTCCACCAGCCCGAGCCCGAGCGCATCCTCGCCGGTCCAGATGCGCCCCTTGGCGATCTCCAGGACGCGCTCCTTCCCGAGCTTCCGTCCTACTGCGACCTTGGTGGTGAAGTCGTCGTAGATGCGGTCCAGCGCGGCCTCGAAGCGCGCGCGCTCGGCCGGCCCGTAGTCCTGCAAGCCGCTCCACATGGTGGCGTTCTCGCCCTCGTGCACCTGGTCGAAGGTGACGCCGAGCTTCTGCCAGAAGCCGCTCGTCAGCATCTTGCCGGCGAAGACCCCGATCGAGCCGGTGATGGTCCCGGGCTGGGCGACGATGCGGTCCGCCGGCACGGCCACGAAGTAGCCGCCCGAAGCCGCGACGTTCCCCATCGAGACGATCACCGGCTTGCCCGCCGCCCGCGCCCGCGACACCTCGCGCCAGATCGTGTCGGATGCGACATACGACCCGCCCGGGCTGTCGATGCGAAACAGGACGGCGCGCACGCGGTCCGCCTCGACGGCGTCACGGAACGCCGCCGCCACGGTGTCGCTACCCATGGCGACGTCGCCCGACA
>JBKPDC010000112.1:0-6108 GCA_046727715.1 Thermodesulfobacteriota bacterium
CACGACGGGGCTCCGCGAGGTGGGGCCTCGCGACCGCTGCCTGCCCCGTGCGCCGCGCACGCCGCGCGGGTGATCGGCGCCGCCGGATCGATCGCACATCTCCTGCACGACGCGTGAAGACGCAATCCGCCGTCCTGAGCGGGCGGCCACGAGATCGTGGTGGATGCGGCGATGGTGCGCGATCGCCTGTCGGCTATCCTCGAGGATCAGGACCTGTCGCGCTTCATCCTGTAGGGTGCGTGCCGAGGTCGCTCTCGAGCCGCAGAACCCGTGTGTGATCACGACGACGACGATCATGTGACAGCACCCGGCGCGCTTCGGAACCGCGCCAGCGCGCTTGCGCGGCCGGGTGCCCGGCAGATAGCCAGGGGGCGATCACGAGGAGGTGGCCGTGGCGAGGCAGCAGCGTGTGGTCCCCGGGCTCGAGGTGCTGGCGCGCACGCGCCCGCGCTGGTTGAAGCAACGGCGCGTCGGGCTGCTCATGCATCCGGCGTCGGTCACCCGTCGCCTGGAGTCGGCGCGCGACGTGCTCCACCGCCTCTGCGGCAGCCGGCTGACCGCGCTCTTCGGCCCGCAGCACGGTATCGCCGGCGAGCTGCAGGACAACATGATCGAGTCGGCGCACGCCGTCGACGGCCGACTCGGCATCCCCGTGTTCAGCCTCTACTCCGAGACCCGGAGCCCGACGCCGGCGATGCTGGAGCACATCGACACGCTGGTGGTCGACCTCCAGGACGTCGGGACGCGCGTCTATACGTTCGAATGGACCACCGCGCTCGCGCTCGAGGCGTGCGCGCGCGCCGGCAAGTCGGTCGTCGTCCTCGATCGTCCGAATCCGCTGGGCGGCCTCGCCGTCGAGGGCAACGTGATCCGCCCAGGCTACGAGTCGTTCGTCGGCCTCTACCCAGTCCCGATGCGGCACGGGCTCACCCTGGGCGAGATGGCGCGCGTGGTGAACGCGCGGCTCGACGCCCGCACCGGCGCTCCGCACTGTGACCTCGCGGTGGTTCCCATGGAGGGCTGGCGCCGCCGCATGCAGTTCGCGGACACGGAACTTCCTTGGGTGCTGCCGTCTCCCAACATGCCGACGCCCGAGACGGCGGCGGTCTATCCGGGGCAGGTCCTGCTCGAGGGCACCAACGTCTCCGAGGGACGTGGCACGACCCGGCCGTTCGAGGTGTGGGGTGCCCCGTGGCTCGACGGCGCCGCGCTGCGCGCGCGCCTCGCGCGGCGCCGGCTGCCCGGCTTCGTGCTGCGCGACCACGACTTCCAGCCGACGTTCCACAAGTGGCATGGCGAGCTCTGCCGTGGGTTCCAGATCCACGTCACCGACGCCGACCGCTACCTGCCGTACCTGACGACGCTCGCCCTGCTGCAGGACGTCGTCGCGCTGCACGGCGATCGCTTCGGCTGGAAGCAGCCGCCCTACGAGTACGTCACCGACCGGCTCCCCATCGACGTCCTCACCGGCGACCCCGCCGTGCGCGAGGCGATCGAGTCCGGCGCCGACCTGCGTGCGCTGGCCGCATCGTGGCGACGCGAGCTCCGCGAGTTCCAGCGCGAGGTCGGGCCGCACCGCCTGTACCGGGAATGAGCGCGGCCGCGGCCGTGCACCGGTGCGGCCGCCCCTACGACTTTCGTAGGAGCAATCCCGTGCGCTTCTGCGCCGCGCCCCGTTCTTCGTTGACAGGCCGGCGCGGTGTCGTGTTAGGCACACGTCCCATGCCGATCGTCGCGTGCCGAACAGGACGGCGCGCAGCGGTCCGCTGGGCAGGGGGAATCATGTGCAGTAGAAGGGCGCTCGCCACCACGGGGCAGCGCCGAGGTCACGTTCTCACCCAACGCGGTACCACCGACTGCCGGCTGCTGAACGGCGGCCGCCGCCTCGACTTTCGGCAGAAGCGCTGAGCACGTGCCCCGCCCCGACCAAGCCCCGAGGAGAATCCGCATGAAGCAGTCGTCTCGTGCCCTGCTGGCGCTCGCCGCCGTGGCACTCGCGTCTCCCGCCGCTGCCCACCACCGTCAGACCGATCCGGTGGTTGCGCTCACGCTGTCGGGGAACACCCTGCTGCCGCGCCTTGCAGCGCCAGGCAGCAAGACGCTCACGCTCGCCGTCGAGTTCGGCGCGGGTCACCGCATCGTGTCCATCTCGCCGTGGCGTGACCGTCGGAACCCGGCGGTGCAGACGATCATCGCCGAGTCGGGCGATCACGCCAACCCCGCGGTGTCGGTCACGGGGCGGGCGTTCACCTTCGACTCCGGGAGCGACCCGCTCGCAACCGGCCTGCCCGGCCGGCAGGTGATCGGGGCGCAGCAAAAATCGGACTTCGCGGTCTCGAACGACCCGAGCGGTACCAGCATCAACCCCTCGATCGACAACACCGGCAACGTGATCGCGTTCGAGTCCACCGCGGACCTGGGCGGGACTGGGAACCCGGGCGTGCGGCAGGTCTTCCTGCGCGATCGGGACGGCAGCGTCCGGCAGCTCAGCTCGGGGCTCGGCCCGAGCCGCCATGTGGTCCTCAGTCCGAAGCGCCGTCTCGTCATCTTCGAGTCGAGCAGCGACCCGCTGACGGGCGTCGACACGGGCGTTGCGCAGATCTGGCTGGGCGACGTCGCGGGCGGCACGCCGCTGCCGATCACGGCGGGCTTTGGACCCAGCGTGAATCCCGCCATCAGCAACGACGGCCGCATCGTGGCTTTCGAGAGCACCGCCGACCTCGCCGGCACGCAGGCGGACACCGGCGTGTCCCAGGTCTTCATGTACGATACCAAGAGCAAGACGTACGCCCGCATCACGAACGAGCCGGCCGGCTGCACGCTGCCGTCGGCATTCAAGGTGCAGCTCGACTGGCGCGTCGCCTTCGTGTGCAGCGGCCTCCCCTACTTCACGATGCTGCGCGCGGATCAGCGCTACGTGGTCCCCGCCGCGGACGGCACCACGCAGCGTGTGATCGCCGAGCTCGGCATCCACTTCCTGGTGCTCAGCACCACGGCCGACTTGATCGCCGGCAGCGGGACCACGCCGGGCAGCCAGGTCTATCTCGTGAACCTCTTCAAGCGCCCCGCAGTGCCCGTGCCGGGTGAGATCAAGTGGTTCCCGAGCCAGGGCCTGCCGCCGCTATAAGGCGCCGGCCCCGAGACTGCGTCTCGGGCCGGAGGGGAGCGAGCATGCGGCGTTCGGTGAATCGGGCGAACGCCGTGCCGCGGCCGGCATAGCCGGCGCGGCAGAACGTGCGGAGCTCAGGCGTCGCCCGCGTCGGGGGCACTGCCGGGCACCCGGCGGAAGATCACCTGCATGCCTTTGGCCGCCAGCCGGAACAGGCGGTACATCGTGCCCTCGTCCCGCTCGTCGGGTAGCGTCTCTGGCAGCGTGACCCGGTAGGTCAACAGGCCGTCCTCGAGGTGTGGCGTGGCCTCTGCGTCGAGGTCGTGCAGCAGCGACTTCACGACGTCGTTCTCCGGGAGGAGGTGGCAGACGAAGGTGGTCACCTCCTGGTCGCGAGCCGCCTTGATGAGCTCGCGCAGCAGCAGGCGTCCGATCCCGCGGTGCTGCATCTCGTCGATCACCGCGACCGCCGCCTCGGCGGTGGTCGGATCCTCCGCCAGCCGGACGAAGCGCGCAATCCCGATGCCGTAGCTCGTGTCGGCCCCCTCCTCGCCCCGCTCCGCCCCGATCGCCACGTGGTTCCGGCCATCCGTCGCGGTCAGATAGTCGAGCGCGGCTTCGGACAGGGTCGCCGGGGCCGAGAAGAAGCGGCGATACTTCGACTCCGGCGACAGGCGGGCAAAGCCGTTGCGGAGCTTCTCCCGATCGTCGGGGCGGAGGGGCCGGGTGCGGACCAGGGTACCGTCGGCCAGGCGGTGCGTCGTCGCCTCGTCCATGGCAGCCGTCAGAGTACCGGCCGGGGAACCGGGTGCAAGCGGGCTCCATTGCGCTCCGCGGCGGACTCTGCAAGGAGCAGATCGAATGCTGGCCGCGCAAGGAGGCCTCATACCATGGCGGTGAACTTCGAGAACCTCGTTCAGATCTACGAGCGGAGCTGCCGCGAATTCGCCGACCGCCAGCTCTTCGGCGTGAAGCAGGGCACCGAGTGGAGGTGGATCACCTACCGCGAGTTCGGCGCGCTGGTCGAGGCGTTCCGCGGCGGGCTCGCGAGCCTCGGGGTGGGCCGCGGCGACGTCGTGGCCATCGTCGCCAACAACCGTGTCGAGTGGGCGGTCGCCTGCTACGCCACCTACGGGCTGGGCGCGGCCTACGTCCCGATGTATCAGGACCAGCTCGACAAGGAGTGGCAGTTCATCCTCGGCGACTGCCGGGCCAAGGTGGCGATCGGCGCCACGGGCGCGATCACCGAGAAGCTCCGCCGCATGCAGCCCGAGCTGCCCGCCCTCCAGCACATCGTCGGGCTCGAGCTGCCGGCGTCCGACGATCACTCGTACGCAGCGCTCCTCGAGGCCGGCCGGGCGCACCCGGTCGCCGCGGTGTCGCCGTCGCCCGACGACGTCGCCGGCCTGATCTACACGTCGGGCACCACCGGGATGCCGAAGGGTGTCATCCTGAGCCACGGCAACATCACCTCGAACGTCAACGCCATCCACCAGGTCTTCGAGTTCCAGCCCGACGATCGCTCGCTCGCCTTCCTGCCGTGGGCGCACTCCTTCGGCCAGACCTGCGAGCTGCACTGTCTCCTCAGCATGGGCTGCTCCTTGGCGATCAACGACGACATCAAGAACCTCGTCGCGAACCTGGCCGAGGTGAAGCCGACCGTCCTCTATGCCGTCCCGCGCGTCTTCAATCGCCTGTACGACGGCGTGAACGCGCAGATAGCCGCCAAGCCGGGGATCATCCAGTGGCTCTTCAAGCGCGGCGTCGAGATCGCCACGCGCAAGGCCAAGGGCGAGCAGATCGGAGCGGTGGACGGGATGCTCCTCTCCCTCGCCGACCGCCTCATCTTCTCGACCGTGCGTGCGCGTTTCGGCGGGCGGCTCAAGTACGCCATCAGCGGCAGCGCGGCGCTCAGCCCCGAGGTGGCCGCCTTCATCGACGCGCTCGGCATCACCGTCTACGAAGGCTACGGACTCACCGAGACGAGTCCCATCGCCACGGCCAACTATCCGACCGCGCGCAAGATGGGCAGCGTCGGCAAGCCCATCCCCGGTGTGAGCATCCAGATCGACCGCAGCGTCACCGGTGATCCCGTGCACGGCGAGATCATCATCAAGGGACCCAACGTGATGCAGGGCTATCACAATCGCCCGGAGGAGAACGCCGCGGTGATGATGGAGGACCGCAGCTTCCGCAGCGGCGACATGGGCTACCTCGACCCCGACGGCTTCCTCTACATCACCGGCCGCATCAAGGAGCAGTACAAGCTCGAGAACGGGAAGTACGTGGTTCCCTCACCGCTCGAGGAAAAGCTCAAGCTCTCCCCCTACATCGCCAACATCATGATCCATGGCGCCAACAAGCCGCACAACGTGGCGCTCGTGATTCCCGACCTCGAGGCGCTGCGCGGGTGGGCAGCGAAGGAGAACGTCGTGCTCGACGACGTCCCGCGCAACGAGCGGGTGCGCGAGCTGCTTCGCCGCGAGATCGAGGCACACGGCCGCGACCTGAAGGGCTACGAGCGCGTGCAGGCGTTCGTGGTCGTAGTCGAGGACTTCACGACCGACAACGGCATGCTCACCCCGACGCTCAAGCTGAAGCGCCGCGTCGTGCTCCAGCGCTACGGCGAGGACCTCGACGCGCTCTACTAGGGGAGACCGACCCGAGACTCCGTCTCGGGTCGGAATGGAAGGAGAGCATGCGGCGTTGGGTGGATCCGGCGAACGCCGTGCCGCCGCCGGCAAAAGCCGGCGCGGCAGAAGAGGCCGATGGACTGGCGCTGGACGGTGTTCACGGCGCGCCTCGAGGGCGCAACGGAGTGGACGCCGCCGGTGCAGCTGAGCGGGATCGGCAATGGCACCTGGCCGGCGGCCGCGGGTGGAGCCGTCGTCTTCACCAGCGACCGCCGTGCGCGCGCGGGCCGCGGAGGCACGTCCGCGGCCCGCGCGTTGACCACTGCCGGAGGGATCAGTTCTGGCCCAGCGGCAGGGCGACGTCGA
>JBKPDC010000113.1:0-3709 GCA_046727715.1 Thermodesulfobacteriota bacterium
TGCGACAAGCTACAGTTTCCCGCCGCATCGACCTGCCCGTATTGCGGCAGTGACAGAACGACTGCGACTTTGGTCGGACCCGCTGGCGTGCTCCGTCTCTTCACGGTCGTGGCCAACCGGCCGCCCGGGTACCGTGGGCCCCTGCCCTACGGCTTCGGCGTCGTCGAGCTGGACGGCACCGGCCTCGAGGTGATCACGCGGCTCACGGAGGCGGACGAGGCGCAGCTGCGGCCGGGCCTGCCGATGACGCTCGTGGTGGAACCACTGTTCGAAGACGACGACGGCACCCCGGTCCACACCTACGCCTTCGCGCCTGCGGGGATGGCATGAGAGCGGTCTACGTCGGCGGCGTCGGGATCCATCCCTTCGGGCGCTTCCCCGAGCGCAGCCTCACCGCACTCGGGGTCGAGGCGGTGCGCGCCGCCCTGCGCGATGCCGGCGTCGGGCGTGGGGGATTCGAGGCTGCGTTCTGTGGCAGCGTGTACGGGGGCGTCGCCACCGGACACAAGGTGCTCACCGCGCTCGGCCTGTCGGGCGTGCCGATCGTCAACGTCGAGGCCGGCTGCGCCAGCGGCGGCGCGGCGCTGTCGCTCGCGGCCGCGCAGGTGGCGAGCGGGCAGCACGACACGGTGCTCGTCTTCGGTGTCGAGAAGATGCCGCGTGGCATGATCCGCTCCAGCTTCTTCGAGCCCTGGCGCGAGGAGGCGGGGCTCGCCGCCACGCCGGCGTACTTCGCGCTGCGCGCGCAGCGGCTCATGCTGGAGAGCGACGTCGGCGCGCGCGAGCTCGCCGCGGTCTCGGTGAAGAACCACCTGCACGGCGTGCACAACCCCTACGCCATGTATCGCAAGGCGCTGTCGCTCGACGACGTGCTCGCGTCGCCCGTGGTCTGCGCGCCGCTGCGCCTCCTCATGCTGTGCGCGCCCAACGAGGGCGCCGCTGCGGTGGTCGTCTCGGCGCGGCCGCACGGCGCTGCGCCCGTGCGCATCGCCGCCGCGGTGCTGCGCTCGCACTTCGCCGGCTCGGTGCTGGGCGAGCACACCCCGCTCTGCGGGCTCGTGGGCGACGCCGTGCCCACGCCGACCGAGATGGCGGCGCGCGCCGCCTACGAGGCCGCCGGCATCGGGCCCACCGACGTCGACCTCGCCGAGGTGCAGGACACCGACGCCGCCCGCGAGATCCTCTCGGTCGAGGAGCTGGGCCTCTGTCCGCGCCGCGGCGGCGGCGCGTGGGTGCGCGACGGCGGCGGGACGATGAGCTCGCGCCTGCCGATCAACGCGAGCGGCGGCCTCCTCTCCAAGGGTGAGCCGCTCGGCGCATCGGCGCTCGGGCAGGTGGTCGAGCTCACGTGGCAGCTCCGGGGCGCGGCGGGCCCGCGGCAGGTCGCGGACGCGCGCGTCGCGCTGGCGCACACGGTCGGACGCGGCGCCAACGCCTGCGTCTCGATCCTCACGACCTGACGCGTCAGCAGGGCGTCGTGCCCGCCTCGGCGAAGTAGCGTCGCGGGTTGTCGACCAGCATCGCCTGGATCTTCGACTCGGCCACGCCCGCCTCGCGGAGCCGCGGCACGATCGTGCGCAGGACGTAGGTCGGCTCCCAGAGCGACAGCGCCTCGGGCGGCAGGGTCGGCGCGCGCCCGCGCCAGCACCACACGGTGTCGTGCGACAGCACGAGCTGGCGCTCGAAGCCGACGCCGAGGAGCCCGATCAGCACCGCGAGGCGCTCGCGGTCGGGGTGCAGCAGCTCGAGTCCGAAGCGGTCGAAGCCCAGGTACGCGCCGCGATCGAGCATCCGGAGGTGGTACGACACGTTGCTCTGCCCGCACGAGTGGCCCACGATCACCGCGCCCGGGGCCACGCCTTCGCCGAGCAGCACGTCGAGCTGCTCGGGGCCCATCGTGCCCTCGTCGGTGTGGGTCGTGATGGGGACGCCCGTCGCCCGGTGCGCCCGCGCCGCCGCGCGCAGCACCAGCTCCTCGTAGGGCGTGATGCGGCCGACGCCCGTCGCCACCTTGATGACGCCGGCGCGAACGCCCGTGTCGCCGATGCCCTCGCTGATCTCGCGCACGAAGACGTCGGCCATCTCGACGAGCGGGGCGCCGAACTGCTGGCGGAACTTGAAGTACGCGGGCGCGCCCATGTCTTCCTTGTAGAAGCCCGTCGCGCACACGACGCGGACGCGACTCCGCTGCGCCACCTCGGCCATGAACTCGACGTCGCGGCCGAGATCGATCGGGCAGGGATCGATCAACGTCCGCACGCCCAGGTCGTACAGCTCGGCGAGGCGGTCCACGCACCGTCTGCCGTGCTCGCGGCGGGTGGCACGGTCGAGCGGGGCGTCCGCTTCCCATCCCGGCCAGCCGACCATCAGGTGCTCGTGCACGAGGGTGAGCCCGAGCGCGTCGGGGGCACACCCGCCGGTCACCGTCTGGACGCTCTGCATGCACGCAGGAGAGCGCGCTTCGTTCGCATGCGTCAAGCCGTCCCGCGATGCGCGCTTGCCCTCCGCGGGCGGCGTCCGTAGCCTCGCCGGGCGATGCGGCTCCGGTGGCTCCTCCTCGCCGTCGTCCTGCTCGTCGCCGGCGCCGCCATCGCCGTGCGCGGTGCGGGCCGGTTCCTGGTGATCGCCGATCCGCTGCCCCCACACGCCGACGCCATCGTGGTGTTGGCCGGCTCAGTCTCCGGCCGCGTGCTCGAGGCGGCTCGCTTCTATCGCGCCGGGCTCGCCCCGCGCGTCGTCCTCACGCGGACGCGCCTCCCGTCGGGCGCGCCCGCGCTTCGCGGCCGCGGTGTGCGGCTCCCCGAGGAGCACGAGCAGGCGGCCGGCGCGCTCGAGGCGCTGGGCGTCCCGCCGAGCGCGCTCCGCGTCCTCCCGCGCCGCACCCAGAGCACCAAGTCGGAGGCGCACGCCATCGCGCGCTGGGCCTGTCGTCACGGAGTGCGCCGGCTCATTGTAGTCACGTCGCCCACGCACACGCGCCGGGCGCGCCTGATCCTAACGCCGGCGCTCGGTCCCGACGTGGCGCTGACGGTGCGTCCGGCACCGGCCGCGGTGTTTCCCGCGGAGCGCTGGTGGCGGCGGCGCCGGGCGATCAAGGACGTCGTGATCGAGTACGAGAAGCTGGTGCTCTACTGGCTCGTCGAGCGGTGGACCATCGAGCCATGCGGCGGGCTCCGGCCCAGCCCCGCGCGGAGTCCTCAGTGTCGCTCGACGGCGTTGCGGATCAGGGCTGCCAGCTCGCCGTTGGCATGCAGCTCGCGCACGATGTCGCAGCCGCCCACGAACTGCCCGCCGACGAACACCTGCGGGATCGTCGGCCAGTTGGTGTAGGCCTTCACCCCCTCGCGCTTGTCCGCCTCGGCGAGGATGTCGACCGCCTTGAACGGCACACCAACCTCGTTCAGCACCTCGACCGTCGCAGCGGAGAAGCCGCACATGGGGAAGCGCGGCGTTCCCTTCATGTAAATGACGACCGGGTTCTCCTTCACTTCTTTCTCGATCTCAGCCAGTACGTCGCTCATTGGACGCCCTCCACTTGGGCTTCGGTTCGGAGCTGCAAGGCGTGGATCCGGTTCATCAGGTCGCCGAGCGCCGCGTAGACCATGCGATGCTGATCGACCAACCCGCGTCCGGTGAACGCCGGCGAGGCGACCTGCACCTCGAGGTGCTCGCCGTCGCCGCCAGGGTTGGCGACGACGATGCGCGCCCC
>JBKPDC010000114.1:0-21443 GCA_046727715.1 Thermodesulfobacteriota bacterium
ACGATCGGCCTCCTCACGTCGGCCGGGGGCTCGTTCCGGCCGCGCGCGAGACTTTTCGACCCGCAGGGCCAGCCCGTCGGGGCCGACTGCGACCTGGATGAAGCGTGCATGCGCGGCCCGCTCGCGACGGACGGCGTGTACGCGCGGCAGACATCCGGCGGAGGCTGACGGCCCCCGTCGGGGGTCCTAGACGCTCGCGGCCGGGATGACGGGACGGCCGTCAGTCGTCGAGCGCGACGGCGCGCGCCGGACGCCGCTCGGAGACCAGGCGGCGGAATGCGACCAGGATGGCGGCCTCGCGGGACATCTCCTGCACTCGGCCATCCTCGTCCTCGAGCTGGACCAGCACGCCGGGCAGCTCGCGCACGTTCCAGCCCACCTGCTCGAGGAAGTCGCGCGCGATCTTGAGATCGTCGGCCGAGGCGGTCACGCGTTTCGCGGCCAGCCAGCCCTCGGCGAGCCGGGCGGCGGCCAGCTCGAAGCGACTCTCGACGGGGCGCGGCACGATGCGCAGGACGTCGTAGTGATCCACCCAGCTTCCTCCGCCACCTTGACGGCGGCAGCCGGGCGAATGTGTCGCTCAGCGCACCACCCACGTGTCACCGCGGCGCAACAACGCGCCGAGGTCGGCGGGCGCGCGCGCCTTGGCCGCGGCGATCTGGGCGTTCACCGCCTCGTCGTAGCAGGGGCGGTCGACGGCGTAGAGCACGCCGATGGGGGTCGGGAAGCCCGGCGAACCCAGCCGGGAGAGGAACGCGGCAACGGTCGGGTCGCGCTCGTCGTGGACCAGCAGGTCGCTCTCGGGCACGCCCTCCGCGAGCGTCACGACCTCGGGAACGAAGCCGCGAAGCCGGATGCCCTGGTCTCGATTGCGGCCGAAGATCATGGGCTTGCCGTGTTCGAGCACCAGCGTGTGCGCGCTCTTGCGCGCCTTGTCGGTGAGATCGTCGAAGGCACCGTCGTTGAAAACGTTGCAGTTCTGGAGGATCTCGACGAACGACGCGCCGCGGTGCGCGTGCGCCCGGCGCAGCACCTCGGTCAGGTGCTTCGCCTCCACGTCGACGCTGCGTGCCACGAACGTGGCGCCCGCCCCTAGCGCCAGTGCCAGCGTCTCGAACGGCTGGTCCACGGAACCCAGCGGCGTGCTCTTCGTGATCTTTCCGGGTTCCGACGTGGGGGAGTACTGGCCCTTGGTGAGGCCGTAGATCTTGTTGTTGAAGAGAAGGATGTTGAGGTCGACGTTGCGGCGCAGGGCATGGATCAAGTGGTTGCCGCCGATCGACAGCGCATCGCCATCACCGGTGACGACCCAGACCGAAAGATCGGGGCGCGAGACCTTGAGGCCGGTCGCGATGGCGGGGGCACGGCCGTGGATCGAGTGGAAGCCGTAGGTGTTGACGTAGTACGGGAAGCGGCTCGAGCAACCGATGCCCGAGATGAAGACGAAGTTCTCGCGTGGCACCCCGAGCTCGGGCAGGAGCTTTTGCACCTGCGCGAGAATGGCGTAGTCCCCGCAGCCGGGGCACCAACGGACGTCCTGATCGGAGACGAAATCCTTGCGGTTGAGCGGAGCGGAGCTCACGACTGCACCTCGGCGGCGTCGTCGCCGGCCAGGAGCCGCGTGCAGCGGCTGACCAGCTCCGACACTTTGAACGGGCGGCCCTGGATCTTCTGGAATCCGACCGCCGGCACCAGGTACTCGGCGCGCAGCACGCGCACCAGCTGACCCAGGTTGATCTCGGGGACCAGCACCCGCCGCACGCGACCGAGAAGGTCGCCCAGGTCGGCGGGGAGTGGATTCAGGTGACGCAGCTGAACGTGCGCCACCCGGTGGCCCGCCGCCTGCAGCTCCGTCACCGCCTGCCGGATGGCTCCGAACGTGCTGCCCCAGCCCACGACCAGCAAGTCGGCTTCAGACGGTCCGAACACCTCCGTGGGCGCGATCTCGCGCGTGATCCCCGCCACCTTCCGAGCGCGCAGGCGGACCATCTGCTCGTGGTTCAACGGCGCGTAGCTCACGTTGCCAGTGACCGACTCCTTGGCGAGGCCGCCGATGCGATGCTCGAGGCCCGGCGTACCGGGCCGCACCCACGGCCGTGACAGCGTCTCCTCGTCGCGCACGTATGGGAAGAACCCCTGCGGGTCGGTGCGGAACGCGACCGGGATGTCGGGGAGTGTGGCGGGGTCTGGAATCAGCCAGGGCTCCGCGCCATTGGCGAGGTAGCCGTCGCTCAGGATGATGACGGGTGTCATGTACTTGATGGCGATGCGCACCGCCTCGAACGCCACCGTGAAGCAGTCCGCGGGGGTGCACGGCGCCAGGATCGGCACGGGCGCCTCGCCGTGCCGGCCATACAGGGCCATCAGCAGGTCAGCCTGCTCGGTCTTCGTGGGCATCCCGGTCGACGGCCCGGCGCGCTGGATGTCGCAGACGATGAGCGGCAGCTCGACCGCCAGCGCGAGCCCGAGGGTCTCGGCCTTCAGGTCCATACCCGGCCCGCTCGTCGTGGTGACACCGATGACGCCCCCGAAGGCCGCGCCCAGCGCCGCCCCGACACCGGCGATCTCGTCTTCCGCTTGGAAGGTGCAGACGTCGAACTGCTTGAGCGCCGCGAGCTCGTGGAGCACGTCGCTCGCCGGCGTGATCGGGTAGCTGCCCAGGAACAGCGGCAGGCCCGCCTTGCGGGCCGCGGCCACGAGCCCGAGCGCCGTCGCCGTATTGCCCGTGATGTTGCGGTAGGTGCCGGCGGAGATGGCGGCGGGCTTGACCTCGTAGGACACCGCCAGCAGCTCGGCGTTCTCGGCGAACGCCAGCCCCGCGCGCAGCGCGCGACGGTTGGCCTCGACCAGCTTCGGGTTCTTCTTGAACTTACTCTCGACCCAGGCCTCGGTGGGGTCGATCGGCCGGTGGAACAGCCACGACGTGATGCCGAGGCAGAAGAAGTTGCGGCAGCGGAACTCCTCACGGGCGGAGAGGCCGAGACCCTTCAGCGACGCCGTGGTGAGCTTCGTGATGTCGACGGCAAACAGCTGCCAACGATCGAGCGAGCCGTCGTCGAGCGGGTTGCGCTCGTATCCAGCCTTGCGAAGGTTGGCGTCGGTGAAGGCTTCGCGGTCCACCATCAGGATGCCGCCGGGCCGGAGATCGTCGAGGTTCATCCGCAGCGCCGCGGGATTCATCGCGACCAGGACGTCGAGATCGTCGCCCGGCGTGAACACGGGCTCGGCCGCGAAGTTGAGCTGGAAGGCGCTCACGCCCGCCAGCGTGCCGGCAGGAGCACGGATCTCGGCAGGGAAGTCGGGCAACGTGGCCAGGTCGTTGCCAGCCAATGCCGATTCCGTAGTGAACTGCAGGCCGGTGACCTGCATGCCGTCGCCCGAGTCGCCGGCAAAACGGATGACGACCCCCGGACGGGACTCGACCCGCTTCGCCGGACTCGACGATCCTTCGAGCATCGCGTGAACCTCCTGAGGCTTCGTTCCTAGCCCCCGTTCGGCCCAGGTGCAACGCACGTGTCGACCGGCGCGGTTGCCGCGGGACGTTCCGCCCGACTATGGACGGCCCGTGCGCGCGATCGAGGGGGGCTGCTCGCCGTGTCGATGCCGCACGTGCTGTATGCGGCGGAAGCGCGGCTCTACCGTCCCGGCCCCGTCGCCAACCCGCTCCTCGATGAGTATGTGTGCGCCCCTGGGGAGTTCCAGCGCCGGACGTATCGTGGCCTGCTCGTGCTCGAGCCGATCGCCGCACCCGAACCGCCGTGAACGAATCGCCGCGCGCGCCGGCGCCACCTCAAAAGTCGAGCTTGGGCTCGCGGCCGAGCAGACGGCAATGTAGATACGCCTGCGCCGAGTCCTCGACGATCTCGGCGCGGTTGTACGCTTCGAGGAGCGACGGGCCGCTGGCGGCGAGCCCGTGATTGGCGAGCAGCACGATGCGCGTGTCGGGCTTGCGCTTGTAGACGTCCACCACGAGGTCGCGCAGCCGCTCGGAGCCGGCGTCGGCGTAGGGCACGATCTGGATCTCTTTCAGGTGCACGCGCGCCTGCCCGGTCATGTGCGGAGGCGTCATGCCGCAGATGCCGAAGGCCATGGTCGCCGTCGAGTGCGTGTGGACCACGCCGTGGACGTCGGGACAGGTGGCGAACACACCGGCGTGCCAGCGGTACTCCTTCGACGGCTTCCAGTCGAAGCCGCCGACCTGATTCCCCGCCAGGTCCATCTCGACGATGTTCTCAACCGCCGTGTCACGGAACGTAACGCCGGTGGCGGTGCAGAGATAGCGGTCGGTGTTCGGGATGCGGACGCTGATGTTGCCGCCGGACCCGGACGTGAGCCAGCGCTCGCTGGCGCGGTGGCAGATGTCGACGAGGTGCTTCTTCAGATCGAGGATGCTCATGGGGCCGCGGAAGTATCTGAAATCCGGCGCCGTTTCTCAACCGAGGCCTATGCATTCGGCGGCGCGTTCAATTGTGTGCAGTCGCCGGCCTTCTCCGATTCTCGGATGAGTCCAAGGCACGACCGTGCGGCTCACTCGACGAAGAATCGCAGCCAGCCGCCGCGAGATTCTTGACAGCTCGCGTACTCTCGGAATAGTTCCGCGCCGAGGCGGGGCTCTGCGGCGGGGAAAGCGGCCACGTCTCGGGGTCGAGCCATGCCTGCCAGCCGCGCGGAATTCGTTCAGGTCGAGGTCGATGCCGGCCGCATGCTCCTCGGACGCAGCCCGGCCATCCGCCGGCTGTGGGAGCAGATCCAGCGCATCGCTCCCACCGACGTCTCCGTCCTGATCACGGGCGAGACGGGAACCGGCAAGGAGCTGGTCGCGCGCATCCTCCACCGGCTGAGCGCCCGCGCGCGCCGCGACCTCATCGCGCTCGACTGCAACGCGGTCGCGCCCGGCACGCTCGAGAGCGAGCTCTTCGGCCACGAGCGGGGAGCCTTCACCGGCGCCGACGCGCAGCGCACCGGCGTGTTCGAACTCGCCAACGGGGCGACGCTCTTCCTCGACGAGATCGGGAACCTGCCCCTCGACGCGCAGGCAAAGCTGCTGCGTGTCCTCCAGGAGCGCGAATTCCGCCGCCTCGGCGGCTCGCGGCTGGTGCGCTCCGACTTCCGACTCATCACCGCCACCAACCTGGATCTTGCCGCCGCCGTCCGCCGGACCGCGTTCCGCGGCGACCTGTTCCATCGCCTCAAGGTGGTGCAGCTGCACGTGCCGCCGCTGCGCGAGCGTCGCGAGGACATCCCGTTGCTGGTGACCCACTTCATCACCCGCAAGCGCCAGGGGTTGCGCCGCAGCGTCTGTCGCGTCACACACGCCGCGCTCGACCAGCTCTGCTCGTACGACTGGCCGGGCAACGTGCGCGAGCTCGAGAACGTGGTCGAGACGGCGATCCTCGAGTGCGACGGCGACTCGATCGAGCCGGGCCACCTGCGCTTCGAGGGCGGCGCGGTCCCGCGCGGCCTTCCGGCCGACGACCTCGACGTGACGTTCCGCGAGGCGCGCCAGCACGCCATGCAGGCCTTCGAGCGTCTCTACCTGCTGGCCCAGCTGCGCCGCTTCCACGGCCGCATCACCGATGTCGCGCGCCACGCGGGGGTCACTACGAAGCACGTCCGCGAGCTGATGCGGCGCCACGGGATCGACCGCCGCGACTTCCGGCCCCCGCTGCGGCGTTCTGCGGCGCGCAGGCCATCCCCACAGTAGCGGCGGTCGAGCACGGGTCAGGACCTGCATTGACGCCGCGGGTGCCAGTACGGCATTCCGCAGCGCGATGCGTCTCGTGAACCTCCTCGGCTACTCGGCGATCGTGGTCGCATTCCTGTCGCATTGGCTCGGGCACGGCGCAGCCTGGGAGCCGGCCGTCACCTTCGCGCTGGCGGCGGTCGGCGTGATCCCGCTGGCGCAGCTGATGGGCCACGCCACCGAGCACCTCGCAGCCCGCATGGGCCCCACCTGGGGCGGCCTGCTGAACGCCGGCTTCGGCAACGCGGCCGAGCTGATCATCGCGATCATCGCCCTCGCCAAGGGGCTGAACGAGGTGGTGAAGGCGTCGGTCACGGGTTCGGTCCTGGGGAACCTGCTGCTCGTCGCGGGGGGTGCGATGGCCGTCGGAGGCTGGGGACGGGAGGAACAGCGCTTCAACCGCGTCGCGGCGGAGGCGAACGCCGGACTCCTCACCATCGCCCTTGCCGCCATGCTCTGCCCGGCGATCTTTCACTTCACCGCGGAACGCCTCCACGACCGCGCGCTCGCCGAGCACGAATGGGGCATGTCTCTCGCCACCAGCGTGGTCCTGCTCGTGATCTACGCCTGCGGGTTGCTCTTCACGTTACGCACCCACGAGCACCTGTTCACGGCGGCGTCGCACGGCGGGAGGCGCGGGGAGCAGCGCTGGAGCGTCGGCTTGAGCGTCGGCGTGCTCTTCCTCGCGTCGGCGGGCATCGGGGTGGTGGCGGAGCTGCTCGTGAGCTCGGCGACGGCGCTGGCGCATGGCCTTGGCTGGAGCCCGGTCTTCGTCGGGGTCATCCTGCTCGCCATCGTCGGGAACGCGGCCGAGCATTCCACCGCCGTCCAACTCGCCCGCGCCGACGACATGGACACGGCGATGACGATCACGTACCAGAGCAGCCTCCAGATCGCCCTCTTCGTCACGCCGATCCTGGTGTTCACCAGCGCCGCGCTGGTCGCACTCGGTGTCGCGGACTCGACGCACCTCGACCTGGTGTTCTCACCGCTCGAGGTGGTGGCCGTCATGCTCACCGTCTTCACCGTGGTGGTGGTCGGCATGAACGGCAGGACGAACTGGTTCGAGGGTGTGCTACTCCTCGGCCTCTACCTGATCCTCGGCATCGCATTCTTCTTCGTGCCGGCGGGTCCAGGTGCGGTCACGCACTGACCGCTGGCGCGACGCCCTCCGGACGCCGTATGGGACGGGCATGCAGCACATCCATCCTACCGCCTGGATCACAGCCAGCGCGCAGCTCTATGGCGAGATCGTCCTCGCCGAGGGCGTATCGGTTTGGCACAACGTCGTCATCCGCGCCGAATGCCACGAGGTGCAGATCGGCCGCCTGAGCAACATCCAGGACTTCGTCATGATTCACGTCGCCTACGAGTGCGGCACGGCCGTGGGCGAGTTCTGCTCGGTGACGCACCACGTGACACTGCACGGCTGTACCGTGGAGGACCACTGCCTGATCGGGATCGGCGCGGTCATCATGGATGGCGCGATCATCGGCCGTGGCTCCATCGTCGCCGGTGGCGCGTTCGTCACGGATGGGACGATCGTTCCGCCTGGATCGATCGTCGCCGGCGTGCCCGCGAAGGTGGTCCGCCAGCGCGACTGCGCGCGCGAGAACCGGCTGAACGCCTGGCTGTACCACCGGAACGCCGACCACTACCGCCGCGGGCTGCACCGCGCGTGGGAGGGACCGGAGTACGCGGCCTGGCTGGCGGCGAAGCGCGCCGAGGTGGAGCGCGACGCCGACCTGACACGCTAGTGGGAGACCGCCCCGAGACTTCGTCTCGGGGTCGGCAACTAATCATCCCAGGCCTCGACCGCGAATGTCACCAGCGGCTCGAGGATCCCCTTCACCGCGACGGGCGGCAGCTCGCGCAGCCGTACCCGCGCGTCGAGGGCGTTACGAACGGCGGTGGTGATGAGCACGTCGGCGCCGTGGAGGCGGGTCAGCTTCTCGACGCGCGACGCGAGGTTGACGGTCCGCCCGACCACGCCGTACTCGAGCAGCCCGGCCGTGCCGATGACGCCTGCCACCACGGGCCCGCGGTGGATGCCGATGCCGATCACGAGCGGCGCCACCCCAGAAGGGGCCAGGGTGGCATTGTAGTCCGCGAGCGCGCGCCGCATGGCGAGCGCGGCGCGGACGGCGTCGTGCGCCTGCCAGGGGTCGTGCTCGAGCGCTCCGAAGAGTGCCAGCAGCCCGTCACCGAGGAACTTGGCCAGGTGCCCGCGATGCGCGGCGATGGCGCGGCTCATGGCCTCGAAATACCCGTTCAACACGGCGACCAGGTGCGACGGCTCGAGCTGCTCCGCGAGCGCCGTGAACCCCTGGAGGTCGGCGAAGAGGACGGTGACCTCCTTGCTCTCGGAGCGCGGCGAGACACCCTCGGCGATGATGTCCTCGACCACCTGGGCGGGTGCGAAGCGGGCGAAGGCGCGCTGGAGCGCCTCCAGCTCGCGTGTTGCGACCTCCAGCCGCGCCCGGGTCGCTGCCGTCCGCCGGCGGGCCCCCCACGTCACGGCGGCCAGCGTGATCGCCGCGGCCGCGAGCAGCCAGGTCAGCACGGATCGACGAGGACGCTGGCCCGGCAGAGCGTGTTGGCCAGAGCGGTCATCCCCACCACCTCGAGCAGCTGCTCGACGCTCAGGTCGAGCGTGGCGACCAATTCTCGCGTCCGGCCCTGGATCTCGACGGGCTCGCAGCGTACGGTCTCGCGCGCGAACGGCAGGAGACGCGCCTCACGAGCATCGAGGCATGGGGATGCGAGGTGCGCGAGCGCATCCGCCACGTCGCGCGCGTCCAGGCCCTCGGCGACGAGCGCCGCCGTCACGTCGCGTTCGGACGCCCGGCACTCCAGCGCCCGCGCGACGACACCGAGCATGAGCAGCTTCGTGCGGCGCGGCAGCACGGGAGAGGCGAGCGCCTCGTCGATGGCGCGGCGAAGCAGCCCGGCGGCCGGGGAGTCCCCCAGCGCGTGCACGACGGCCGCACCGACGCCGTCGTTGGGCGCGGGCGGCGGTTCGGGTGCGCGGGGGTGGCGGGCGAGCCGGCGCGCGAGCAGTGGCCGCAGCAGCCGCGTGACCACTCGCTGGACGGGGCCGTCGAAGCTTTCGGGCGGCAGAGCGGTGAGCGTGCTCACCCGGTTGGGGAAGACTGTGTTCGCCGCGACCGCGGTGAGCTCGACCACGGCCTGCGGCGAGAGGCCGGTACGCTCGAGCGCAGCGCGCTCGGCCGCCCCGGGCCTGGGGCTCACCCGCGACACCTTGCGGGCGTACTCGAGCGCCAAGCGCTCGGGTGGCGCGAGCCCGATGAGGTCGTCCTGCTCGAGCCGCTCGATCTCGCGCGGGTCGTAGCCGAGCACGCGCATGAAGGCGCGCTGCGCGCCGTAGCAGTAGCGGCAGGAGTTGTCGCGGCTGACGACCAGATGGGCCATCTCCTGGAGCCGCCCCGGCAGGT
Organism: Thermodesulfobacteriota bacterium; assembly: GCA_046727715.1. GTDB lineage: Bacteria > Desulfobacterota > Binatia > DP-6 > DP-6 > CAVQLX01. The sequence goes on from JBKPDC010000114.1 coordinate 9,199, forward strand.
AGGCGACGGGGGACTCGGAGATGTTGCGAAACGCGCGGACCAGCCACGGCAGCGCGGCAACGCGCGGCACCCAGCCGGGAACCATGCCGTAGCTGCGCCGCACCTCCGCGGCGAGGTCCGCGGGGATGGCCCTCGGCGGCACCAGACACTCACCCCAGGGGATCTGGGCGACGGCATCCGGCCTGGTCATGACTCCGGGTGTGCCGCGAGGGCCCGCCGCCGCATCGTGTTGCGCCGCGCCGCGGCACGCGCGCGGCGGGGGATGCCGTACGCGGGCGCGGTCTCGTGCACGGCGTCGGCCATCAGCGGGTTGAACACGGCGACTCCAGGGAAGCGCGAGAAGTCGCGATCGGCCGTCCACAGCTCCCGCACGCCGTGGACCTGGCACAGCGCGGCGATGCGGGCGTCATGGATACGAGGGCCAACCACGCGACCGGCACGGAGAGCGGAAGAGAGGGCCGGCCAGGAGTGCGGGGTTTCCGCCAGGACGACGACGCTCGGAGACGCCAGCCATGCGCTCATCTGGTTCAGGGCATCCTCGAGCGCTGTCGGGGGACGGAACGCCTTCGGATTCGTCACGACGGCGAGGAACTCGTGGACGCACGGCCACGGGATGGCCCAGGTGGCGCGGCCCTCGGCGAGCGTGACTAGACACCGATGCGCCACCTCGTTGAACGGTGCCTCGAGTCGGTGGGCATAGATGAGGATGTTCGTGTCGACCGCGATCACGTCTCGCCGTCCTCATCGCGCCGATTGGGGTCGAAGTCGTAGGCGAGTTCGCGGATGCGGTCCCAGCCGAGGCGCTGGGCTTCGGGTGTGAGACCTTCGCCACCCTTGAACCGGGCGTCCCGCAGCTTGAAGGGCTTGGACGTGGTCTTTCCCGCGAGCACGGCGCGCAGACCCTCCTCGATGAGTGCCCGCAACGTCGTGCGCTCCCGCTCGGCCAGCGTCTTCGCTGCCTCGAACAGTGGATCGGCAATATCGATTGTCGTCTTCATACGGGTACCCATATCGCATGGGGCTGGCGCCAGCAATCACGCCGTGAGCACCACCTTCCCGACGTTCTGCCGCTCCTGAATGTAGCGATGCGCCCGCGCGGCGTCCGTCAGCGGGAACGTCTTCCCGACCACCGGCGCGATCCGCCCGGCCTCCGCGTCCGCGAGCAGCGCGAGCATCTCGCGCCGCAGCATGTCGATGCGATCCCACAGGTGGCCCAGGTTGACGCCGATCACCGCCTTGTTGGCGTTCATCAGCTGCACCGGGTGGAACCACGGGATGGCGAGCAGCTTCGGGATGGCGCGCAGGCGGTTGGGCGTCATGCCGCTGGCTGCGGTGGAGAACCCGAAGCAGACGAGACGGCCCAGCGGTGCGAGGCAGCGGTAGCTCTTGCGGAAGGCGCCGGTGGCATCGAGCACGACGTCCACGCCGCGGCCGCCGGTGATCCGCTTCACCTCGGTCTCGAAGTCCTGGGTGCGGTAGTCGATCGCGTGCGCGACGCCGGCGTCCCGGAGCACGGCGTGCTTGCTCGCGGAGGCGGTCCCGAGAACCTCCGCGCCCGCGCGGCGGCAGAGCTGGATCGCCGCCATCCCCACCCCGCCGGCCGCCGCGTGCACCAGCACGCGCTCGCCGGCCTGGACGTTGCCGAAGTGGCGCAGCATCAGGACGGCGGTCAGGTAGTTCACGGGGATGGCCGCGCCCTGCTCGAACGAGAGCGCGTCCGGGAGCGGGAACACCTGCACCGCCGGCACCGCCACCGCCTCGGCGTAGCCGCCGAAGCGCGTGAGCGCGACGACGCGCTGGCCGGGCGCGAGGCCGGCTACGCCCGGCGCCTGCTCGACGACGCCCGCCACCTCGTAGCCGACGACGCACGGGAAGGGCGGGGCGTCGGGGTAGACGCCGAGCCGTGCCGACACGTCGGCGAAGTTGACGCCGGCGGCGCGGACACGGAGCAGCGCCTCGCCGGGCCGGGGGATGGGATCGGGGCCGTCGCGCACCTCGAGGACCTCGGGCGGGCCGGCTTTGGGGATCCAGACCGAGCGCATGGACGCGGCTAGCCGCGCCGCGCGGCGGTGTCAATCCGTCGCATTTGCAGCACGTCGCGCGGATCGCTACGCCCACGGGCCATGAACCTCGCAGGCAAGGTCGCGCTTGTCACCGGCGGCGCACGCATCGGCCAAGCGGTGGCGCAGGCACTGGCGCAGCGTCGGTGCGCGCTCGCGCTGACGTACCGCTCGTCGCGTGCGGCGGCCGAGGCCGCGGCCGCCGCCGCGCGCGAGGCCGGTGTGCGGGCGGAGGTGTTTTGCGCCGATGCCACCGACGAGGCGCAGGTCGCGGCGGCGGTCGAGGGCGCCGAGCGCGCGCTCGGGCGTCTCGATGTCCTGGTGAACCTTGCCTCGAGCTACGTGCGCACGCCGCTCGAGGGCGCCGACGCGAGGACGTTCACGGCGGCGATCGACGCCAACGCGCGCAGCGCCTGGCTGTTCGCCCTCCACGCCGCTCCGGCCATGCGACGCGCCGGCGGAGGCCGCATCGTCAACGTGAGTGACTGGCTGCCCGTAAGCGGCCGTCCGCGCTACCGCGGCTACACGGCCTACTACGCGTCGAAGGCGGCCGTGACGGCGATCACCGAGAGCCTGGCGCTCGAGCTGGCGCCCGACATCCTGGTGAACGCGATCGCCCCGGGGCCGATCCTCGCCCCACCCGGCCTCACCCCCGAGGAGGACGCCGCCGTGTGCCAGGCCACTCCGCTCGGACGTTGGGGGGGTGCCGAGGAGGTCGCGAAGGCGGTCCTGTTCCTGGTGGACACCGACTTCGTCACCGGCGAGTCGATCCGGGTCGACGGCGGCCGCCATCTCTTCTGAGCGCCATGATGCAGCCTCGTGCCGTGATCTTCGACCTCGGCGGCGTCGTCATCGGATCGCCGTTGCACGCCATTGCGGACTACGAGCGCGAGCTGGGGCTCGCCCGCAACGCGGTGAACCGCGTCGTCGTCACGAGCGGCCCCACCGGCGCCTGGTCGCGCCTCGAACGCGGCGAGCTGGGCCTCGAGGAGTTCTACCCATGCTTCGAAGCCGACTGCGCCGCCGCCGGTGTCGTCATCGACGCCCGCGAGATGATGCGACGAGTGGCGGAGATCGCGGTGCCACGGCCCGCGATGCTCGAGGCCATCCGCCGGCTGCGCGCCGCCGGCCGAAGGGTGGCCGCGCTCACCAACAACTGGATCACCGAGGACGGTGGCACGGGGCTGCTCCGCTCGCACTTCGACGTCTTCATCGAGTCGGCCGTGGTCGGGCTCCGCAAGCCCGACCCGCGCATTTTCGAGCTCGCGTGCCGCGAGCTCGCGGTGACGCCCCCGGAGGCGGTCTTCCTCGACGACATCGGCAGCAACCTGAAGGCCGCCCGGGCGCTCGGTATGACGACCATCAAGGTCGACGATCCGGACGCCGCGCTGGCGGAGCTGGAGCAGGTGGTCGGCGTCTCCCTGCGCTGACGGGCCCTCAAGGCGTGGCGGGCGCCGGGGCGGTGCACTCCGCCGTCACCGCCGGATCGCACAGGTCGACCCGCATGATGCGGGGCGCGGCGGCGGCGTCGAAGGTCACCGACAGCTGCACCCGCGCCGGCCGCGCTTGCCCGGCGCGCAAGATGACGCCGCGGAACGACGCGGTCGTGTCCGACTCTCCCGCCGGCGGCTCCCAGCTGGGTTGCAGCTCGAACAGCTCCAGGAAGGCCCCCGGATCGACATCCTCGCGTGAGCCGGAACCCCCGACCCGATCGTAGACCGCGAGCGGCGCCGCGGTGATCGGGACGAGCGACCCGCGCGCGAACCAGGTGTCGGCGAAGGTGCGCGCCAGGCGGCAGGGTGCCGACGATTCGCAGCTGCCCCAGCGGAACCCGGCCGCGCGGGCGCCGCGGACGTCCTGGTCGGTCAGGCAGCCCTCGAGATGCGCCTGGCTGCGGTCGGGGTCGTAGCCGGTCTCGCGCAGAGCGGCGAGGACGACCGTGGTCTCGTCGGCCGGGTTGACGCCGACCGATGTGCGCAGGAAGCGGCGCAGGCGCCGGCAGCTCTTGATCTTCTCGAGGTCGGTGCCCTCGCGCATCTCGTCCAGGAAGAGGGCGATCTTCCCGCGCACCGGCGACGGCTCCGCGAGCACCAGGTTCGGATCGTAGAGATGGTCGCGTCGCTCGACGCGGATTTCGACGAACGTCGGGTCGTCGTCGCGCAGGACCTTCGCCGGAGCGAGGAGACGGTCGCGATCCTGCTCGAAACGCGCGAGGTCGGCGGCGGGCACGAGTTCGATGCGCGCGACCTCCCACAGCGGGCGGTCGAGCCCGCCCTCTCGCTTCAGCGTCACGTCCTGGGGCTTCCCGGCGGCGCGTGCGAGCTGCCAGAACTGCCCCGCCAGGTCGAGGGTGGCTCCACCACCGGGCGCCATCGTCGAGACCGGCAGCGACGCCACCGAGCCGACGGTCTTCGCGGCGTTGACGATGCGGGTCTCGTTCTCCTCGGACGCTTCCACGAGGCTCGCCTGGAGCGTCACCTGATCACCGCGTTGCAGGCGCAGCGGCGGCGTCAACGGCTGGTTCTCCTTCACCTCGCGCGTGACGGTGCCGGACCCGATCTTGACGGTGGCCAGCGGGAGGACGCCGACCGTCTGCCCGTTCATCTGCATGCCGACAGTGAGGATCGCGCTCGTCGAGCGGCTGACAAAGTACGAGCCCACCGACCGCCAGAACGCGCTCTGCTGCGGCCGGGCGACGTGCACCCGCGTGGCGACGGCCTGGAGATAGTCGTCGGGACGGTACTCGGGATGCTCGACGGCGACGGTGCGCACGACCAGCTCCGGCGCATCGGTGGCCGTCGGCGGGGGCTCCGCGTGCCGGGCGCAGCCGCCGCCGAGGGCGGCGGCGAGGGTGAGCGCGGTGACGAACTTTACGGAGGAGGGGCGATGGAACACGCCGCGGATATAGCGGGCCGGTCGCGGACGAGCGAACGTCTGGGCGCGAACGCGGTGCACCAGGATCACTCGGCACAGGGCACGCGATGGATGGGACCGTTCACGCCCTCGCCGGCGAGGAGATACCCGCGGCCGTCCCAGGTGTAACTCACCGCCTCGCCTTGCGGTTGCGAGGCCTCCGGGACGGCGACCGGCTCGGCGTCGAGGACGTCCTCGAAGGCCCGCGCGCGGGCGCTGCGCAGTTCCCAGACGCGCGTGTAGGTCCGGAGCAGGAGGCGCGTGCCGCTCGGGTGCGCCGACGCGCCCGTGGTCGACGCGTCGAACTCGCGCGGCGCCCGCAGGGTGCGCACGCGCACCGCCATGCCCCCCTCGCGGCCGCCGAGGTCGTCCACGCGGTAGACCGGGCCGAGCGAGAGCAGGCTCTTGGTGATCACGAACACCCGCGCCGTCCACGGATCGACGACGAGAGCCTCGGCGTCGGTCGGCCCGTCCGCGTAGCGGAACGGCAGGATGGCCGGGACGAGGAGCCCGTCGGCGAGGCGGTCCGGCTCCTCGACCTTGAGGATCTGAACGCTCGGCCGGCGAGCGCCGTTGTCGCCGATGTCGCCGAGGTAGATGCAGCTGTTCGACGCGCCGGCCGTGCAGGGACCGACGGCGATGTCCTCGGGGTCGCGCAGGGTCGCGCCGCGCAGCACCAGCGTGGCCACGATTGTGCCGTCCGGGCGCAGAGCATAGAGCGCCGGCGCGTTCCCCGAGTCGTTGTGCGCCCAGAAGATGCCGGGATGCACGTGGCTCGCCGCGAAGCCCGACAGCTCGCGCAGGACCGCGGGGACATGGCCGGTCCGTTCCGGGTGCGCGGCGTACCGCGGACAGGGTGCCGGCGCAGCCGCCGCGGCGGGCATCGCGCACACGAGCAGGAGGGTGGCGAGGACGCGGCGGGGCATGCGCGGGCGGATTCAAGCAGTGAGCGATCTCAGCGGTCGAGGAGCTCCAGCTTCTCCGCCGCGGCGAACTCGTGGCGCAGCGCCTCGTAGTCCGCCAGGGTGAACGGCTGGAACGCGGTGTCGCCCCGGCGGCGCCAGAAGATCGGCTCGTCGGGGAGGCGGTGGCGGTCGAAGTGCACCTGCTTCAAGTTCCGCACCAGGATCTTCTCGGTCTTCGTGTACTCGAACTCGTCGACGATGCGGACGAAGTCGGGGAACCACTTGCGATCCATGCCGCTGCCGCTCACCTGCCGCTCGCAGAACTCGAAGAAGGCCCGCGGATCGAAGGTGGCACCGGCGCGCAGCTTGAACGCCGCCATGACGAGCTCGTCGGACACAGCGCACGGGACGCCGTAGGCCGCGGCCAGCACGACGTCCGGATGCTCCTGGAGGAGGCGCGCCACCTGGAGCGCCGAGAAGTTCTCGCCGTCCTTGCGGATCCAGTCGTCGGTCCGGCCGTCGAAGAAGAGGTAGCGCGTGCCGTCTCGAGGGAGCACATGGCCCAGGTCGCCGGAGTGGTACACGCCGCCGCGGTACTTGGTGGTGTCCGCGTCGGGGTTGTCGAAGTAACCCTGGAAGAGGCCCGTATCGGGCGCCACGCGACAGATCTCGCCCACGGCGTCGGCGTAGTTGGTGATCTTGCCGTCGGGCCCGAGCCGGGCGGGCGGGCACTCCTCGCCGCGCTCGTTCAGGACCCGGACGCTCGGGTCGGTGAGCTCGCCGACGGACCCGCGCGGATCACCCTTCTTGCGGAACGTGCTGATGGCGGCCTCGGTCGAGCCGTAGAGCTCGAACATGTCCTCGAGGCCGAGCCAGTCGATGAAGCGCTCGATGTCCGGCGCCGAGGCGCCGTTGCCGAGCGCATAGCGCAGCCGGTTCTGCGGATGGTGCGTCACCTCGGCGTGGATGCGGTCCACGTCGCCGCCGTATTCCTTCTCGATGGCGCCGAGCACGTAATGCACGGGCTCGCCGACGTAGTTCCAGTACGTCACGCCGTGGCGCAGCACGTCCGGCACGAAGCTCGACGCGCTGAAGCGCTCGCGCAGCGTGAGGCTGCCGCAGACATGGAAGGCGGGTTGGAAGCCGAGGAACATGGCATTCGAGTGGAAGAGTGGCATGGAGGCGTAGCCCGTGTCGTCCACGCCGAGCCCGAGGTTGCCCGACACGGCCATCCCGATGGCGAGCAGCTTCCAGTGATTGTTGTTGATGCCCTTGGGGAGCCCCGTCGTGCCGGAGGTGTAGATGACCATGAGCGGCGCCATCGGGTTCACGTCCACGCCCGGGGCGTCGAGCGATTGCTCGACGGACCCGACCTCGCTCCGCACCGCGGTCTCGAGGTCGGCGGCGTCGTAGGGGTCGCCCTGGGTCCGCAGCACGAGGATGTTCTCGGGCGTCACGTGCCGGAGGACGCCGCGCACCCGCTCGACCTCCGGCCACAGCCGCTGATCGACCACCAGCAGCCGTGCGCGCGACTGGTCGACGACGCCTGCGAGCGTCTCGCCCCGCAGCCCGGTATTGACGCCGAAGAGCGTCAACCCGGCGTAGCCGCAGGCGCCATAGAGCGCCAGCAGTTCGAGGTGGTTCTCGAGCAGCATGGCAACGTGGCCCTGCCGCTGGTCGTCGAGCGGGCCGAGCCGCCCCAGGAGGAAGTGCGCCAGCCGGACGCACTCGTCGCGATAGCGGCGGAAGGTCCAGGTGCGATCGTGCTGGCGAAGGAACACCCGCCCAGCGACGTCAGGATGCGCCGCGCGCGCCTCGATCTGGGCGCCGAGCAGGAGCGGCGCGTCGAGCGACGGGGCAGGGACGGACACCAAGCACCTCCTTGGCCGGTCGGGCCGGCGCCCTCTATAGTCGAGGTCGCCGCCACGACGAAAGCCGCCGGGAGGTCCGGGGACGCGCAGTTCGCACCGTCGGCCGCTGGCGAGCCGCGGGCAGGAAGATGCTAGTCTCCGCCCGCGGGCCAGGAGGAGGGTAGCCACGGCGGAGCGCGACACCGGGTCCCGAGCCGCCGGCGGGGCGTCGATGCCCGAGCCGCGGATCGTGGTGGTCATGCCGGCGTACAACGCCGCACGCACGCTGGCGCCGATTCACCTGCGCATCCCCCCGGTGGTGCGCGAAGTGATCCTGGTGGACGACCACAGCCAGGACGATACCGCAGCCCTCGCATCGTCGCTCGGGCTCAGGGTGATCCGCCATCCTCACAACGTCGGATACGGCGGCAACCAGAAGACCTGCTACCTGGAGGCGCTGCGTGTCGGGGCCGAGGTGGTGGTCATGCTCCACCCGGACGGGCAGTACGAGCCGGAGCTGCTCACCGACCTGGCGCAGCCCATTCTCGAAGGACGCGCGGACTTCGTGCTGGGCTCCCGCATGCTTGTGCCCGGCGGCGCCCGGGCGGGGGGCATGCCGCTCTGGAAGCGGGTCGCGAACCGCTTCCTCACCGCGGTGGAGAACGCGGCGATGGGCACCCGATTCGCCGAGCTGCACACGGGCTACCGCGCCTACAGCGCGGAGTTCCTGCGCTCCATCCCGTTCCTCCGCAACTCGAACGACTTCGTGTTCGACACGCAGGTGATCGCGCAGGCGGTCGCCTTTGGCCAGCGCATCGTCGAGGTGCCAGCGCGCTCGCGCTACTTCCCCGAGGCGTCGTCGGTGGGATTCGTGGTGGGCACCCGCTACGGGCTCGCGACGCTCTGGGTCATGGCGCGCTTCGCCGCCTGGCGGTTCGGCCTGGCGAGTCCCGCGATCTTCCGACCGTGACGGGCTCGGTGGGTCAGTCGTCCAGCACGTTCACGTTCGCCGTGTCGCCTGCCTGCGGGTCGTTCTCCATGAGGAACGCGCCGGCGAGCTGCCCGGGACCGTTCTCGGTGGTCCACCCGCCGCAGTCGAACCGCTCCCCCTCGATGCTGATCCGGCCCGTGTGCCCATAGCGCGAGCGACGTGCCGCTGAGAAGGGCTGACCGACGCGGTGCAGCGGCCATGCTCGCCCGAGGGTGCCACGTCGGAGCGGTCGGCGGCTCGCCGGGGGTCCTTTCCGCGCACAGCGCGCGCCTGCTACGAACGGAGCACCCGCTCCCGCTCGGCGCGGACGGGCACGGCGCAGGCCGGGAAGGAGCCCACATGACCGTGACCCTGGAGCTCTCGCTCGACGACGCGCGGCTCCTGCGCGAGCATCTCGTGCGGCACATCGCCGAGGTCGACGACGAGCTCGTGCACACCGAGAAGCGGCAGATGCGGCACGCGCTCGCGCTGGACGTCGACCGCCTGCGGCAGATCGAGACCCTGCTGGCGCGACTGCTCGAGCCGGCGCGGTAGGTTTCGCAGTCCACATGCGAGACCTCGCGCTGGCGCTCGTCGGTGCCGTCCTCTGGGTCGTGGTCGGCGCTGCCCTCGCTGCGGCCGAGCCTGTCCGCATCTTCGCAGTCGGTCACAAGCAACGTCTCGACGACGCCGTCTCCTACCAGACCTTCCGCGACAAGATGGCGGCCCTGATGGACGCCGCCCACGCGGCGCGCGCGAGCCTGGTGCAGGCTGGAACCGGCGACGTCGCGAGCCACCTGGTTGCCGCCGACCCGTCCGCCCCGGCGCGCGCGCTCGTGGTCTTTCCGGAAGACGTGGGGCTGGTGGCCGCGCTCATCGGCAGCCGCGGGACCGTGGCCCGCGCGCAGACCAGCGCCCCCGGCGCGATCGCGTCGCTCCTGGGAACCTACGGTCCGCAGTTCGCCTACTATGCCGGCAAGTATCCCCAGAACCCACTGGTCCGGAACCTCGTCCTCGCCACCACCGATACGCTGTACCGGAGCTTCTACGAAACCTTCCGCGACCTCGCCGTGACGCACGGCGTGTACCTGGCGGCATGCGCCAACATCCCGCCCGCGCGCCGGGTGGAGCAGGAGAGCGCTGCCGACCGCGTGGCCCTCCTGCGCGATCCCGACGAGCCGGGCAGACCCTACGCCTACGAAGCCACGTCGCCGTACCCGTACAACACCACCCTCCTCTTCACGCCCGACGGCGAGGTGCTGGTTCCCGACGGCGCCGGCGGCACGCGCCGCAGCCCGAGCGAGACGGGGGGCGTCATCCTGGGCTCGACGAACAAGGCGTACCTGACCCCCATAGAGCTGCCGCCGCCGGGCAACGCCGGTGGCCTGGCGCTCGCGACCGGTGCGGTGCGAGACCTCGACGTCCTCGACACGCCGGTCGGCCGCCTGGCGATCGTCATCTCGAAGGATGCCTGGATGGTCGACGTCAACGACCGCTTCGCCGCCAAGGGCGCGAACGTCATCCTGCAGCCGGAGGCGTTCAGCGACTGGGCCTACGCCGCGACGCCGTGGCAGCCGGACATCTTCAAGGAGGGCGGCTTCGCGAACCTGCAGAAGACCCCGCAGGTCGTCGTGAACGTGAACGCGAGCATGACGGGGAACTTCTTCGACGTCACGTTCGACGGGCAGAGCGCCGTGATCGGCCGCAAGCGCAAGCGCGGCGCGGGCGCGGTGTCGGCCGGCAACGCATGGATCGGGCAGAATCCCGACACGGGATTCCTCGCGCTGGCGCCGTGGATCGTGCCGGACCCGGGGATCGCCGACACCGGCCTCGGTCTGGCGGCGCGGCGCGTGCGCCTGGCGGCCGAAGGAGCGAAGCTGCTGCCGGGGTCGGGCGTGGCGTGCGGCGGGTCGCTCGTCGCGGGGGGGTGCGAGAACGGCTACCGCGAGGCGGTCGTCTTCGCCGACGTCGACGTGCCGACGGGTCCCGTCACGGTGGCGGTCGATCCGGTGCGCGCCACGCCGCCGCGCTTCCGGCCGAGCGTCCGGGTGAACCCCGAGGAACCCACGCCGCTGGCACAGCACGCGCCGCGAGTCGCCGCCCGGGGGGCGCGCGTGTACGTCGTCTGGCACGAGGAGGCGGACGGACTGCCGGGCGTCGTGCTGGCCCTCAGCCGCAACCGGGGTGCCAGCTTCTCGCCGCCCGTCCGCGTGAGCGACAACGCCCCCGGCTCGGTCGCCGAGCTGCATCCGGCCATCGCCGTGCGGAAGAACCGGGTCTTCGTGAGCTGGCAAGAATTCACCAGCGGTCGCGACGACGACAGCGGCCGGATCATGCTCGCACGCTTCGACGCGCGTGGACGGAAGGTCGGCCGCACCGTCCGGGTCGACGATCACGACGGCAGTGGCACGTGGCTGCCGAGTGTGGCGGTGGTGAACAGGGAGCCGATCGTCGCGTGGATCGACGAGCGTGATCCTGGCCCGGAGGGTGAGCCGCAGGAGCACGTCTATGCCGCCCGGGGTCTGCGGGGCGGTGCGGCGTTCACGCCCGCGGTGCGCGTCGATGCTGGCGCGCCTGACGTGCTGGCGCTCCACAACGACAACAAGTGGGCCCCCGCGCTGGCGGCGCTCGGCGACACCGTGTACGCCGCCTGGGCGGACTTCCGGAACTACAACTGGGACGTCTTCCTGGCGCGCAGCGACGACGGCGGCGCCACGTGGGGAGCAAACGTCCGGGTCGACGACTTTCCGGGGCTCGAGCGCCTCAACGAGCGGCCGGTGATCGGCCTCGAGCGCCGTGGCCCGGTCCACGTCGCCTGGACCGACCTGCGCGCGCGCGAGCCCGACACCAACATCTTCCATGCGCGCAGCGACGACCGCGGCGCCAGCTTCGCGCCGAGCCGACAGCTCGACGACTCCAAGGTCGGTTTCGACCCGGACACCGACACGCCGACCAACCAGTGGCACCCGGCGCTCGCCGTCGACGGCCGCCGGCTCTTCGTCGCCTGGCAGGACAACCGCCTCGGCAACGACGACGTGTTCTTCACGACCAGCACGGACGGCGGCGCGACGTTCGCGCCCGCGGAACGTGTCGACGACACCGGGGCGGGGACGAGCGAGCAGGCCCGGCCGCAGATCGCCGTCACGGGGCAGGGGCGCAAGCGGCGGTGCTACGTGGTCTGGGAGGACGATCGGGACGGCACGACCGACGTTTACCTGGCGCGGCGGTCCTGCGGGGGTTGATCCGGCACGGCCAGCCAGGCCACAAGGTCCCCCATGATCGACTTCACCTTCCCCCCCGACGTCGAGGACATCCGCGTCCGCGTGCGTGACTTCATGACCACCGTGGTGAAGCCCGCCGAAGGCGACCTCACCATCGAGCGGCACGATCCGGACGGGCGTCGCACGCTCGTCGTCACCATCGTCCAGCTGCGCGAGAAGGCCAAGGAGTGGGGCCTCTGGCTGCCGCACATGCCGGCCGAGTTCGGCGGCCTGGGCCTCGGCCCCACGGCGATGGCCGCCGTGTCGGCCGAGTGCGCGCGCACGTC
>JBKPDC010000115.1:0-5704 GCA_046727715.1 Thermodesulfobacteriota bacterium
CGGCCGCGCGCCTCGAGCGGGTTGCCGACCACGTCGCCCCGGGGGCAGGAGCCCGCGGCGCGCCGCCGCGCTGACGCGCTTGCGCGGCGCACGCGCGGCTTGCTACCACCCGCGTGTGGACGGCACACGCGGCATGGGCGACTCGATCGGGAAGACGCTGCCCGCCCGCGACGCCGCCCGGGTCGACGGCGGCGCGCTGGTGGGGCGCATCCTCGGCGAACAGGACGTGCGCTACTGCTTCACCGTCAACGGCGGACACATCTGGCCCATCCTGAGCCACCTCCGCGAGCACAGCGTGCAGATGATCCACATGCGCCACGAGCAGTCGTGCGCGTATGCGGCCGACGCGTACGCGCGCAGCACCGGGACGCCAGGCGTGCTGGCGGTGACGGCGGGCTGCGGGCTCACCAACGCCGTGACGGGGCTCTGCGTCGCCGGGCTGGTCGGCAGTCCCGTCGTCTGCCTCGCGGGCCAGCACCCCACCACCGAGGACTACCTGGGCTCGTTCCAGGAGGCCTACGGCTCGGACATCTGCCGCAGCTTCTCGAAATTCACGAAGCGCGTGCTCGACTGGTCCACCATCGAGATCGATCTGCGGATGGCGTTTCGCGAGGCGACCAGTCCGCCGCCCGGGCCCGCGCTGCTCGAGATTCCCACCAACATCCTCTACCAGCAGGACGACGTCGCCCGGCAGCGCCGCGGCGCCCGCGTCTATCCGCCCGACGCCATGCGCAGCGCCGGTGACCCCGCGGCGATCGATCGCGTGCTCGAGGCGGTGGCGCGCGCCGAGCGACCGCTCCTCGTCGCCGGCGACGGCGTGTTCTGGTCCGATGCCGCGCGCGAGCTGCGCGCCTTCGCCGAGCGCCTGCAGATTCCCGTCTACACGCGCCGCGCCGCGCAGGGCGCCGTGCCGGAGGACGACCCGCTCGCGGTCCGCGGAGCATGGAAGAAGCCCTTCACCGGCCGCGCCGATCTGGTCATCGCCGTGGGATTTCGCTTCTGGAGCGGCGAGCACTTCGGAGAGCCGCCGACGTGGAACGGCGACGCGACGTACGTCCAGATCGACCCGACGCCGTCGCGCGTCGGCTGGCAGGTGCCGGCCGATGTCCCCGTGGTGGGCGACCCGAAGCTGGTGCTGGCGCAGCTCGACGCGCGGGCCGCGGCGCTGGGGCTGGACGGCGCGCGCCGGCGCGGTGGCTGGCTCGCCGAGGTCGCGCGCGTGCGCGACGAGTTCGATCGCGCGTTGCGCGCCCAGGAAGCCGAGGTGCACGACGCGCGGCCGATCCACCCGGCCCGGGTGGTGCGCGACCTGCTCGAGGTGATGGACCGCGACGCGACGATCGTGGTGGACAGCTTCACCTTGTCAGGCTGGCTGTCGCAGTGGCTGGCGGCGACGTTCCCCGGGCAGGTGGTGGATGCGGGACCGCTGGCACCCGTCGGCCACGGCATCGGCATGGGCATCGGGGCCCAGCTCGCGCGCCCCGGCAAACAGGTCATCGTCGTGATCGGCGACGGCGGGCTCGGCATCGGCGGCATGGACATCGAGACGGCGCTCAAGCACCGGCTGCCCGTGTGCACGCTGGTGTGGAACAACAGCTCCTGGGGACCGAGCTTCGACCAGATGCCCATGCTGCGCGGTCGCGTGGATCCCTTCGATATGCTGCCGGACCTGCGCTACGATCGCATGTTCGAAGCGATCGGATGCCATGGGGAACACGCCGCGGCGCCCGACGAGGTGCGGCCGGCGCTCGAGCGGGCGCTGTCGTGCGGGAAGGCATCGGTCGTGAACATCCTCGGGGATCCGCGGGTCGGGCACGCGCGGCTCGGCGGGAATCTGCTCGGATCCACGAAGGTGTGACGCGGGCGGGGGTCGATCGGAGCGGCGGCCGGGCCCCCGAACAAGCCGGCTGAAGCCGATGACCTCGTCGAGGCGAGGGCTCACCGCACGCGGACGAACGGGTACGCCTGGCGGAGCGCGCGGTCGATCAGCGCGATGCCGACGCGCGAGCCGAGGGTTTCGATGGCGACCACGACGTCGGGGTCGTCGAAGGTGACGCGCGGGGTACGGCCCTCCGCTTCGATGGCGCGCCACAGGCTGGCCCCGAGGGCGCGCTCGACGTCGCTCGAGTGGAGCGTGCCGCGCAGGCCGCGGCGTTCGAGTCGGACGAAGAAGGATCCGTCCACGCGCGTGCCGAGCGCGGCGACGGCGGTCTCGAGGGACGCCAGCGGGTCGCCTTCGGCGAGCTCGAGCGTGCGATCGATGGGGAGGACGCGCGCGAGGGCAGCGGCCAGGACGGGGTTGTGCGCCACGTCGTCGCGCAGCGCCGTCAGGAAGGCGGGCGTGTCGGCGACGCGGCCGATGGCGACGTTGCGATACCCGCCGCCCCGGAAGGCGCCGTGCCGGCGCAATCCGGCCAGCAGCATGGGGCGAGCCCCCTCGACGGAGGTCGCGAGCACGTTCCAGTCGTCCACGGCGCGCGGCGAATGATACGTGCGCGACGGCAGGTCGAGCAATGCGGCGGTCACGTTTCCCCGCCAGCCGGGGCGCTGCTATAACCCGCGACCCGTATGCTCCGTACGGTACTCGGTCTCCTGCTCCTCCTTGCGCTCGTCACCTCCGCGGCGCAGGCGGCGCCCATTCTCTACGCGACGGCCGCGACCACCGGCGAGGTGACCAGCTACTGCGTCGGCGCGGGTGGCGGCCTCGACGCCGATCCGAGGCAGCGGATCACGACGAACGGCCGGGCCCCGAGCCGGCTCATCACGACCACGCTGCCCGGCGGACAGTTCCTCTACGCGGCGGAGAACGACCGGGTCGAGGTCTTCCGGATCGGCGACGGTGGACGCCTCACGCGCCAGGGCCGCATTCCCGCGCAACCCATCCCCGACAACCCGGGCAGCGGGCTCACGAACATGAACCCGCACGACATCTCCATCGGCGCGACGGCCGGCGGCACGCAGGTGCTCTACGTGCCGCAGCGCCCATACGACCGGATCGCCGCCTACCCCCTGGATCCCACGACCGGGCTCTCCACGGTGCCGATCGGCACGTGCGATGGTGGCGGGCAGGCAGGCGCCTCCTGCACGCCGCGCGATCCTGCCGACCCGTGCCTGGCCGCCGGCGGAACCTGCACACCGGTCTCCGACCAGACCGGCTCGAGCTGCGTCCTCGGGCCCGTGCCCTCGGAGTGGGAAGATGTCAGAGCCGCCCCCGGCCTCGTCTACACGAGCCGGGCCGTGACGCGCGGTGAGGTGTTCACCTACCAGCTGGCGCCCGACGGCAACTTCGCGGACGGAACGGTCTTCGTGACCGAAACGATCGGCCCCGACGTGAATCCGACGCAGTGCACGCGGACGAAGGGCTGCACCACGGGGGCGAGTTGCACGACCGATGCGGACTGCACCCAGGCGGGCCAGGTCGAGCGATGCGTGGCTGGCAGCTGCGTCAACTTGTCGGGGCCGCAATGCGAGACGAACAAGGACTGCCCAGCGCCGCAGACCTGCGCAACGTTCGGCCCCTGCGACCAGAACGCCAAGGGCTACCCCGTGAACTCGGCGGACTGCACCGCGTCGATCGTGCTCACGGACGTCGACGGGCAGCCGATCGCGCGGACGGCGACCCCGGACAGCCCGCTCACCGTACGCGGCCAGATCCAGCCCTACGCGCGACGGAGGCGGCTCAATGGCGCCGGCGCGCTGATCCTGCAGGAGGATCTCCTCTACGTCTCGGAACGGTTCCGGCGGGCCATCTCGGCCTTCCAGCTGTGCCCGGCCGGCGGCATGCCCCCCGCGTGCCCCAATCCCAGCAGCGAGTTCCGCAAGAACGGCGAGCGGTGCCTGTGCCCGGAGAGCTTCTTCGGCGTCCCGGATCTGAGCGTCCTCGATCTCTGTCCGCCCGGCGGCTTCTCCGTCGACGCGAAGTACAACAAGAATCTCGTCTGCACCGTCCGCAACCGCCAGCCACGGCTCGCGAAGAAGGGCGGCCGCACCGAGTCCGACATCCGGTACAACGCCATGGTCCTCGCGCCGGGTATGACCGCCAACTCGATCCTGGGGTCGCAATTCCTCGACGGGCGCATCGACGGCTATCGCCTGAAGGACGACGGCAGGCTGCCCCGCGAGCCAACACGCCGCACCACAGACAACTTCCGGACGAGCCCGTTCCACTTGTTCCTGTACCGCCCGGCCGACGTGCGTCCCGACGAGAGCGCCGGGGTGCTCTACGTGGCCGCGGGTGAGGTCAACCGCGTGCAGGCCTACCGCCTCGACCGCAACGGGCTGCCACGGGACCGGAACCCATTCTCCGAGACGACCAACCTCGCCGACACGTTCCCGAACGACGCCACCGTGGTCGATCTCCCGGGATCGTGCGGATAGCTGGACCGCACCTTCGTCCCATTGTCATCCAGCGGGGCCTGCCGTATGGTTCCGCAGCACATGCGCCCGGCCGCCCTCGCCGCCGTGTGTGCCGGCTTGCTCCTGCTCGGCCTCGCCGATGCGAGGCGGCGCGCGAAGGCACCCGTGCTGCTCCAGGTGCTCACGCCTGCGGGCCGTGCCAGCGCCCCCGCGCACCCCGAGGTCAACATCGTGGTGCGGTTCACTGCGAATGCCGACCCCGGGACGTTCGGCGCCCGCCTGGCCGATCGCGACATCACCGACCGCTTCAAGCCCATGCTCGAGGCCGGCAAGCAGGTCGGTGTGCGCGCGAGCATCCCGGGCGAGCAGGTGCGCATCGGCCGGCGGCGAACGAATCGACTGCGCGTCCTCGTGCGGGCGCGGAACGGGGACGGCAAGGGCCGGCCGCCCCGCCAGATCGTGCACCTGCGCTTCCGCGCGGTCGAGGCGCCCAACGCGCCGCCCGTCGCCAACATCAACCCCGAGTCGGAGATCATCTTCCCGAACATCGCGCTCGGCTTCGACGCGCATCACAGCTTCGACCCGGAGCTCGACGAGCTCACCTACCAGTGGGACTTCGGCGAAGGCCCCCCCTCGACCGAGATCGCGACCACGCACACCTACGCCAGCGCCGACGAGCCGCGCACGGTGACGCTCACGGTGAGCGATGGCCAGGCGACCGGCACCGCCCACCTCACCCTGCGCTCTTGCCCGCAGCCCGACGGCGTCACGCCGGGCGTCATCCAGGTCGCGAGCGACGCGCCGCTCGAGTTCGGCGCCATCGCCCCCGGCACGAGCAGCACGCGGACGTTCGAGGTGAGGAACATCGCCGCCGACCCGGCGAGCCGGCTCGCGGTGTGCCTCGGGTTCGAAGGCCCGGGCTTCTCGGTCAGCCCAGACCGCGTCGAGCTGGGCGCCGGCGAGAGCGCGCCCGTCACGGTGACGTTCGCCCCAGCCGCCACGGGGCATGCTTCCGTGACCATCGCGCTGGTGTCGGGGGCGACGAACCGCCCGCTGGTGTCACTGGTGGCGCGCGGCTACGGCGGCAGCGCGCCGGGCCCGGGGCCCACGCTGGGATCGGCGCCGGTGCTCTACTTCCCCTCGCCACCACCCGGGTTCAGCGACGGAGTTGTCCGGGGCTTCTTCCCCAACGGCGCGCCCTTCACGCTCGACAGCCACGTCGGCTCGTGCACCGGAGTCGGGGGGGACTCATGCGTGACTGATGTGGACTGCGCCGCCGACCGGGGCGTCTGTCCGCAGAGCGCCACCTGTCCCACGACCAGCGAGCGGGCCGGGCAGGTCTGCACCA
>JBKPDC010000116.1:0-5755 GCA_046727715.1 Thermodesulfobacteriota bacterium
GCCGCAGCCCCGGCGACGTCTCGTCGAACTGCACCGGGCTCGCGACCAGCGTGAACGTGGTCCCGTCCCCGCGATCCACCACGGGTAGATACCCGTTGGCGAGCGCCTGCGGGTCGTCGCTCACCTCGCGCGCACTCTGCATCGGTGCCCACACGCCCTCTACCGACGCCAGTGCAGCGCGCCACTCGGCGAGCGTGCGCGAGGCGAACGCGCGCTCCAGCTCGGCGACGCACTCCTGGCGGTTCACGAAGCGGGCCATGCCGCTCTCGAAGCGCGCGTCCGCGATCAGATCGTCGCGCCCGAGGTGGCGGCAGAGGTCGGCCCAGAACTTGTCCGGCTGCAGCATGTTCAGGAACAGCCAGCGTCCGTCCTTGGTCCGGTAGCTGTTCACGATCGGATTCGGCGCTTGCGTGCGCTTGAAGACGGGCATCTCCTGATCGGTGAGGCGGGTCATCACGATGTCGGGCGCGAGGATCCACATCGCCGTCCCGAGGAGCGACACGTCGATCACCGCCGGCAGGCCGGTGCGCTCGCGGCGGAAGAGCGCGGCCGCAATGCCGCCTGCCACCGTCATTCCGCCCGCCGAGTCGCCGAAGGCGGCGCGCTGCATGATCGGCGCCGCGGCGCCCGGCGGGGTGAGCGCGTGCGCGATGCCGCCGCGCGACCAGAACGACGCCGCGTCGTAGCCGCCCTTCTCGGCGTCGGGCCCGCGCGCCCCCTGGCCGTGGCCGCGGACGTAGACGATCTTCGGGTTGACGGCACGGATGTCTTCCACCTCGATGCGGAGCTTGCGGCGCGCCTGAGGCAGGAAGTTGGTGAGGAAGACGTCGGCGGTCTCGACGAGCCGGAGCAGCGCCTGGCGCCCCTGCGGGTTGGCGAGGTCGATCCCAACGCTTCGCTTCCCGCGATTCGACTGCTCCATCATGAAGTTGACGCCGCCGGTGTCCGGGAAAAACCCGGACGTGACGAGCCCGCGTTGCGGGTCGCCGGTGACGGGATGCTCGATCTTGATGACGTCGGCGCCCCAGTCGGCCAGCACCGCGCCGGCCGACGGCACGAACCACCACTGCGCGACCTCGACGATCCGTACGCCTGAGAGAACCTGCTCCATCGCGGGGTCGCTAGCATGCCCGCCGAGCGAGAGGCCAGCGCCTGCTCCCCAGGTGAGCGGCTCCGTGCTAGGTCAGCCGGCGATGGCCACGCCGCCTCGCCCACTCGGACGCCCCGCCCGCTTCTTCTTCATGCACCTCGGGACGCTGGTCTCGATCATCGTATACTTCGTCCTGCTCGAGCGGGGGCTCGCCCGTGCCCTGTGGACGGCGCTGGCGGTGCACACCGCCTACATGCTGCTCGCGCACTGGCACGGCGAGCGGAAGCAGTTCGACATCGGGCTGTGGCTGTACCTCGCCGTGGGCGCGCTGGCGACGGTGGTGGGCGTCGCACCGCTGGTCGCCCTCTACCAGCGGTATTCGCCGGCGCTCCTTTTCACCATGTTCGGGCTGGTGGCCGTGATCCCGCTCGTGCTCGGCCGTGAGCCGTTCACCGTCTGGTTCGGCGTGCGGCAGACGCCGAGATGGCAGCACGGCACGCCCGCCTTCATGACCATCAGCCGTGCCATGGCCGGCTTCTGGGCGGTCGTGTTCTTCACCGCTGCGGCCCTGTGCGCCGCGCGGCCGACCGACCCGGTGTTCACCTTCCTCCTTCCGAACCTGCTGGTCCTCCTGGTGGGTATTCCGGCCGGGCGCTGGTTCCCGCCGCTCTGGATGCGGCTGTTCCCGCCTCCGCTGCCCGACACCGCCGAGCCGCTCATCATGGGCATGCCGCTGGTCTTCGACCGTGCCGCGGCCGGCGACGTGCGCGCCCTGATCCAGTTCCGTGTGAGGGGCGAGGCCCCGGGCGACTACTACCTCCGCATCGACCGCGGGCGGTGCGAGAGCTTCGAGGGCACCGCCGACGGTGCCGACCTGACCGTCCACACCCCCGACGACGTGTGGGTGGGTATCATCCGTGGCACGCTCGACGGCACGCAGGCGCTCATGGAGCGCCGCTACGAGGTCGAGGGCGACCCGCTGCTCCTGGCGAAGCTCCGCGAGTGGTTCCCGTCGAGGGGCGCCTGAGCACCTCTCTCACGCCAGGCCGAGGAATGCCTGCTCTTCCTGGATGAGCGGCGCGAACGACGGCCGCTCGTGGTGCGTCGCGACGTATTTCGCGAGCTTCGGCCAGCGCGTTCCGTCGACGTGCACGCCGGCGTGGGCCAGGTTGACGAACATGCTCGCCACCCCGATGTCGCCGATCGTCAGGCGGCTGCCCACGAGATACGGGCCGCCGCTCAGCTGCCCCTCCAGGTAGTCGAAGCGCGGCGGCAGCTCCTCGTCGATCGTCTTCTGGATCGCCACCTCGTCGGGCTCCTTGCCCATGAACCGCTTGCCGACGACGCGCGGGAAGAAGATCTTCGGCCCGCAGACCTCCATCAGCGCGGTGTCGGCGTACTCCTCGAACCAGAGCGCGCGCGCGAACTCGTACGGGTCCTTCGGGTAGACCGGCGGCGCCGGGTGCACGCGCTCGAGGTACTGGCAGATGACCGAGGAATCCGAGAACGCGCGGTCGCCGTCGCGCCAGGCAGGAATCTTCCCGAGCGGGCTCATCTTGCGGTACTCCGGGTCCGGGTTGCCCGGCATGACCGGCTCGTGGTCATAGGGCACGGCCTTCTCCGCGAGGACCACACGTACCTTGCGCACGAACGGGGAGCCGTTGACACCGTAGAGGGTGGGCATGCACTTGCCCTTGCGCGCGTCGCCGAACCGAGTCAACCCGCGGCACCCCTGGTGGCGGGCGCGCGCGGCGTGCTAGGCACGTCGCATGGACTTCGGTCTCCAGCTCGGATGGGTGGAATTCGATCGCCTGCGCGACCTGGCGCAGACGGCCGAGGATCTCGGCTTCAGCTGGGTATCCTTCCCCGATCATCTCCTCGCCGAGGGTCCGGAACGACAGGCGATGGGCGTGCCGGCGTTCGACCCGATGATGCAGGCCGCCGTCGTCGCCACGGCGACGTCGCGGGTGCGGATCGGCCACCTCGTGCTGTGCAATCTGTTCCGCCACCCGGCGGTGACGGCGCGCAGCCTGGCGACGCTCGACCACATGTCGGGCGGGCGCATGGTCGCGGGCCTGGGCTCGGGCTGGACCGAGACCGAGTTCCGCATGACCGGCATCCCCTTTCCCGAGATCGGCCCGCGGCTGCGCATGCTCGACGAGGCGCTCACGTGCCTGCGCGGCCTCTGGGGCGAGGCCCCGTTCAGCTTCGAGGGCGAGTTCTACCGCTTCCACGATGCGAGCCTGGTCCCGCGCCCGGTCCAGGCGCGGCCGCCAATTCTCCTGGGGGGCGGCGGCAAGGGCTTGCTGCGCGTCGCCGCGCGCCACGCCGACGTGGTGAACATCGTGAGCGATACCGGGCGCGCCGGCTACATCGCGATCGCCAACGCGATCAAGCTGAGCGACGACACGTTCCGCCAGAAGGTGGACTTCCTCCGCGCCGAGGCGGGTCGGGCGGGCCGCGACGGCCGCGCCATCCGCATCAGCGCCATGGTCTTCACCGCGCAGCTCACCGAGTCGCGCGCCGAGGCCGAGCAGGTGGTGACCGGCTTGGCCGGCATGTTCGGGGTTCCACCGGCGGCGATCCTGGCGTCACCCCTCTTCCTGGTGGGCACGCCAGACGACTGCATCGCGGAGCTCAAGCGGCGTCAGAAGGCGTGGGACCTGTCGGAGGTGGTGCTCTCGGGCACGAGCGCGCCGGGCCTCCTGGAGCGCTTCGGGCGCGAGATCCTGCCGCACCTGTGATCACATTCGGCGTCGTCTACGGGTCGGGTCAGACCGCCGGCATGATCTCCCGCGCCAGGAGCCGGATGGTCTCGGGCGCGGCGCGATCGTGCAGGAAGAACACGAATCCGGTGACGCCAAGCCGGGCGCGCTCCTCGATCCGGCGGATGATCATGTCCGGCGTCCCGCAGTATCCACCCGTCTCGACGCCCCAGCCCGGGCCCGGGAACCGACGCGCCGCGAGCGCCCGCGCCTCCTCGACCTGATCCGCCCGCGGCGCGAGCGCGAGCACCGCCTCCTCGGTGATCCGCAGCGACACCGGGTCACGGCCGATGCGCGCGCACTCGGCGTGCAGCGCGGCGAGCTTCCGCGGCAGCTCGCCAAGGGCATACGTCGGGCAGTTCCAGGCGTCGGCATGGCGTGCCACCAGGGGCAGCGTGCGGCGCTCGCCGGCGCCGCCGAGGTGGATCGGCGGGTGCGGCGCCTGCACAGGACGTGGCAGGCTCGGAGCGGCGTCGAGCCTGTAGTGCCGTCCCGCGAAGGTCGGCGAGTCCTCGGCAAACAGCAGCTTCAGTACCTGCAGCGCTTCATCGAGCCGCTCGGCGCGCACGCGGTCGGTCGGGAACTCGAGGCCGAACTGTCGGTACTCGGCCGGGTACGAGCCGCTCCCGATCCCCAGCTCGAGCCGCCCGCCGCTCGCGTGGTCGAGCGTGACGGCCATCTTCGCCAGCAGCGCTGGGTGTCGGAAGCCGTTCGCCAGCACGAGATGACCCAGCCGGACCCGCTCGGTGCACGGCGCCAGCGCCGTCGCGGTCGTCCACGCCTCGAACGACGGCACCTTGGGCATCCCCGGCGGGTAGAAATGGTCCATGAACCACACCGAGTGGATGCCCTCGCGGTCGCAAAGATGCACGCGATCGCGCAGCTCCTCCCAGGAGAAGCCGACCTGTGGCAGGTAGACGCCGATCTCGATCTCGCTCCGCTCGCGCTGCGGCGCATCGGCGAGCGGCCTCCCCATGCTGACTCGATCCTCGAGGACGTAGCCCAGGTGCTCGTAGAATCCGACGACGTCCCGATTGGCCCCTTCGATCTGCAGGTTGATCTTCGGGCAGCCGAGCTGCCCGAGGCGCAGCTCCGCCTCCCGCACCAGCGCGCGCCCGATGCCGTGTCCCTCGTGCTCGGGCGCGACGGCGACGCGGTAGAGCCAGCCGCGGTGGCCGTCGTAGCCGGCCAAGGTCGTGCCGACGACGGCGCCGTCCAGCGTCGCAACGAGGAACAGCTCGCGCTGGCGAGTGCGGCGGCGCACGAAGACCGCTTCCGGCGCGCGCCAGTGCGCGTCGTCGTGGAAGACGCGGCGCCAGAGCGCGGCCACCGCATCGGCGTCGTCGGGATGGAACTCGCGGATCCGCATCACGTCCGTCATGGCCAGTGGAGTCGCTCGGCGACCGCATCGGCAGCGGCCTCGCCGCTGCGCACGCAGTCCGGGATGCCGACGCCGCGGTACGCCGCGCCGGCGAGCACGAGCCCGGGCAGCGCCGCCACGCGCTGGTCGATCGCCGCGACACGGTCGAGATGACCCACTGCGTATTGCGGCATGGCGCGGCGGTAGCGTGCCACGCGCACGAGCAGCGGGTCGGCGGAGATCCCGAGCAGCGACCGCAGCTCGGACCGCACGGTCGTCACCAGCGCCTCGTCGTCGAGCTCCACGAGGTCGGGGCGCCGCGCGCCGCCCAGGAAGGCGCGCAGCAGCTCGTGGCCCGCGGGCGCACGGCCGGGATACTTCCGGCTGGCGAAGGTACAGGCGAGCAGTGCTCGGCGCTCGGCGAACGGCACGACGAAGCCGAAGCCGGTGAGCCGGTCCGCGACGCCCGCGGCGCGAAAGCCGAGCGTGACGGTGGCCGAGGACGCGTACTCGATCGCGTCGAGATCGCGGGCGAGCGGA
>JBKPDC010000117.1:0-7400 GCA_046727715.1 Thermodesulfobacteriota bacterium
ACGCGCCCGGACGACGTGGCTGCCGCCATCGCGCGCGGCGCCGGCCTGGTGCCGGGCGACAAGCCCGTCCTGGCCGTCTTCCTGTCGGCCCGCGGGGCGCCCACGCTCCTCGGCACCGGGCCCCGCGGCGCCATCCCGTCGTACAGCTTTCCCGAGAACGCGGCTGAGGCCCTGGCGGCCGCCGCACGCTGGAATCAGTGGCGGACGCGGCCTCCGGGCACCGCACTGGGGCTCGGAACCTTCGCGCGTGACGCGATCCGCGCCGTGGTCGACCGCATCCTCGCCGGTGCCAACGATCCGGTCTGGCTTGAGCCGCAGGACCTGGCCACGGTGCTGCGCGCCGCCGGGATCGGGTTTGCCGAGATCGTGCGCACCACTCCGGAGGGGGCGGTCGCCGCCGCCCCGCGCCTCGGCTACCCGCTCGTCGCCAAGGCCGTGTCGCCCGGCCTGCTCCCGGGCAGCGATCTCCGCGGGGTCGAGGTCGGGCTCGACGGCCCCGATGCACTCGCGGCCGCTGTCGAGCGGCTCGCCACCCGCCTCGCGGAGCACGGGCGGCGCCTCGACGGCGTGTTGCTCCAGCGCGAGGTCGCGGGCGGCGTCGAGGCCGTCGTCGGGGTCACCACCGAGCCGACCTTCGGGCCGCTCGTGGCGTGCGGGCTCGCCGGGCCGTTCATCGAGCTGCTCGGCGACGTGTCGTACCGCGTGCCACCGGTGACCGACGTGGCGGCCGAGGAGATGCTGTCCCGACTCCGCGCGGCACGGCTGCTCGCCGGCTACCGCGGGGCGCCGGCGGCGGACCGCCCGGCGCTGGTCTCGGTCGTCCTGCGTGTCTCCGCCCTGGCGGAGATCGTGCCGGAGCTCCTCGAGCTCGACCTCCAGGTGAAGGTCCTCGCGCCGGGACGCGGCGCGTTCGTGGTCGACGGCCGCATGCGGATCGGGCCGATCGGCCCCCGGTTGGGACCGCTCGGGCCGCCGTCCAGGCAGCGGACGCCTTTCCGGTTGACTGACCAAGTCCCGGGCTCGTAGGCGTTCGGAGATGCGGACCCTTTGCCTCGTTGCGCTCGCCGTCCCGCCTCTCCTGCCTTGCGCGGTGCTCGCGGCCGTCGCGGGCGGCGGTACCGCGAGTCAGGACTGCCAGCTCGAGCTCGAGACGCCGAGGCCGAACTACCCCATCTCCCTCCCTGACAAGCCGCGCCCCCCGAAAGAGCTGCGCTGCTTCGATGGCGACGCGGGGTGCGACGTCGACGGTGAGGTGAACGGCACCTGTCGCTTCCCCCTGGACGCCTGCTTCCGCGTGAGCGACCCGGCGCTGCCCGAGTGCGCGCCGGCCGACGTCACGAGCTTCACCGTCGGCGGCGCCAGCGGGAATGCCGATCTCCGCGCCCTGCAGCAGGCCGGCCAGGCACTCCTTCCGGCCACGGCGAGCGCCTGCACGAGCGGACAGGGTGTCGGCGTGCCGCTACGCGCTCGGGGGAAGAAGCCCGCCCGCCGCACGGTCAGGCTGAAGGCGCGCACCAGCGCCGGCACCGATTCCGACAAGGTGGCGCTCACCTGCTTGCCGCACGGGTGGCCGAGCTACGGCTACGACCACCGCAACCGCCGCGCCACACCCGTCGAGACCACGCTCTCGACCGCAAACGCCGACCGCATCGCGGAGCGCTGGACGTTCGACATCGCCGCGGTCGAGGGGGCCGGTTCCATCGTCAGCTCGACGCCGACGGTGGCCAACGGCATGGTGTTCGTCACCGCGTGGAACGGCAAGGTCTACGGCCTGCGCGCGCGCGACGGCAGGGTGCGCTGGACCTACGATACGGGAACGGCGAGCTTCGGCGTGCAGAGCTCGGCGACGCTGACCCCTGAGGGACGCCTGCTGGTCGGCGACAGCAGCGGCATCGTGCACTGCCTGGTCGCGAAGACCGGCGAGCGCCTCTGGACGGCGAGCGTCGCCGATACCGACCCCGCCGCGTCGCACATCTGGGCGTCGCCGGTGGTGTCGAACGGCCGGGTCTTCGTCGGCCGGGCGTCGCACACGGACCAGCCCTGCACGCAGGGTCACCTCTATGCCTTCGATCTCGAGACCGGCGCGGAGCTGTGGCGCTACAAGACCGTCCCGGATCGTGTCTGCCACAACGACACGCACGTCACCTGCACCACGGACGCCGACTGCGGCGGCGAGGCGTGCGTCCCCGGGGTCAGCGGCGGGGTCACCGCCACGGTCGCGGTCGATCCGACCGGCAACACGGTCTACATGGGCTCGGTCGGCTGCTACACCTCGCCGTCCATCGGCAACTCGGACTCGCTGTTCTCGCTCGACGCCGCCACCGGCGCGGCGCACTGGATCTACCGCACGGAGTCGATCGAGCAGTACCATGGCGGGTTCTATCATGACTTCGGGTTCTTGAACGGGCCGTTGCTGGTCGACGCCTCCGACGGCGCGGGGGGCACGCGCCGCCTCGTCGTGGGCCCGAGCAAGGACGGCACGATCTACGCCGTCGATCCCACGAGCGGCGCGCTGGTGTGGAGCTATTCGCTCGTGCCGATGGGTAGGTTCGCCGGCTTCGGGCTGTTCAACGCCGCGACCGCGTGGGCCAACGACACGCTCTACGCGTCGCTCTACCAGACCATCATCCCGCCGTGGCCGGCGACCAACGATCATCTCTACGCCTTCGCGGGCGCCGACGGCACGCCGCGCTGGTCGGCGCAGATCGGGCCCAGCTGGAGCCCGGTCGCCATCGCCAACGGCCTCGTCTTCGTCGGAACGAACGGCGCGAGCGAGTACTACGTGTACGACGCGGCCACCGGCGCGCGGCTGAAGACGGTGCCCGTGCCGGCGCCGGTGTGGTCGGGGGCCTCGGTCGTCGACGGGGTGGTCTACGTCGGTTACGGCGGCGGCGTGATCGCCCTCGGGCTGCCCGGGGGGCAGACGTAGCCGCGGCCGCGGGGGCGGCCGGAGCCGCGCCCGGGCCCCCGAACGAGTCCCTCTCCACAGGACATTCGTGAGCCATCTGCCCCAGCCTGGCCCGCGGTCTCACCCGGTCAACCTGCGATACTTGATCCGATGCGGCTGGTCGGCCTCGGCCCCCAGCCGCTTGCGCCGGTCCGCTTCGTAGTCCTGGTAGTTGCCCTCGAACCACACCACCCGGCTGTCGCCCTCGAAGGCCAGCATGTGGGTGGCGATGCGGTCGAGGAACCAGCGGTCGTGGCTGATCACGACCGCGCACCCAGCGAACGCGACCAGCGCGTCCTCGAGCGCGCGCAGCGTGTCGACGTCGAGGTCGTTGGTGGGCTCGTCGAGCAGCAGCAGGTTGCCGCCGCTCTTCAGCAGCTTCGCCAGATGGAGCCGGTTGCGCTCGCCGCCGGAGAGATCGCGCACCTTCTTCTGCTGGTCGGGGCCCTTGAAGTTGAACGACGCGGCGTAGGCGCGCGAGTTGACCTCGCGCTTCCCGACGAGGACGAGGTCGTTGCCGCCGTCGGAGATCTCCTCCCACAGCGTGCGCTCGCCCTGGAGCGACTCTCGGCTCTGGTCCACGTACGCCGGCACGACGGTGTCGCCGAGGCGCAGCGTGCCGGCGTCGGGCTGCTCCTGGTGCGTGATCAGGCGAAAGAGCGTCGTCTTGCCGGCGCCGTTGGGTCCGATGACGCCCACGATACCGCCGCGCGGCATCGTGAACTCGAGGCCGTCGATGAGGAGCCGATCGCCGTAGCCCTTCGTGAGCCCCTTCGCCTCGACCACCAGGTCCCCCAGTCGCGGACCGGGCGGGATGGTGATCTGCGCCGCGCCCTGGCGCGCCTCCTGGGCCTGGTCCTCGGCGAGCAGCTGCTCGTACTGCGTGACGCGTGCCTTGCTCTTCGCCTGCCGGGCCCGCGGCGCCATGCGCACCCACTCGAGCTCGCGCTGGAGCGTGCGCCGGCGCGCCGAGGTCTCCTTCTCCTCCTGCCCGAGCCGCTCCTCCTTCTGCGCCAGCCACGAGGAGTAGTTGCCCTCCCACGGGATGCCGGCGCCGCGGTCGAGCTCCAGGATCCAGCCGGCGACGTTGTCGAGGAAGTAGCGATCGTGCGTGACGGCGACGACCGTGCCCTTGTACTCCTGCAGGTGCCGTTCGAGCCACGCGACCGACTCGGCGTCGAGGTGGTTGGTGGGCTCGTCGAGCAGCAGCAGGTCGGGCTGCTGGATGAGCAGCCGGCACAGCGCGACACGGCGGCGCTCGCCCCCCGACAGCGTCGCCACCGGGGCGTCCGGCGGCGGGCAGCGGAGCGCATCCATCGCCACCTCGAGCTGACGGTCGAGCTCCCAGGCACCGGCGGCGTCGATCTGATCCTGCAGGCGACCCTGCTCGGCGAGCAGCTTCTCCATCTGCTCGTCCGACATGGGCTCGCCGAGCTGCATCGAGATCTCCTCGAAGCGCGCGAGGAGGTCGCGGGTGGCGGCGGCGCCCTCCTCGACGACCTCCCGGACCGTCTTCGCGGCCTCGAGCTCGGGTTCCTGCGGCAGCATCCCGACCGAAGCTCCCTCGGCGGGGAACGCCTCGCCGGCGAAGTCGTGGTCGAGCCCGGCCATGATCCGGAGCAGCGTGCTCTTGCCGGCGCCGTTGTGGCCGAGCACGCCGATCTTGGCGCCGGCGTAGAACGAGAGCCAAATGCCCTTCAAGATCTCCTTCCCTTGCGGCGTGACCTTCCGGAGGTCCTTCATGGTGAAGATGAACTGCGGCATGCGAGCTTCCTTCAACGCGACCACCCACCGCCTGTCAACGCGGCGCGCCGTTTGACGCCCGCGCCGCAGGTTGGTAGCGCCGTCGCACCAGGAGGTGGACGATGTGGGCAGGCGTGCGGCGGTCAGGGCTCGGTATCTTGCCGGCCGCGTGCCTCGTGACAGCGTGCGCCGGGGTTCGGTCGACGCCGGCCACGCGCTACGAGGGCATCCTGCTCGACGGGCGCAATCTGGGCGCCGGCCAGGTAACCCGGGAGGTGGCGAGCGACCCCACCGTGAAAGCGTACGTCGCCCAGCACGGCAACCCCGACTTCGTGCTCGTCGCCAGCCCGACCGACCTGGAGCTGGTCTACACCCAACGGTCGGTCCTGGCGTACTTCCATCGTCCCGCCGCGGGCGCGCCGAGCATCGTGAGCGAGGTGATGCCGCTGCCGAGCGGACTCTACCAGATGCTGCCGCAAGACCTCCGCGCGGGGACGTCCCTCCCCATGAACCCTGGCGGGCCGAACTGCTGGACGGTGCCGATCGGCGGCGAGAGCTGCCGCACCTGCTGTCTCGGCGCGGGGGCCTGCACGGTCCAGTGTACCGCCGCGACGACCCGCTGAGGTCTGCGCGCGCGGTCCTCAGTGCGGCTCGAAGATCAGAAAGTACTGGTAGGGCAGGATCGACGGCTCCTGGGCGAGGCGATAGCCCGCCGTCTCCATCTCGTGCACGACCTGCTCGCGCGCCAGCTTGTGTTCCATCTCGGGCCCGACGGGTAATGGGCGCTTCTGCCAGTCGACGATCGCAATCCGGCCCGGTGGGCGCAGCGTCTGGCGCAGGCGACGGAAGTACGCGACGCGGTTGTCGATGTGGTGGTAGGTGTCGACGATCAACACGACGTCCACCTGCCCGGCGGGCAGGCGCGGGTTGTCGAGCGACGCGAGCACCGGCACGACGTTCGCCGAACCCTCGCGCTCGGCGCGCGCGCGCAGATGGGCGACCAGGTTCGGCTCCGGGTCGACGGCCAGCACGGTGCCGGCCGGCCCGACGGCGGCGGAGAGCAGGCGGCTGAAATATCCCGTCCCCGCGCCGAGATCGGCGACGCATTGGCCGGGCCGCAGGCCGAGCGCCGCCACCACCGCTTCGGGCTTCTGCCAGGCGGCGCGCGCCGGGTCGTCGAACACCGTCGACCAGTACGCGGGATCGTCGAAGCGGCGGTGCGAGGTGGCGCCGTCCGAGGAGCGTGCGAACGCCGGCGGCGCCGCGAGGAGCAGGACCGCAACCCCTACGGCAGCGCTGCGACGTGGAAGCGACATACGTATTGGCTACCACAGGGTCGTCACTGGGTACTCGTGCAACCGGGTGTCGGGCGAGATCACCGGGTTTTCCGGCACGCCGCCGTGGCCAGGATGAAGCGATCCGCCGCATCCCGGTGATGCCAGGGAAGCATCTCGGCGCGAAGCTCGATCTGTCTGCGTCGCAGGAGACGATGAATCTCGGTCAGCGAGATCGCGCTCACGATGGCTTCGCCTGCTCGCTCGATCGCCGTCGCGGCCGCGGAACTCAGGTGACGCGATCCGGCAACCAGCCACGGCAGCGCCCAGGTGTCCAGCGCGGCCGGGTTCACGAGGCGAGATCGCCCCACTCCTCGGGCGGGAGTGGCATGACCAGCTCGTCCGGCGGCGGCAGCTTGACGCCGCGTGCCAGGGACGGATCGACCTCGAGGCGCGAGCCGGACGCCGCCGCGACCCGGACGAGGCGGAATTCGGGCGGACGCCCCCGGCCACGTGCGATCAGCACCTCACGCCCGGCGGCCGCCTGCTGCAGAAGCCGAGAGAAGTGCGTCTTGGCCTTGTGGACCGTGTAGATCATCGCGGCCGTTATTAGCCTTCATTAGTCCAGTTTCCAATCCGCCGCCACGAGCCGCGAGCCCCTTGCCCACCTGTGCGAAGGCGGATAGTACCCCGACACCCAACCGGAAGGAGTGTGTCCATGCGAACCCTCATCGCTGCGATGCTCGTGGCACTCGTGCTCACCCCCGTGGCGCGCGCGGCCGACGTGAAGCTCGAC
This sequence comes from Thermodesulfobacteriota bacterium, assembly GCA_046727715.1. GTDB lineage: Bacteria > Desulfobacterota > Binatia > DP-6 > DP-6 > CAVQLX01. Next base: position 6,761 of record JBKPDC010000117.1, read on the forward strand.
ACCGAGGACCAGAAGACGCTCTATGCGCTCGGCCTGGCTCTCAGCCGCAACCTCGCCAGCTTCAACCTGACCCAGGACGAACTCGCCATCGTCGCGGCGGGGCTCAACGACGGCCTCTTCGCGAAGGAGAAGAAGGTCGATCTCGACAAGTACGGCCAGAAGATCCAGGAGCTGGCCCAGACACGCACCAAGGCGACGGCGGAGAAGGAGAAGGAGGCGAGCAAGCCGTTCCTCGACAAGATGGCCGCGGAGAAGGGCGCCAAGAAGCTCCCCTCGGGCGTGATCTACATCGAGGAGAAGGCGGGCAGCGGGGACGTGGCCAAGCCCACCGACAAGGTGAAGGTGCACTACACCGGCAAGCTCACTGACGGCACCGTCTTCGATAGCTCGGTCGAGCGCGGCCAGCCCGCCACGTTCCCGCTGAACCAGGTCATCAAGTGCTGGACCGAGGGCGTCTCTCAGATGAAGCCGGGCGGGAAGGCCAAGCTGGTCTGCCCGTCCGAGCAGGCCTACGGCGACCGCGGCGCGCCGCCGAAGATCAAGCCGGGCTCCACGCTCCTGTTCGACGTCGAGCTGCTCGAGATCGTGAAGGACCAGCCGGCGGCGACCCCGCCGGGAGCGGCGACCGGCCCGGCGGGTG
>JBKPDC010000118.1:0-7269 GCA_046727715.1 Thermodesulfobacteriota bacterium
CGGCACGACGACACACATCATGACGGCCGCGGCCGGGAGGAGCGTCGCCAGTACCCACGCGCTGCCGATCCAGAGCGCGATGCCGAGCTGGAGCAGGATGAAGGAGAGGTAGATGGGGTTGCGGCTCAGGCGGTACGGCCCCGTGCGGACGATCGTCGTCGTCGGCACGTTCCCGCGCACCGACGTGCCCGCGGCGCGGAACTGACGGAGCGAGAGCAGGAACAGGATCAGTGCGAGCCACGCCATCGCGATGCCGAGCGGCGCGAGCCCGGCGGGAACGAGCGACGTTGGCCAGATGCGCTCGAACACGGCGCCGGTCAACATGGAGCGACCAGGGACGGCTGCTCGCCACCGGCAGCCAGTCGTTCATCGTGCGGCTGATGGACTGACTCAGCGTCCCGCGCGACGCGGCAGCACGCGGATCAGCCCTTCCTGCGTCACCGACGCGATGCGCACCCCGTCGCGGCGGTAGAGCGCGCCGTGGCAGAGCCCGCGACCGGCGGTGGCCACCGGGCTCGCCATGTCGTACAGCACCCAGTCGTCGAAGCAGACGGGCTGGTGGAACCAGACGGCGTGGTCCAGGCTCGCACCCAGCCCGGCGCCCCACATGAGACCGTGCGGGCGGCCAGCAGTGCTGAGCAACCCGCGGTCGGTGGCGTATGCGAGGACTGCCGCGTGCAGCAGTGAGCCGTGCGGCAGCGACTGGCGCGGCCGCATCCAGAGCCGGCGGCGCGCCGCCCGACCGGGCGCCGGCGTCGCGCTCGCGGGATCGCCGTCGCGCACCTCGAGCGGCCCGTCGGGTCGGCGGACGGTGCCCGGGCCCAGCACCCGCACGCGTAGGTCCTCCCAATCTTCGAGCCCCTCTGGCGCCTGCACGTCCGGCATCGGCTCCTGGTGCGTGAGCCCGGCGCGCTGCGTGGTGAAGCTCGCGGTCAGGGTCAGGATCACCTGCCCGGACTGCTCTGCGACGACGTGCCGCAGCGCGAACGCGAAGCCGTCGCGCACCCGCGTGACGCTCCAGGTGACGGGCATGCCATGCCGCCCCGCCCGCACGAAGTAGAGGTGGAGCGAGTGGGGTGCACCGTCCGTGACGGTGCGACCCGCCGCCATCAGCGCCTGCGCCGCGAGCAGACCGCCGAACACGCGCCCCTCGCCGCGTCCCGTGTGGCCGAGGAAGCAGTCCTCGGCGAGCGGCGCGAGGTCGAGCCGCCGGAGCAGTTTCTCGACGGGCGTCCGGACCGTCACGCGTCCGGCCCGCGAAACGCGGGAATCACGTGCTCGCCGAACAGCTCGACGGAACGCATCACCTTGTCCGGGGGAATCCTGTACGGGTTCATCAGACACAGGAGCTGATCGCAACCGGCGGCGCGATAGCGGCGCACGCGGTCGATGCAGCGCGCCGGATCGCCGACGATCACGGCACCCATCTCGTCGAGCACGTCGAACGTGACGTGCGACGTGTCGAGGTCGCGCAGCATCTGCGCGTAGGCATAAGTGCCGAGATCGCGCTGGCGCTCCATCTGCCACGTGGCGAGTGTACCGATCAGCTCCGTGCTCTTGCGAAGGTACCACACCACCGACTCGGCCGCGTTGCGTCGTGCCTCCTCGTTGGTCTCCGCGCAGTGCACCATCGTGAACGTCGCGGCGCGCGAGTTCGTGAACTTACCGACCGGCCTCGCCTCCGCGAGACCGTCGCGGTAGAGCTGGATGCGCCCGGCCAGCTCCTCGGGCGGCACGCCGATCGTGAAGGACAGCAGCCCGAGCCCTTTCCGTCCGGCCAGCCCGTGGCTCTCGGGGCTGGTGGAGGCAACCCACAGAGGCGGATGCGGCTTCTGGAGCGGCTTCGGGTGGACTCGCCGCGGCGGCACCGTGAAGTAGCGCCCGCGCCACTCGAAGACGTCGTTGGTCCACGCGCCCACCACGACGTCGAGCGCCTCCTCCCACATGCCGCGCGTGTCGGCGGGGTCGATGCCGAAGCCCTCCAGCTCGGCGCGGGTCGCCGACCGCCCGGTGCCGAACTCGAGCCGCCCATCGCAGAGGCAGTCGAGCGTGGCGGCCATCTCGGCGACCCGCAGCGGGTGATTGTACGGCACGGGCAGGAGGCGGACGCCGTGACCGATCTTGATGCGGCTCGTCTTCGCCGCGACCGCGCCGTAGAGCACCTCGGGCGCCGAGCAGTGGGAAAACTCGTCCAGGAAGTGGTGCTCGACGGTCCAGAAGTGCGTGAAACCGACCTCTTCACCACGCACCGCCTGCGCCACGACGGCGTGTAATGCGTCGCGTTCGGCGCGCGCGGACCACGGTTGGGGGACGGGGATCTCGTAGAAGAGGCCGAATTCCATCGCGCGTCGCTAACCCAAACGCCCGTTCGGGCGCAACCGCAGCGCGGCGGCGGCTCGCGACATCGGCCGCCGGCTCGACTGCTGCACCGTCAACGGAGGCGCGTCAGTCGGTCACCACCGGCGCGAAGGGACAGAGCAGCCCGCTCTTGGCCGGCAGGCACTGGGAGCTCTGGACGGGCTCCGTCTCGTCATCGCGGGTGAAGAAGGCGATGATCCGGATCGTGACTCCGGCCGTCAAGCACGTTCAGGTCACCGCCCCAGCGCCGACACGAGCCGCACGCGGTGCTCTCGCAAGCGCGGGCGCACCCGCGCCGTCGCCCGGGCGAGCACCTGGTACATCACGGGGAGCAGCACGAGCGTCAGCGCACACGCCGACAGCGTGCCGCAGACGATGACCACGGCCAGCGGCCGCTGCGTCTCCGAGCCGATGCCGCGGCTCAGTGCCGCGGGCACCAGACCGAGCGCCGCCAGGGAGGCCGTCATCAGCACCGGCCGCAGCCGCTGCCGGCATCCCCCCACGATCGCGTCGCGTAGGCGCGCGCCGCCGGCGCGGCGCTCGGCGACGGCCGACAGCACCAGCACGCCGTTCAGCGACGCCTGCCCGATGAGGGCGATGAAGCCCACCGCCGCCGCCACCGACATCGGCATGCCGGCGAGGCAGAGCCCGATCACCCCGCCCATGAGCGCGAAGGGCACGTTCAGCAGCGTGAGCACCGCGAGGGAGAAGGAGTCGAAGGCCTTGAAGAGCAACACCAGCGTGATCACGAGTGCCACCGGCACCACCACTGTGAGCCGCGCCATGGCGCGCTCCTTGTTCTCGAACTCGCCGCCCCACTCGATGGTGATCCCCGGCGGGTTCGGCGCCAGGGACGCTACCCGCGCGCGCGCCTCGTCCACGAAGCCGCCCAGGTCGCGGCCGCGCACGTTCATCCGGATCCCGATGTAGCGGCGCCCGTTCTCGCGGCTGATCGACGCGCGCCCGTAGCCCACGCCGACGTGCGCCAGCGCGTCGAGCGGCACCGCCGCGCCGCCCTCGACGGGGATGCGGAGCTGGCGCAGCTCCTCGACGTCCTCGCGCGCCGACAGCGGGAAGCGCATCACCACATCGGTGCGGCGCTCGCCCTCCCAGAAATCGGCCACCGGGCGGCCGCCGACCGCGGTCTCGAACGCGTGCTGGAAGTCGCCCAGCGCCATGCCGTAGCGCGCGAGCGCGAGACGGTCGGGCTTCACCTGGATCTGCGGCACCTCGCCGCTCTTGACGATGCCCAGGTCGGCGACGCCCGGCACGTCGGCGATGGCGCCCTTCACGCGTTCCGCCTGCTGCTGGAGCGCGTCCAGATCGTCGCCGTAGAGCTTCACCGCGATCTGCCCGAACTGGCCGCTGATGTTCTCGTTCACGTTGTCGCGAATCGGCTGCGAGAAGTTGACCTCGATCCCCGGCACCACCGCTACGGCCCGCGACATCGCGGCGATGACCTCGCCGATGCTGCGCGTCTCCGGCGGCCATTGCGCCGGCGGCTTGAGCTTCAGGAAGAACTCGAGGTTGTTGGTGAGCGTCGCGTCCGTGCCGTCCTCCGGCCGGCCGAGCTGTGACAGCACCGCCTCGGTCTGCGGCTGGGCGAGGAAGATGCTCGTCAGCTGCGGGACGAGCGTGCGTCCTTCGGAGAGTGCAACGTTCGAGGGCAGCGTGCAGGTGACGTACAGGGCCCCCTCGTTCAGCTCGGGCAGGAACTCGGAGCCGAGCCGGGGCGTGAGGGCGAGGGTGGCCATCAGGCCCGCGCCCGCGGCAAGCAGCGTCACGAACGGCCGGTCGAGTGCCCAGGCGAGCACGGGCTCGTACGCCCGTGCGGCCCAGCGCAGGAGCGGCGACTCGCGGTGGCGCGGCAAGCGGCGGTAGGCCACCGAGGCGAGCACCGGGATCAGGATCACGGAGAAGAGGAGCGCGCCCAGGAGGGCGGCGACCACGGTATTCGCCATCGGCGCGAAGATCCGCCCCTCGACCCGCTGCAGCATGAAGATGGGCAGGTAGGCGGCGATGATGATGAGGAGCGCGAAGACCGTGGGGCGCACGACAGCCTGCGTGGCCGACTGGATGCGCTCGTCGATGTGGGCGCGGCCGTGCCCGCGCTCGCCGCTGCCGCGCACGGCGAGTGCGGTGAGGATGCTCTCGATGATGACGACCCCGCCGTCGACGATGACGCCGAAGTCCACCGCGCCCATGGAGAGGAGGTTGGCCGACATTCCGCGCAGCTTCAGGTAGATGAACGACACCAGCAGCGAGAGTGGGATCAGGACCGCCACGATGAGGGCGGCGCGCAGGTCGAGCAGGAAGGCGAACAGGACCAGGGTGACGAGCAGCCCGCCCTCGAGCAGGTTGTGGCCCACGGTGTGGAGCGTGGTCCCCACGAGCTCGGTGCGGTCGTAGAACGGATCGATCGTGACGCCCTCGTCGGCCAGGCGGCCGCTCACCTGGGAGACCGCGGCGCGCAGGCGCTCCAGCACCGCGGAGGGATTCTCGCCGCGGCGCATGAGGACGATGCCTTCGACGGTGTCGAAGCTCGTCCCGCGGCTCACCGCGCCCTGCCGCGGCGCCCACCCTTCCTCCACGGTCGCCACGTCGCGCAGGAACACCGGCGTGCCGTCGTTGGTCGCCACGCGCACGGCGCGCAGGTCGTCGAGCGACTGGAAGAGGCCCTCGCTGCGGATCACGAACTGCTCAGCGCCGCGCTCGAGGACGCCGCCGCTCGCGTTCACCGACCCGGCGCGGATCGCGGACTCGAGGTTGGCGAGCGTGAGCCCGAAGGCGGCGAGCCGGATCGGGTTCGGGAGCACGTGGATCTCGCGCACCAGGCCGCCGTAGCTGACCACGTCCGCCACCCCGCCTGTGCGCATCAGCGCGGGCCGCACGACCCAATCCTGCACGGTGCGCAGCTTCATCGGGTTGTCCTTCGCGCCGCGCAGGCTGTAGCGATAGATCTCGCCGATGGGCGTCGCATACGGTCCCAGCTCGGGCGTCACATCGGGCGGCAGCTCGGCGTCGCGCAGCCGCTCCAGCACCTGCTGACGCGCCCATTGGCCCTCGACGCCGTCGTCGAAGGTGAGCGTGACGAACGACAGGCCGAAGAGCGACAGGTTGCGCAGCCGCGCGAGTCCCGGCGTCCCGTTGAGCGCCCGCTCGATCGGCAGGCCGATCTGGCGTTCCACCTCCTCGGTCGGCTGGCCGGGGAAGAGGGTGATGACGTTGACCTGCGTGTCGGTCGGGTCCGGGAACGCCTCGATGGTGAGGGTGCGGAACGAGACCCACCCCCAGGCCGCGATCACCAACGTGAAGAAGATCACCGCCGCGCGGTTGCGGAGCGAGAAGCCGACGATGCGATCGAGCACGGCGGCCGCCTCAGTTGGCCAGCTCGAGCTGGTTCAGCAGCAGGATGGCCCCCTTCGCGACGTAGCGCGTCCCCGGGTCGAGCCCGCCGCGCAGCTCGACCTCGCCCTCACGGCGCCGACCCACGGTGACCGGCGTGCGCTCCAGCCGGCCGGTCTCGCGGGTGACGAACACGACGGACTGCGCCCCGTCGCTCACGACTGCGTCGGCGGGGACCCGGACGCGCCGCTGCGACGCGTCGGGAGCCAGTGCCACCTCGACGAACGCGTTCGGGCGCAGCAGGTGGTCCGCGTTCTGAACGCGCACCCGGACCTCGACCGTCCGGCGCTGAGGATCCACCACCTCCGACACCCGTTCGACGACACCCGGCCGAGTCACGTCACCGACGGGGGTCCGGACGGTCACCGGAGCGCCCACGTGCAGGTCGTACGCGTCCTGCTCCTGGCTGTCGGTGAGCACCAGCACCTGGTCGATGTTGGAGAGGCGGAGCAGCGGCCGCTCGCGGTCGGGCCCGACTTCCTGCCCTGCCGACACGGCGAGCTCCACGACGGTCCCGTTCTGCGGCGCGGTGATCCAGAAGCGCGTGTCGCCGTCGATGGCGGCGTTCAGGCTGTCGCGCTTGGCGCTTGCCGCCTTCTGCGCCAGCTGGGCCTGTCGCAGGTCCTCCTCGGCTTCCAGCTGCTCCTTTTCCGGGGCGGCGCGCAGCGCGACCAGCTCCCGCGCGCGCTCGGCGACGCGGGTCTTCGCGGCCACCTCGCTGCGTGCCGACTCGAGCTCGCGGTCGAGGTCGGCGAGCGCGCCGCTGCGCACCGCGAGCAGGCGATCCCCCGCTTTCACCTGATCGCCGAGCCGGACGCGGACCTCCTCGACGCGGCCCGGGAGGGGACTGCCCGCGGCAGCGCTGCGCTTCTCGTCGAACTCCACGCGTCCCGGCACGGGCGGGGGCGCCAGCGCCGGCTGCTCCTCGGCGACGGCCAGCTCCAGGTAGCTCCACTGGGGCGCGCCCTCGGTCAGCGTGACGGCGTCGCCCGCGGCAGCGACCGGGGGCGGCGGCGCCGGCCCATCGTGGCTGCGTGCGCGCAGGCCGAGCCAGCCAAGGAGGGTCAACGCGACGCCGGCCGCAGTGACCATCACGGCGCGACGTGACACCCCGCGCGGCGCGGGGACGTGGGCGGTCGGGTTCGGATTCAGCATCGGGGCTCCCATGTGCCGCTCACGAGGCGGCGGCGAGATCGGCGGGGGGCGGCGGGCCGACGGCGCCGGCGCGACCCAGCTCGGAAGCGACGCGGAACGACAGCAGCTCGACGTCGGCGGCGTCGACGAGCAGCTCACCGAGCGTCCGGCGTGCGAGCAACAGCTCGCTCAGCGAGGCGCCGCCCTGCTGGACCGCCCGGTCGAGCGTCTCGACCAGGCGGCGCGCCAGCGGCAGGCTCGAGTCGTCGAGCGCGCGCCGGCGGGCCTCGGCGTCGCGCGCCTGCGCCGCGAGTGCCGTCACGTCGCGCCCGGCCTGCGCCCGCAGCAGCGACCGTGCGCGGTTCGCTGCGT
>JBKPDC010000119.1:0-10955 GCA_046727715.1 Thermodesulfobacteriota bacterium
ACGGGATAGGTTGCAACGAGGCCGGTGACGACGACGCGCACGATTTCAGATCAGACCCGCGTCGGCCAGGAAGCGACGCAACACGGGCTCCGCCCCGAAGGCGTCCGCGGCCACGCGTCGCGCGCCGGCGCTGTGGGCGGCATAGTCGGCGTCGATGCGGGCGAGGGCATCGACCGCCTCCTCCATCGTGGAGTAGGCGAAGAGACCGCCGCCCGTGGGTACGAACTTCCCGAACGCCGTGTCCTGCGTCACGACCGGCCGCCCGGCGGCCAGGTAACAGACGCTGCGGTCGCTGAACCAACCGCTGCGCGGCCGCACGTAGATGTCCTTCGCCACGGTGAACTCGCCCCGGGACTCCTGGATGAACGCGCGATAACCGTCGAGGTCACGGGACGTCGGCTCCGGGTCGATCAGGTTCCAGCCTGCCGCGCGCACCCGGGCCTCGACGTCGGGCCGTGTCGGCTTCATGGCCATCTCGAAGGCCTGCGGCGCCCGGCGGGGCAGATCGAGGAAGCGCAGGAAGTTCTCGTGCTTCGACCACCGGTAGGTCTCGCCCTGCCAGCTGATGTCCTTCCCCGTGTTGCCGAAGGAGGCGACCGTGGTGAAGAACCGCGCATGGGGGTTGGCGGGGGCGCTCCAGCAGTCCATCACCACCGGCGGCCGCGTCTTCTTCCAGTCGAACGGCCCCGGCGGCACCGGGCAGTCGGGGTTCCCGAGATTCTCGCCATAGGTGAAGAGGACGTCGTGGCTCTCGAGGAACCCGAGCGACGAGCGCTCGCCGTTCGCGATGCGCAGCTGCTCGTACACCGGGTCGGTCTCGACGTAGATCAGGCGCGCCCCCCGCTTGTGCTCCGCCCGCGGGGCCGTGGCGCCGCACAGGTTCACGATACCGGCCGCGCTCCGATAGAGCTCGTCGAGGCGAGACCGCGAGAGGCCGTGCGTCTCGTTGCGCATCATGTCGAGGTAGACCCAGCGATCGCCGAGCCCGACACGCCCCATCACGTCGGCGACGTAGCGCACGGCATAGCTGCATTCGCCGGTGACGCCGCCCGCGCCGGGGTCGTAGGGCGGCGCGCCGGAGTCTTCCACGTAGTAGACGTCCCAGCCCAGCGCCTTGAACCCCAGCAGGTAGTGCACGGCCTGCCAGGCGACACCGGCCATCGGGTACTGGCCGACGATGTGCAGGACCAGCAGCCGCTCACGACGTGGCGGCACGCTCGCCCTCCCCGCCGCCGAACTGGGTCTCGTGCAGGCGGGCGAAGTATCCACCGCGGGCCACCAGCTCGCCGAACGTCCCCTGCTCGACGATGTGCCCGTCGGCCAGCGCCAGGATGACGTCCGCACGCCGCACCGTCGAGAGGCGATGCGCGATGACGAAGGTGGTGCGGCCCTCCATGAGCCGCTCGAGCCCCGCCAGCACGCGCGCCTCGGTGGCGGCATCCAGCGCCGCCGTCGGCTCGTCGAGAATGAGGAGCGGTGCGTCGCGCAGGATCGCCCGTGCGATCGTGATCCGGAGCTGCTCGCCTCCCGACAGCGTGGCCCCCGACTCCCCGACGACCGTCTCGAGGCCCTCCGGGAGGCGATCGAGGAAGTCGTCGAGCTGTGCCAGCCGTGCCGCCTCGGCGATCCCGGCCGGCGTGGCGTCGGGCGTGCCGTAGGCGATATTCTCGCGCACGGTGGTGGGAAAGACGAGCGGCTGCTGCAGCACCATCGCCACCTGCTGGCGCAGCGCGCGCAGCCGGAACTCGCGCACGTCGATGCCGTCGAGGAGCACGCGCCCGGCGGTCGGGTCGTAGAAACGCGGGATCAGGCTCACCAGCGTGGTCTTGCCGGCGCCTGTGGCACCCACGATCGCGATCAGGTCACCCACTCGCGCGTGGAAGTCGACGCCCCGGAGTACCTCGCGGCTCGGGTCGTAGCCGAACCGCACGGTCTCGAACGTCACCGCACCGTGCACCTCGCCACGCGCGAGGTCTCGCGTGCCGTCGGGCAGATCAGGCTGCGTCTCCAGGATCTCGAACACGCGTTCCGCCCCCACCTTGGCTCCCTGAATGAGTCCCCACGTCTGCGTCAGGCCGTTGATGGGCGCATAGAGCGACGCCAGGTAGGTCGTGAAGACGAGCACGTCGCCCACGGTGAGGGTACCGTCGAGCACGTGGCTGGCGCCAACCCAGAGCACCACCGCGGTGCCGCCCGCGATCAGCACGTTGACGAACGCCGTGTAGACCGATTGGAACGTGTAGAGGCGGAGGTTCGCCGCGAGGCTCTCCGTGCTGCGCGCGACGAAGCGGCGGTGCTCCTCCTCCTCGGTGGTGAACGCCTGGATGACACGAATGGCACCCATCGTCCGCTGCGCGATCGACCAGAACGCGCTCTCCTTCACGCGCGCGTCGGTGGAGAGCGCCGTGATGCGGCTCGACAAGCGCGCGATGGTGAGAAACAGCAACGGGACGACCGCCAGCGACACCACGGTCAGCAGCAGATCGATACGGACCATCACGACGATCATCCCCACCAGCAGGACCACCGAGGTGAGGATCGGGAAGAACCCGTTCATCGTGAGGGTCTGGATCGCGAACGTGTCCGACGTCAGGCGGTAGAGCAGATCACCCACCTGCCGCCGGCTGTGGAACGCGAGCGACAGCCGCGCCAGGTGGGCGTAGAGCTCGCTCCGGAAGTCGTTCACCATGCGCTGGCCGACGCTGATGGAGGCGTAATTGCTGGTCACCCCGAGGGCGCCGAGGAGCGCGTACACGGCGACCAGTGCGCCACACGCCACCAGCAGCAGCTGGCGTGCGTCGAGCCCGGCGAGCGCGGCGATGCCGAGCGGATGGCCGCCCAGCACGTTGTCCACCACGATCTTGAGCGGCCAGGGTTTGGCCAGCTCGAGCAGCCCGATCAGCAGCACCTGGAGGACGGCCGTCGCGAAGGCCCAGCCGTACGGCCGCAGCCGCTGCAGCACCTTCCCCACGAGGCGCAGCGTGCCGCCCACGCGCGACGTCCGCTCAGGCGGCCTCGGCAGCCGCCGGAGCCGCGCCGCCGTTGACTGGGCGCAGGCCGAGCCCGGCGGCCACGATGTCGTAGGTGTCGTTCAGGATGCGCGCCAGCCGGAGGTTCTCCGAGAGGATCACGCCGAGGTTGACGAGACCGAGCGCCGTACCCACGGCGATCACCTCCGGGATGACGAAGATCACGCCGAGGGCGACCAGGACGGCGAAGAAGCCAACGCTCAGCTGCGACACGCGCGTCAGGCGGATCTCGGAGCGCACGTTGAGCAGCCGCTTCGCACCGGTATGGTTCTCGACGGCGACCGTGACGCGCGCCTTCGACCAGATCCCGCGGAAGATCTCGAGGTCCCAGTGGTTCCAGCCCGGATCGACCGTGATGAGATACTTGCGCGGAATGAGGAACTCCATCACGCCGGCGAGGAGCGATTCCTTCTCGTGCCCTTGCTCGCTCCAGTAGCGCAGCACGAAGGCACGGTCGATCATGTCCACTTGCGGCGCCTGCCGCGGCTCCGTCGCCGGCACCTGCTCGATCACGGTGAAGCCGCGCAGCCGCCACAGGTAGCGCTGGAGGCCTCGCACGAGGGGACCGAGGTAGGTGAGCGCCGCGATCAGCGCGCGCGCCCGGAATCCCGCGAAGCGCGGGTCGACGCGCGCCGTCCATGCCGTGCCGATCGACCAGGCGATGGAGATCGCCAGCGGGATGATGGCGATGGGCAGCACCCGGGGCGACACGAGGCCGCCGAGGAAGAGCAGGATGCCGATGGCGTTCCACTCGAGCGTGAACGGCAGATAGCTGAGCAGCGACGACGGCGCCTCGTAGAGCGACTGGAAGAGCCCGCGGCCGAACGCGCCGAAGTAGATGACGGGGCGGCGCGACAGCACGGCGGTCGTGAGCTCTCCGTAGATCCGGCCCAGCCAGCGGGACTGCCCCAGCAGATTGAACCGGTAGGGATGCTTGAAGTAGAGCAGCGCCTCGGCCTTGCCGTACCCCATCTGCTGCTTCAAGTACGCCTGCACGGTGTTGCGGCGGTAGTGCCAGACCGTGGCGGCGGCGCTGAACCCCACGGCGTGGCCGCGGTTCTGGAGTCGCCAGCAGAAATCGACGTCGTCGCCCGCCGCCGCGAAGATGGGCTCGAAGCCGTTGACCTCCTGGAGGGCCTCCTTGGTGAAGGCCATGTTGCAGCCCGGGATGTGCTCCGCGACCTCGTCGTCGAGCAGCACGTGCGTCGGCCCGCCTGGCGATACCGCGACGGCGGCGGGGACCAGACTGGGCTCGGGCGGCGGGAAGTTGGGGCCGCCAACCGCCACGAATCCGCTGCGCACGAAGCGGTAGACGAGGAAGCTGAGCCAGTCCGGGTCCGGCACGCAGTCGGAATCGGTGTAGGCGATGATCGTTCCGGTGCCCGCGTCGGCGCCCACGTTGCGCGCGACGCTCAGCCCCATGTTCGCCTGGTCCACCAGGATGAAGCGCGGTGCCGAGGGGTCGGCGTCGTACCGCTTCTGGTGCTCCCGGGCGATGTCGAGCGTGCGGTCGGTAGAGCCGTCGTTCACCACCACCACCTCGTAGTTCGGGTAGCTCATCGTGCGCAGCGACTCGAGGCAGGCATCCACCGTGCGTTCGGCGTTGTAGGCGCAGACGACGACGGAGACGAGCGGCGGATCATCGAGCGGCGGCGGGAGCGGCGCCGTGTAGGCCACCTGCACCGCCCGGAACGCCGGCTTCCGTGCGCGCTTCGCGTCCACCACGCCGAACGCCCAGTCGTCGATCTGGGCGCCGCCGGTGAACCAGTCGTCGGTCCACGAGAACACGAAGCACCCGGCCGCGCCCGACTCGAATCCGGTGCGGACCATCATCGACAGGAGTTCAGCCTGATGCTCCTCGCCCTCGCGGATGGAATCGACGCCGAACTCGGTCAGCACGAGCGGCTTGTCCTCCGCGATGTTCTGCAGGCGGCTGAGGTAGCGACGCAGCGCATCCTCGCGGTGCAGGTAGACGTTGAAGGACACGAAGTCGACGAACTCCGTGACGTCGAGGTACTCGGTGGAGGGGAAGTTGGCGTAGCTGACCAGCGTGCCAGGCGCCGCCTGCTTCACGTCGCGGGTGAGCGTACGCAAGAAGTCCTGCACCCGCTCCGGGCCGTACCAGCGCACGATGTCGGGCGGGATCTCGTTGCCCACGAGAAGCCCGACGAGCGCCGGGTGTCCGCCCAGGTTCTCGGCGGCGGCCCGCACCGTCCCGCGGATCTCCGCCACCAGGTCCTTGTGGTCGAGGAAGCAGACGTACCACGGCCACGGAATGGTGACCAGGGCGCGCAGCCCGTGCTCCGCCGCTCGGTCGAGGAGCCAGCGGGGCGGGACGGTGAAGGTGCGCAGCGTATTGGCGCCCATCTCCACCATGAGCCGCAGGTCCGTTTCCACGACGTCCTCGGCCGGGAACGGAAACCCGTGCCCGGCCACGCCGAACGGCCCGTACGACACCCCGCGCACGTAGAGCTTGTGGTTGCCGACGAAGAAGAACTTCCCCCCGACGGCCACTGGCACGCCGTCGAACGCGGGAGCGGGTGCCCGCTCCGGGAGCGGGCGCAGCATGGCCTGGCTCATACGGAGACGCGAGGCGGGAAGATAGACGAAGGACGCAGGGGCCACAACCAACGGCCGTGAGATGGGCGGGCGCCGGCGTGCGTCGTCGAGGGAGCAGCCTCCGGTCGGGCTCAGATGGTCAAACTGGCGCGCTCTTGGTTGCTGTCGGCACGGGTCCGGGTTTCTTCGCCATTGCGATTTTCCTCAGGGCCGGGCGACGTCGAAACTGTCGACGGCCTTCTGCTGACCGGCGACGTGTTTCGCCAGGCGCACCACGGCCTCGCGCTCGCGCCCGTCGTTCCCCGATCCTCGCAGCGTGACATCGCCATTCACGGCGATGATCTTCACGTTCTTCGCGTTGGTGGAGAGCGACTCGGCGGCCACCAGCGCCTGCCGGACGCGCGGCGCCGGCTCGAGATCGGCCGCCCTGTTCGATTGATTGGACGGCGTGGCGGCCGGGCCGTCGCGATCCCGCGCGTCGACCGCCGTATTCGTCGTCGCGGAGTTGGTGCTGTCGCTGCAGCCTAATGCTGCGAGCGCGACGAGCGCGAGGCCGGCGGTGAGCGATCCGGTGATGCGGAACCGTGCAGGGCCGTCCGCTCGCTCACCCCTGAGCCTGGTCTTTGAAGAACTTGTCGACCTCCCGCTGCGCCTCGTCCTTCGCGCGCCCGTAGCGCTCCTGAATCTTGCCGGCCAGGATCTCGGCATCGCCGTGGATCTGATCCAGGTCGTCGTCGGTGAGCTTGCCCCACTGCTTGCGGACCTGGCCCTTGAGCTGCTTCCACTGGCCCTTGAGTGTTTCCTTGTTCATCGCTGCCTCCTCTTTATGGGGTTCCATGCGGACCGGAACCACGTGCCATGCAGGACCGGTGCCGTCGCGTGCAGCTACGTCCTCCGGGCCTTTCTGTCGCGCGGGACGTGGCACCCGAGTTGTAAGTTGTACAGATCGACGGCATCCGCGAGGGGTCGCGATCCGCATATGGCGGGGTGAAGGCGGCCGGTTCTCGCTCTTGGAGGGGTCGTGCAAGCCATCGTCGGCATCTTCGAATCCATCGAGGACGCGCGATCCGGAGGCCGGGAGGTCTTCCGCGTCGTTCCCGCCCGAGATCGCGCTGGTGAGGCCCAGCGACGGCTCCGCGCATCGGATGGGACTCGCCGAGCTGCTTGATGCGCGCCTGAAGCTGCTCGCCGAGATCCTCGAGCGTCTCGCCGCCGAGCTTCCTCTCCGCCGGCCGTACAGTTTGACGCGGGAGCGCCAGGCGACGAGGCAGTACAGGCGGCATGGACTTTGACGCCATCGTCGTGGGCGCGGGGCCGAACGGTCTCTCGGCGGCCGTGGTGCTGGCCCGCGCCGGGCGATCCGTGCTGGTCGTCGAGGCCGGGGAGCGGATCGGCGGGGGCACTCGGACCGAGGAGCTGACGCGTCCAGGATTCCGTCACGACGTGTGCTCGGCCATTCATCCCCTTGGCATCGCGTCCCCCTTGTTCCGGTCCCTCGCGCTCGAGCGGTTCGGCGTCGAGTGGATTCAGCCTCCCCTCCCGCTCACCCACCCGCTGGCAGACGGTGACGTCGCGGTTCTCGAGCGATCGGCACCGGCGACGGCGGATCGGATGCGGCGTGATGCGCGGGCCTATGCCGATCTGGTGCTGCCGCTGGTCGCCAAGATGGAGGATCTGCTGGCAGACGTGTTGCGACCGCTGCGCGTACCTTCGCATCCCTTGCTGATGGCTCGCTTTGGCGCGCATGCGCTGCGCTCGTGTCGAGGCATCGTGGAGGGGCGATTCGAGGGCGCGCGGGCGCGGGCCCTGTTCGCCGGCTGCGCTGCCCACGCGACCGTGCCGCTCGACCGCGCAGGGACGGCCGCGTTCGCCCTGATCCTGCTCCTCACCGGACACGCATACGGTTGGCCCTGTGCGCGCGGCGGGTCGCAGTCGATCAGCGACGCGCTCGCTTCCGTTCTGCGCGGCCTTGGAGGGGAGATCGCCGTGTCGACGCGCGTGAGTTCGCTGCCCGAGCTGCCCACCCACCGGGCGGTGCTCATCGATCTCACGCCTCGCCAAGTGGTCCAGATCGCCGGAGACGAGCTGCCGGCGGCGTACCGCGCCCGACTCCAGCGGTTCCGGTACGGTCCGGGCGTGTTCAAGATCGACTGGGCGTTGGCTGAACCCATCCCCTGGCGGCGCGAGGAGTGCCGGCAGAGCGCGACGGTACACGTCGGCGACACGTTCGAGGCCATCGCCGCAGCCGAAGCGGATGCGTGGGCGGGTCGCATCGCCGAGCATCCCTTCGTGCTCGTTGCGCAGCCGAGCCTGTTCGACGCGACGCGCGCTCCGGCGGGCCAGCACACCGGCTGGGCATACTGTCACGTCCCGCATGGCTCGAGCGTCGACATGACCGCGCGTATCGAGCGCCAGATCGAGCGCTTCGCCCCCGGGTTCCGCGACTGCATCCTGGCGCGCCACACCCTCACGCCGAGCGAGCTCGAAGCGCGCAACCCGAACTTGGTCGGTGGCGACAACAACGGAGGCGCCAACACGCTGGCGCAGGTCCTGGCGCGGCCGCTCTTGCGATACGACCCGTATGCGACGCCGAATCCTCGCATCTTCCTGTGTTCGAGCTCTACACCCCCCGGGGGTGGCGTCCACGGTATGTGCGGATACGGAGCGGCGCGCTCTGCGCTGCGCGGCGTGCTGCGCTGAGCATGGCGCGTCGTTCGCTTCCGAGCGGATCACGTATCGCCGGCCCGGGAGAGGCGTTCCGCGCAACGCTTCGTAACGCCGCGACGGTGACAGCAGACCTCACGTCTCGCGCGCGGATAGCTCGCCAGAGCTCGGAGGCGTGCGGTCGATTTCACCCCGTTTTGTGGCTAGGGGAGGAGCATGTCGGAAGCGGATCTGTGCCTCCGGCTCCTCGTGGCGGCCGGCTTGGGACTGGTACTCGGCGCCGAGCGCGAAGCGCTCCACAAGCCGGCGGGGCTGCGCACGCATCTCGTGGTGTGCACGGCGGCGGCTCTGCTCACGGCGAGCTCCCTCGCGCTCGGCGAGGCGGTGGGCGCGCGCGGGGAGGCGCTCCGCGTCGCTGCCGGCGTAGTCACCGGCATCGGCTTCGTCGGCGCGGGCGCCATCCTCCAGACGCGCCGCCGCGTGGTCGGCCTCACCACCGCGGCGACGATATTCATGAGCGCGGCGATCGGCATCGCCGTGGGCGCGGGCTTCTACGTGCTGGCGGGCACCGCGACGGCAATCACGATCGCCTCGAACCTCGGCCTGGGGTTTCTCGAACAACACCTCTCGAAGCGAACCGATTCCGAGGTCCCGGATGGCGAGCCGCGCCCTCGAAGGGTCGGACGTCCCACGTCCCCGCGTTCGGAGCGCGAACGCTGACGCAGCCTCTCCCGCGGCGATCGGGATGTCGCGCGCCACCCGAGCTGGCTTCCCTCTCACCGAGCACGACGCGAACCCGGTGCATGGCGCCGTCGTCGGCGAGGCTGATGCCCGCACCGGCCGCCGTGCCGTCGAGCTCGACGAGCGAGACGCCCCTGGTCACCCCATGCGGGTTCTCGACCGTGATCTCGTAGCGTGTGGAGTGGTGCCGGAAGCTGATCTCGAAGCCGATTCGTGCGCGTGCGACTGGATATGACGGCAGGCCCAAGCCACTGTTGAAGACGTTTGTGGACGCAGCCGCCAAAACAGCGGCAAATGTGAGGAGAGATTGAGACCGGATGGGGTCACGTACGCGGTATCGACTTGATTCATGACGAACAGGTGCCGCAAGCGCATAGAAGATCACCGGAATCTCGAAGAGGTTCGTCACGTTGTCCGATGGATTGGCGACCGGCGTGGAGCGCCGCGTGCAAAGCTGTCGGGTTGCGGCAGATGTTGTCCACGATCTGCGCCGCGGCGGGGCGCGGAACTTCCGGCGGGTGGGCGTCGCGAAGGACGTGAGCCAACGCATCGGCGGGTGGAAGACGCCGAGCATGTTCCGCCGCTACAACGTCGTCGATTAGCGCGACCTCGCCGAGGCCGCCGAGCGCTTGTCGGGGTTCCTGACCGACGCAACGAAGGCGACGCCGGCCGTGGTGCCCTTGGCGCGGGGCCGCGCCGCTCGCCGGGGTGGGCGTCCAGACCGTAACCCACAGAACACGGACAATTCGGGCGATTCCGGGGTTGTGTCGGCGGAAGCGGCAGCCATAAGTTCCTGAATTCACACTGCGCCGGGATGGCGGAACTGGCAGACGCGGCGGACTTAAAATCCGCTGGGGTAACACCCGTGGGAGTTCGAGCCTCCCTCCCGGCACTGTAAAATCACGTCGTTAGCGGCGTGGGCAGCTGCTAGAAACCCAACGTCCCCATGAACGTCCCCATGACTTGCCCGGCCCCCGTGCGCGCCGCTGCCGTCGCCCAACTCCGGCAGCTTGCGGACCACCTCGAGCAGCTGCCGCTCGACGACGTCGTCGAGGTGCTGGTGCTGCTCGAACCGGTGCTCGACGATCTGCGACGCCAGGCGGCGTTCGCGCTCGAACGCGCCCCGTCAGACCCAGACTGAACGGGGCCGCCCTACTCGCGGCAGCCCTCGACCCACCGATGCCCGCACGGGCACACCCGGTGGAAGTGATCGCCGCGCGCCTCGGCGCAGTCGCGGTCGAAGTGGAACACACCAACCATCTCGCCGAGGTGGGCCCGAAGGCACGGGCGAAACCCGAGGTTGGCGGTCCTGCGCCGGATCTGGTTGATTGCACTCGGCGTCGTGATGCTCGCGGCTTGCGAACACGGCACACCGCCGCCGCCACCCGCAGTGGTAGCGCAGGCGGTCGCTCCCACGCGAGGCGCGGCCCGCGACGCCGACCTCCGCGTGATGCTGTCCGAGCTCGCCTCGTCGAAGGCGTGCGGCATGATCCGCGATGGGTTTCACGGGCTTCGCTCGCCCGACCACCCGGACGTCGTGACCGGCGTACTGTGGATCCGTCAGTGCGAGATCACGAACGCCGGCGCGCATGTCACGTTCCACATCACCGGCAACGGATGGATGTGGGTCGATCAGTCGAAGTCCAAGGACGGTGGCACGTTCACCGTGCGCCAGTACGTCCGGTTCAGCATCGCCACGACGATCCGCGGCGCGCTCGACATCTTCTACGACCGCGACGTGCACGTGGTGACGGTGTGGTTCACGCCGGACCGCGCACCCGAGGTCGAGTTCAAGACCATCGGCGACATCGAGGTCGATAGCCAGGGCGCGTGGTCGTCGGTCGTCGGCGCGCTCGGCACCGCGTTCGCGACCTCCCCCCAGGGCCTGGCGTACAGCCAGGCGACGTCGCAAGGCACGCGCGACCTCAGCGCCCAGTTCGCGCACGGGCTCGCGGTGACAGT
>JBKPDC010000120.1:0-7092 GCA_046727715.1 Thermodesulfobacteriota bacterium
ACCCTAGCTCCAGCGTTCCGCGGGCGCCAGCTGCCGGGGGCGTCCACTCGCCACTCCGGCCGACCCCCCCAGGCTCACCCGCCGCGGAAGACGATCAATCCGTGCGACGGATCGTACGGCGACACCGCGATCGTGACGCGGTCGCCGGGGATCACGCGGATGTGGTAGCGGCGCATGCGGCCGCCGATCTTTGCCAGGAACTCCATGCCGTTGTCGCCCTTCACGCGGTAGTTCCCGCCGGCGAGCGCTTCGACGATGGTCCCCTTGATCTGAATGAGATCGTCGCGAGCCAAGGGCGCTCAGGTAACACACGGCCCCCGGAAGGGCAACGTTTCCGCGGCTACGCGAGACCGAGCTTGGCCTTGCCGTCGGGGCTGATCCGGGTGGGGTGCCATGGCGGGTCGAAGACGACGTCCACGGAGACGTTCGGCTGCCCCAGCGCGGCGACTCGCTGCTTCACGTCCTCCGGAATCTGGCGTGCCGACGGGCATCCTTCGGAGGTGAGCGTCATGCGGATCGCGATCCGCGAATCGTCGATGTCGATGCCGTAGATCAGCCCGAGGTCGTAGATGTTGAGCGGGATCTCCGGGTCGTAGCACTCGCGGATCGCACCCACGACCTGCGATTCGCCGATCGGGCCGCCGCGGAAGATGACGGCGGTGCCGGTGTTCTCCGGTGGTGGCGGTGGAGCCGGGATCGACGGGTCGCGCTCGCGCGGACCTGTCCAGGCGTGCATGCCGCCGGCGAGGTTCAGAAGCCGCGTCCACCCGTGCTCCGCCAGCACCTCGCAGGCCTGTGTGCTGCGTCCACCGGCCGCACAGGTGACGAGCAGCGGGCGGTCGCGTGGCGGCAGCTCCCCGAGGCGGTCCTCGAGCTCGTCGAGCGGAATCGAGTGGGCGCGGGGGATGTGACCCGCGTTGAACTCCGCAGGCGTGCGCACGTCCAGCACGTAGAGCTCCGGCTGCTGCTGGTAGAGCACCAGAGCCGGGGCGGCCTCGATACTGCGGTAGGCCGAACCACGCAGGATGACGTCGCGCGGCGGCGGCTCGCCGGCAGCGACCTCCGCCACGTGGGTGCGGGTGACGGCGAGCCCGCGCTCGAGGTCACCGCGCATCTCCTCGACCTGACGGCGCACCACGCGGAACTCCGCAAGGCTGCGCTCCGCCTCGCGCAGCCGCCGAGTCAGCCACCACACGGCCGCGACGAGCGCGACCGCGAATCCCCCCAGGACGATCTCCATGTCCAGGCTCCCTATAGCGTTGACACCCGGTGCGCGCCATGGTGGACGGAGCGCCATGCGTGCGATCCTCGTCCGGGAGCCCGGCGACGAGAGCGTCCTCCAGCTCGGCGACGCGCCCCCTCCCGCGCTGGGGCCAGCCGACATCCGCATCCGCGTCCGCGCCACCGCGGTCAATCGGGCCGACCTGCTGCAGCGCCAGGGCATGTACCCGCCGCCGCCCGGGGCCTCGCCCATCCTGGGGCTCGAATGTGCCGGGGAGGTCGTCGAGCTGGGATCACACGCCCGCGGCGTCCGGGTCGGGCAACGCGTCATGGCCTTGCTTGCCGGGGGTGGGTACGCCGAGGAGGTCTGCGTGCAGCATGGGTCGGTCCTCCCCGTCCCGGATGGGATGACCGACGAGGAGGGAGGCGCCTTTCCCGAGGTCTTCCTGACGGCGTTCTCGAACCTCTTCATGCCAGGACTCGGCGCCCTCGGCGCAGGAGAGACCGCCCTCGTCCACGGTGGCGGGGGCGGCGTCGGGACGGCGGCGATCTCGCTCCTGCGGGAGGAAGGGCATCGCGCCTTCGTCACCGTCGGCAGCGCCGACAAGGCCGCCCGCTGTGTGGCGCTCGGGGCGACCGCCGCCATCGACTACACGACCGAGGAATTCGCGACACGCGTCCGCGACCTGACCGACGGTCAAGGCGTCGACGTGATCCTGGATCACATCGGCGCGCGCTATCTCGGCCAGAATCTGTCCTGCCTGGCCGTGGGCGGGCGGCTCGTCGAGATCGGCCTGATGGGCGGCGCGCAGGGTGAGCTGAACCTGGGCCTCCTGCTGCTGCGGCGTCTGTCGGTCATCGGCTCGACGCTCCGAACCCGCAGCGCCGACGAGAAGGCCGCCATCGTGCGCGCTTTCCGCGACCGCTTCGGCCACTCCCTGGCCGCTGGCCGCCTGCGGCCGGTCATTCACACGGTGCTCCCCCTCGCGCAGGCCGCCGAGGCGCACCGGCTCATGAAGTCGAGCGCGCACTTCGGAAAGATCGTGCTTCGGGTTGGTTGAGCGGCATCGGCCGCGCTATAGCTCGCCGTCCGAACTCACACCGACGAGGAGAAGACGATGGCGGAGCAGACCGATTTGATGGCACGCGGGCTCGAGGTCGCCGGCAAGCTCTGGGGAGCACGCGCGGGCGGCCAGGAGCTGCCGGCGCAGAAGCTGGCACCCGAGTTCTTCGGGCTCGTCGCGCAGTTCGTGTTCGGCATGTTCTGGTCGCGGCCGAACCTCGACCTCCGCAGCCGAAGCCTGTGCACCGTGGCTCAGCTCGCCGCGCTCGGGAAGCTGGACGAACTGCGCCTGCACCTGCATGGCGCGCGGAACCTCGGCATCCGGCGCGAGGAGCTGCTCGAGGTGCTGATGCAGACCGCCTGCTACGCCGGCGTGCCGGCGGCGGTGCAGGCGCTCAATGCCGCCGCCGACGTGCTCGGCACGAAGGACTGATCGACGACCGGACGCTTCGCGCCCTCGCCCACCGGCGACCTGCACCTCGGCTCGGCCACGACCGCGCTGGTGGCCTGGCTCTCCGCGCGGGCGGCCGGCGGACGACTGGTGCTCCGGGTCGAGGACCTCGACGGCCCACGCGTCGTGCCGGGCGTCGAGGCACGCCAGCTGGACGATCTGCGCTGGCTCGGGCTCGACTGGGACGAGGGTCCCGACGTCGGCGGCCCGCACGCGCCCTACCGGCAGTCCGAGCGGACGACACACTACGAGCAGGCCCTGCAGACGCTCGCACGCCGCGATCTCCTTTACTACTGCGACTGCTCGCGCGCCGAGATCGCCCGCGTGGCGAGCGCGCCGCACCCCGAGGAGGAAGGACCACGCTACCCCGGCACGTGCCGCGCCTTCGGGCTCCGCCCGCGGGCGTGGAGGCGGCCACCAGCCGTCCGCCTGCGCGTCCCGGTCGGCGACGTCACGATCGACGACGCGCTCCAGGGGCGGGTCGTGCAGGACGTCGCAGCGACGGTCGGCGACTTCGTGCTCCGCCGTGGCGACGGCGTGTTCGCCTACCAGCTCGCCGTCGTGGTCGACGATCTCGAGATGGGTGTGACCGAGGTGGTGCGCGGCGCCGACCTGCTCACCTCGGCACCACGCCAGGCGCTGCTGGCGACGCTGCTCGGCGGCATGCCGCCGCGCTGGGCGCATGTTCCGCTGATCGTCGGCGCCGATGGCGCCCGGGTCGCCAAGCGTGGCGGCGGCGTCACACTGCGCGAGCAGCGCGCCGCCGGCACCGAGCCCGGCACCCTCGTGGACGCGCTGGCACGACTCCTGGGACTCGCGCCACGAGGCTCAGCGCCCGCCATGCTGGACGCGTTCGATCGCGCCGTGCTCGCGGGTCGCACGACGGTCGGACTCCCGCCCGCTGTCCTCGCCGGCGTGTGAGCCGCCGAGGAGGCGGCGCCCGACCCTCACGCCGATCGCGGTCAGCAGCGCCAGGACGACGGCGGGCGCGACGATGTCCCGATCGAACAGCTCGCTCGTCGAGCCGGCGGCGGTGATCCGATCGGCGAGGAAGACCGTCAGGCCGATGCCGGGAAGGACACCGATGGCCGTCCCGAGTACGTAGTCGCGCACGCGCACCCGGCTCGCGCCGAGCGCCCAGTTGAGGGGGGGCGCGAGAAAGAGCAGCAGCCGCAGCACGACGACCGTCACCACGCCATGCCGCTCGAGCCGGTCATCGAGGGCGCGCAGTCGCGGAAAGCGCTCGCGCAGCGCGCGCTGGGCCCAGGCCTGCGCGATATAGCGCACCAGCAGAAACGTCACGGCCGTGCCGACGACGGATGCCACCCAGGCGTACACGAATCCCTGGCTCGGTCCGAAGAGCACGCCGCCCACGGCCACCAGCAGAATCTCGGGTCCTGGAACGAAGAACCCCGCGACGAAGATGGCGATGAAAACCAGCGGGCCGAGCGCTCCCCACGCTTCGACCACAGCCCGCATCGACTCGACGCTCACGCGCTGCCACAGATCGAGCCAGTGCAGTCCCCCGGCCACCGCCGCGAGACCCAGAACGACGAGGACAGTGCGCGGCGCACGCGGCATCGCGCGATGGCTCAGCTGCGCGGCGGGGCCAGGCGGAGTTTCACGTTCGCCTGACGCTCGATCAGCTCGACGAGGTCCGTGAAGTCGCGCTCGCCGAGACCCGCACCGACCGCCGCGACCAGTGCCTGCGACACCTGTGCCGCCACGGGCACCGGCACCCCGGTGTCGCGCGCCACGTCGAGGAGCAGCCCGGCATCCTTGGCCGCCAGCGAGAGCGCGAACATGGTGGGGCGGCCGCGCTGGTTGATGCCCTCGACAATGCGGTCGGTGAAGACGTTGCCGGCGCCTCCGGCGCGGACGACATCGATCATGGTCCGCAGGTCGATCCCGGCCTTCGCCGCCACGGCGAGCACTTCGAGCGAGCCCCAGGTGGCCGTGAAGGCGAGGAGGCTGTTCACCAGCTTCGCCGTGTTGCCGAGCCCGAGCGGTCCGAGATGAAACGTGGCACGGCCGAGCTTCTCGAGCAGCGGGCGGACGCGCGTGACGACGGCGTCGTCGCCGCCGACCATGAAGACCAGCATGCGCGCCTGGGCTCCGGGCGCGCCGCCGGTGAGGGGCGCCTCGAGCAGATGGCAGCCAGCCGTCGCCAGCCGCGCTCCGAGCGCCCGCACGCTCACCGGCGCGTTGGTGCTGAGATCGACCAGCACCGAGCCCGGCGTCGCCCCCTCGAGCCACTGCCGTGCCACGTCGTCCACCACCGCCGGGGTGGGCAGCGACGTGAACGTGATCTCGCTCCGCTCGGCCACCCTGCGGGGCGAGTCCGCCGCGCGCGCCCCCAGCCCGACGAGCGGTCGCAGACGCTCGGGGCTGGCATCGTACACGACCACGTGGTGGCCGTCCTGCACCAGGTTGGTGGCGATGGCGCCGCCGATGTTGCCGCAGCCGATGACGCCGACGCGCTGGCCCATGCTCATTTGGGAGCCATGCGAATGGCGCCGTCGAGGCGGATGGTCTCACCGTTCAACATGACGTTCTCCAGGATGTGGCGCACGAGCGCGGCGTACTCGCTCGGTCGGCCGAGACGCGACGGGAACGGGATCTGCGCCGCCAGGGCCTGGCGCAGCGGCTCGGGCGCCATGGCGAGCATGGGTGTATCGAACGTGCCGGGCGCGATCGTGAGCACGCGAATGCCGACCCCGGCGAGATCGCGCGCGATTGGCAGCGTCATGCCGACCACGCCGCCCTTGGAGGCCGAGTAGGCCGCCTGACCGATCTGGCCGTCATAGGCCGCCACCGATGCCGTGTTGACGATGACTCCGCGCTCGCCCTCGGTGTTGGGGGTGTTCTTCGCCATCTGGGCGGCCGCCAGCCGGATCACGTTGAAGGTGCCGATCAGGTTCACCTGGATCACCTTCGTGAAGAGGTCGAGCGGATGCGGCCCTTCGCGCGTGATGGTGCGCATCGCGATGCCCACCCCGGCGCAGTTGACGGCCCCGTGCAGCGCGCCGAAACGCTCGACAGTGCGCGTGACGGCTGCCGCCACCTGGCTTTCGTCCGTGACATCGGCGGGCGAGAACGCCACGCCTTTGCCGAGCTCCGCCACCAGCGCTTCACCGGCCGACCCCGGGCGGTCGAGGATCATCACCCTGCCCCCGGCGCCGGCGAGGAGGCGGACCGTCGCCTCACCGAGCCCCGAGGCGCCGCCGGTCACCAGGGCCACGCACTCGGCAATCTGCATGGGCGCGTGTCATAGCCTCCACCGTCCGCGAAGACCAGCCGCGCTTGCACCGGGGCGCGGCGGGACGCCAAAGTGGTCGGGCGATGCACCTCGACCTCCGCGGCCACCCGCTGCACACGCGCTCGCTGTCGATCACGCTCACGCAGCGCGCCGACGGCCGGCTCGACGTGCACGGCGAGCTGGTCGATCTGCGCAAGCGCGGCTTCGTCCCGGTCGGCGGCGACCTCCAGCCTTCCGGGGTCGTGCATCACATGCTGCTCGACGGCCTGGTCGACCCCGCGTCACTCGTCCTGGACGAGCTCGTCGCGCGGCAGCCCGCGGTGGCGTTCGAGCCCTCCGCGGTCACTCGGGGCGAGAGCTGCCGCGATCCGGTCGACCGCGTGCGCGCGCTCGCCGGCGCCCGGCTGGACGACAGGTTCGCGCGCCGGCTCGGCGACGAGATCGGGGGACCGCGCGGGTGCTCGCACGTGCTCACGCTCGCGCACCTCCTGGGCGGCACCGTGACGTGGGCCATGCGGCACGAGCGCGAGCGCTCCGGCGCCGCGCACCGTCCCGGGGAGCGCGTCTTCCGGCGCGACGTCATCGTGGACGGCGTGGAGCCACCGGACGGCGGCGTGGAACTCGGGCTCCAGCTCACCGACCTGCATCTCGCCCCGGCAGCGCCGGTGGCGCCCGCGATGGATCGCTTCGGTGCGGGGTGCGAGGTGCGCGCCATCGCACGCGTGGACCTCGGCTCCTACTCGCTCGGTCCCGTCCGGGTGGCCGAGCGACGGCGCGACGCCTCGACGCTCGATGCGCCCTGGCGGGACCGCGCCGACCTCGCCGCAGGCCTCACCGGACTGTCGCTGGCGCGCGGCGTGAGCGCGGCGCTGCTCGAGCGTTACGCCGGCCGTCCCGACGATCAGCCGCTGCTCGACGGCCTGCTCATGCTGGCGCCCGCACTGATCCAGGTGTTCGCCGCGCTCTCCGATGCCTGGCCGGTCGTGGCGCAGGGCGAGCGCTGGCTGCTCGGCATGGGCGGCCGTCCCGACTCGTGTTGGATGTGGCGGCGCGGCGGCGCGCTCGAGGCGGCACGGACACCCGAAGACCCTCCGACGA
>JBKPDC010000121.1:0-5451 GCA_046727715.1 Thermodesulfobacteriota bacterium
GCTCACGTGGCGCAGCGCAGCGACGGGGTCAGGAAGCAGCATGAAGCTGCCGCTGAAGTACGCCGCGTCGTACGGGCCACCGTGGTGGTCGTAGACCGACTCGAGCCGCACGACGACTCGGTCGCCGAGCCCGCGCCTCGCGACGGCTTGCCGACACCGAGCGGTGTAGGCGACGTCCACGTCGATGCCCGTGACCAGGACGTCCTTCCGGGTCAGGAGATCGGCGTGCGCCAGCAATGCGCCTCCGGTGCCGATTCCGATGTCGAGGAGCCGACACCGGGTTGGCACCCGTTCCAGCACCGCACGGTACCATGCGGACGTCATGCGCACGACCGTGGCATCGTAGATCCATCCGCGGACCGTCGCGCGGGGGTCGTGGCTCGAGTCCGTCATGCGCCCGTGGTGCACCGCCCGCTCACATTGTGAAGCCTGTCGTTACGCCCATGCTCCCGGAGTCGCAGCGATTCGCGAGCCCCGTCCTCCAGTCACGGGGCGGGAGGGACTGACATGCGACTCACGTGGATTCACAGGAGCCTGGCACTCGTCCTGGCAGCCGCGGTGACGGCCAGTGGCGCGACGATGACGGGGAACTCCACAGTCGACAGCCTGGCGACCGCCGGCGCGGTGCACGTCCGCAGGGCACCAACGTCGATCGTTGTGCACTATGGAAAACGCGTGTAAGAAGCTGAACCCAGCCCCTTCTGAGCAAGGCGGTCGCACCCTCTGCCCGCGGATACATCAGTCTTGGAAGACCATGGATGCAGAGTTTCCTGGATTGCCGCAACGCTATCAGATCGAACGACTGCTGGGCCGGGGCGGAGAGAAGATCGTCTACCTCGCGACTGACCGGACACTGGGTCGCCAGGTCGCCATCGCCAAAATAGCTGGTCTCGCCACCGACGTGGGGGATCCGCGACTCCACGAGGCGCGGACGATGGCCCGGATCGGTGACCTTCCGCATGTGGTGACGATCTACGACGTGATCGAGCGTCCCGACCATCTTTACGTGGTCAGCCGATACTTCGCCGGCGGCGACCTCGCCAGCCATCTCAAGGCTGCCAGACAACCCCTCCTTCCACCACGCCGCGTGACGGAGATCGGCGCTCAGGTGAGCGAGGCGCTTCACTATGCACACGAGCACGGCATATCCCATCGCGACCTGAAGCCGGGCAATGTTTTCCTGGACGCGCGGGGGGACGCTTTCCTGGGCGATTTCGGCCTGGCACACGTGAAGAGCGCCCAGACGGGCGCAGCGCCCCAGTTCGTGGGGACACCAGGCTACATGGCCCCCGAGCAAGCCTGGGCCGGATCGAGCGAGCCAAGCTGCGATCTTTATGCTCTCGGCACCGTGCTGTACGAGTTGCTCACGGGCGCTCCGCCATTCGTCTCGGCCGATCTCGTCGAGCTACTCGTCATGCACAGGGACCTGCCGCCGGTAGCGCCCACGGCGCGGAATCCGGCGGTTCCGACGTACCTCAACGACCTGGTCCTGCGCCTGCTGGCGAAGCGACCCGAGCAGCGTCCCACGAGTTGGGAGTCGCACGCCGCGCTGCTGGGCATGCTCCGGATGGGTATGCCTGTGAATCCGGCGAGCGCGGAATCGGCACGGGTCCAAGCCGGGTCGCGGATACTCTTCGGACGCGATCCGGCCCCGACGGCACCCGACCCGCCGCTCGTAGGGCGCGAGCGGGAGCTCGAGTTGGTCGAGGGCTGGCTGGAACGCGTCTGGTCGGGACGTCCGTCGGTCCTGCTGGTGTCCGGGGAACCGGGCGTGGGGAAGTCGCGCCTGCTCACGGAGGTTCGAGCGCGGTTCGAAGCGCGCGGTGGCCTGTCGGTCCTCGGACAGGGCTCCGAGGAGGTCGCGCTCCCGTACCATCCATTCATCGAAGCCCTCCTGCCGTTCGCCGGCTGGCTCCCGGTGCTGGAGGCGGAGGATGCGGATGTTTTACGAGGCTTTCTCCATCTCGCCGCTCCCGTCGCACCGGTACGGAAGCAGGACGAGCCGGATCGCTACCGTGTCGTCATCGCGCTCGTCCGGGGCCTGTCGAGGCTCGCGATGTCGCGCCCCCTCCTCCTCGTCCTGGACGATCTGCAATGGGTCGATCGCGCCACGCTCGATCTCTTCGAGCACCTCGCTCTGGCGCTCACCTCGTCCGCGACAGGGCAGACGGCGCGCGTGATGGTGGTCGGTTCGCATCGACCGGTCGCGCCCGGCGACCCGCTGGATCGCGTGAGAGAAAGGCTCCGGCACGCAGCGGGTTCGGAATCGCTCGACCTCCGAGGCCTGGGGGAGGACGCGGTGTACGAACTGCTCCGCGGGCTCGGAGTCGCTCAGCCGTCCAGCCATCTCCTGCGGCTGACCGAGGAGACGACGGAAGGGAATCCGCTCTTCGTGCGTGAGGTGGTCGACCACCTCCGGTCCGTCGATGCCATCCGGCTCCAGGGCGGAGCGTCAGTTCCCACGACGAGCGAGGCCGAGATCAGCATTCCCTCGTCGGTCGTTGGAGCGTTGTCTGCGCGGACCGAGAGACTCTCTTCTGCGTGTCGCCGAATGCTCAGCTATGCCGCCATGCTCGGACTACGATTCGATCTGTCCCTCCTCGTCACCGTCACGGGGGCAAGCGAGGATGAGGTCGTGGAAGAGCTCGAGCGCGCCGTCGAGGAGCGACTCATCGCCGATGAGGGCCAGACCTATGTCTTCACGCATCCGGTGGTACGGCAGGTGTTCCTCGGACAGCCGAGCCGCACTCGAAGGGAGCGCATGCACCTCCAGATTGCGAACCAATTCGCCGAGCAGAGCGGCCACAATCCCGACGGGGCGCTCTGGCGCATCGCGCACCATCTCGTGCGAGCCGGACGCGCTGCCGATCCGGCGCGGGTGCGCGACTACGCTCGCCGGGCAGCCTTCAAGGCCATCGCCAGCTTCGCCTGGCACGAAGCGGCAGAGTTCGTCGAGGCGGCGCTCGTTGCCGGTCGGGCGGAGCAGCTTGCGGCGCACGAACAGGCCGAGCTACACGGCCTGGCCGGATACGCCTACCACAAGACCGCAGATCAGGGCCCCTGCCTCGAGCATCTCGCGCAGGCGATCGAGGGCTATCGAACGACGGGAGATGCCGTCGGCCTCACCGCCGCCCTGACCGAGAACGCGAGTGCAAGGGTCGACTTCGGGCTCGTTGCCTACCGTAACCTGGACGACGTCGCACCCCTCGAGCGGTGTCTGGAACACCTCGGCAGCTCCCATCGCAGTCTCCGCGCGCGTGCCATGGGGGCGCTCGCGGCATCCTACTGGGCCGCGCAGCTGACCGAGAGGGCCGAGGTGCTCGCCGTGGAGGCGATCGCCATTGCCCGCTCCGAGGGTGACGATCGACTCTGCGGTGAACTGAGCCACGATCTCGCGATCGCGAAGTTCCAGAGACTCGAACCCGAAGCCGCGCGGGCCGCCTGGGAGAGCGGCCTCACGGCATCCCGGCGCGCCGGCGATCCGGTGATGCAGGTCGTCATCCTGAATCGCCTCCCCCTCCCGCTCTACATGAGGGGCGAACTCGACGAGGCCGACCGCGCCGTTGCCGACGCGATCGAGCTGAATCGCGTCGTCCACAGCGCGCGCGACGAGAACTTGGCGGTCGCGACCAAGGCGTCCCTGGCCGTCGCCCGAGGTGAGCTGGACGCGGCGCACGGTCACGCGGACAACGCACTCCATCGGCATGAACGCAGCCGCTTCCCGTGGGCGGCCGTATCCGCGCTCGTGGCACGTTCATGTGCCTGGGCGCTTCGCGGCGATCGGGTGCGGGCTTCCGCCGCCCTCGATGCGATCCTTACACCAGGTCGCGTCTTCGAGGAGCCCGCAGCATTCGAGCCGCTCTTCCGCCCCAATCGACTCCTGATCGAGGCCTACTCGGACGGCAGCATCTCGCTTGATGCGAAGCTCGAGGGACTTGCTCCACCTCCCGAAGACCTCCAGACCCTCGATGCGGCGATGATCACCGCCTTCTGTTTTCAGGTTGAGCTGGCCGATTTCAGCGGACGGGTCGAACTCGCCTCGCCCATGGAGGCGATCCTGGCTCTGGCCGAGGAACGGAAGCTCGTGCTCACCGTCGCGTGGCCCTTGCTCGTCCCTCGCGTGCGCGGCGTCGCCGCCGCTCTTCATGGGCGGTTCGAGGAGGCGGAGGACCATTTCGAGAGAGCATTCGCGCTGGCTGATCGGATCGGTCTCGTTCCGGAGCGTGGCCGGACACGGCTCGATCATGCGCGCGCGTTGGTCGAACGGGGACACCCGACCGACCTTGCGAAAGCGGCGCGCCTGCTGGGGGAGGCGAAGATCTTCCTGGAGCGCTGCGGCATGAAGCCATTCGTCGAGCGAGCGCGAACCCTAGCCGCGCGGCTGTAGCGAGCTCGGTGGATCGACGGATCGGCGGCTAAAACGAAGAACGAGGAGGAGAGATGGCCAGGGAATGCCTCTGGATTCGAATTTCCAAGGGTGGGGTGCTCGAGCAAACGGACGAGGTCTTGAGGGACCGGACCACCTACCGGCAGCGCCTCGAGGAGCTGAAGGCGCATGGAAACCTGCTTGGGCTCGCCTCCGATACCGGAGCGGTGCGCTCGGAGAGCGACCGTCATCATGCCGCGGTCGAAGGACTCGGTGGGGCCAAAACCCCCGGAGCGTGGTGGCCAGGGGTGGCTCGGAAGGATGAGATCGTTCGGCAGGGGTTCATCCGAGCGTACGAGGCAGCACTGGCCGACGACGAGAACATCAAACCGATCTCGGTGTACTGGCTCAGAGTCCTTCCAGAGCAGACCAGCCGCGTCCGGTCGAGGCGCCCCGGACGTGCGATCGGTAAGCACGAGCCCTTCGAAGTGATCGTCACGAGGACCGAGTACCAGGTGACGCTTTTTCTGGTCACACCGGTGCCTCCATCGCTGCCCGTCCGAGCAGGCAAGCCCGAGGACATCTGGGTCGTCGCATCCACACCACACATCGACCGGATCGTGCGGGGGTACGCGGACCCGGCGGAAGCGAGCGAGAGCGCGGTGGATCTCGGCAACGGCGTGAGCGTCTTTCAGGTGCGCAGAGGAGCACCCTCTCTCCCGCGCGACCGATCGCCGCGAGGACGACGAGGTCGAGCATCGGCCACCTCGCGATCGAGGTCGTGACCAGTTTCAGGCCTTCTGACCTCGGGGCCGGACCGTGGATGCACGACGCCGTCGATCACCCGCTGGCCTGCGGGGGGATCAGTACTGCCCGACGATGCGATCGTCGCGGTGGCGGCCTCCCTGCTCACCGCCGCCTACTCCATGCTGCGCGACGCGCAAGACTATCGCGATCTCGGAGCTGCCCACTGCCAGAGCGGCGACCACGCCCGCCTCGTCGCCGGTCTTACCCGCCGCCTCCACCACCTTGGTTACGAGGTCACCCTCCGCCCCGCCGCATGATCGGTGCACGACGAGTTACTT
>JBKPDC010000122.1:0-4057 GCA_046727715.1 Thermodesulfobacteriota bacterium
CAGCAGCGCCCAGCGCCCCGCGGGCACGAGCCGCCGGCGGCCGCCGAGTGTGTGGAGCCGTGCGCCGCGCGCGGCGTCGGGTGGATCGATGAGGAGTCGGAGCCCGGCAACGCCGTCGCCCGTGACCAGCCCGTGCGCCACGAGTGTCCAGAGCGCGCTCTCCACCGCCGCGGGCGCGAGGTGCGTGGCGCGCGCGATGTCTGCCATGAACGAGGCGCCCCGCCGCTCGAGGATCTCGTACACGACGTCCGCCTCGCGCCGCAGCGCCGGCCGCTCGCCGGCCGGCTCGAGCAGCCAGGGCAGGTCTTCGCGCAGGACGAAGGCGAGCGGTGCCGCGCGTCCCGGTGCACGCAGCGTCGCGTCCTCCGGGGGCGGCGCCGCGCGCAGCCGGCCCCAGGCGACGACGCCGCCCAGGCAGAGGTGTTCGAGGTCCTCGGGCTGGTAGCCGCTCACGCGCGCCGGCAGGACCTGCGACTCCCAGGCGCGCGCCGGCAGCTCGAGACCTTCCAGCTGACCGAGCACCGCGAGCAGGCCATGCCGTCCGTGCAGCCGCGTCCCCGGCTGAACGTGCTGCCAGCGGAAGAAGAAGCGCATCAGGTCGGCGGCACTGACCGGCTCGATCGCCTTCCGCAGCCGGCCGAGCGTCAGGCGGTGGATGCGAGCCAGCAGTGCGCGATCGCACCACTCCTCGTCGGGTGCCCCGGGTCGGTAGCGTCCGCGCAGCGCCATGCCGGAGCGCTCGAGCTGCGCGAGCCCGACCGCGACGCGCGACGCCGGCAGGCCCGCGCGCTGCGCCAGCTCGGCCACCGTCGTCGGTCCCACGCTCTCGAGCCAGCCGCCCACGATGGCGCGCAGCGCGTCCTCCTCGTCCTCCGGCACACGGCGGCCGAAGAGTGACTCCTGCACCGGCGGGACGAACGTCACGCCAGGCAATGCCAGCCGCACGGCGGCCACGCGCTCCGCGGCCACCAGCAGGGGACCGGCCCAGGCAGCGCGTCGCGCGTCCACCAGCTCGTCGGCCCATGCGGCCCAGCCCGACGACTCGAGCACGGCGCGCGGCAGGACGCCGAGCGACAGCAGCGCGTCGTGCAGCTCGTCGGCGTCTCGCACGACCGGCCACGCCTGCCGCGCCACCTCGGCGATGGCGGCGGGGTCGAGCGCTCCGAGGCCGGCGGCCAGCTCGGGCACCGCCTGCCGCAGTGCCACGGCGCGTGCGCGCCGCTCCTCGAGCGGCGCATCGTCGAGGTACGAGTACGGGTTCGAGTGCAGGATCTCGTGCGACAGCGGCGACGGCGCCACCGTGTCGATGGCGACCGTGCGGATCGACCCGTCGGCGATGGCGGCGAGCACGGCGTCGAGCCCGTCCACGTCCATCGCCTCGCGCAGGCAGTTGTCGACCGTTTCGCGCACCAGGGGGTGGTCGGGGATGCGGATCGGCCCGCTGCCCATGTTCTCGGCGCAGCCGAGTTGCTCCGGGAAGACGGCCCCCAGCAGGTCTTCCGCGCGCATGCGCTGGAGCGGCATGGGCACCTTCTGTCCCGCCTCGAACCGGAGCACGGCGAGCGCGCGGCTCGCGTTCCAGCGCCAGCGATTGGCGAACATCGGCGCCGCCAGCGCCGCCTGCGCCAGGTCGTCGGCGAGCGTCGCGCGCCGCACCATGGTGAAGACGGTGTCGAGGGGAAAGCTGTGCTGGGCGCCGAGCGACAGCACCACGCCGTCGTCGGTGGCCGCCGCCTGCAGCTCGAAGTTGAAGCTCAGGCAGAAGCGCTTGCGGAGCGCGAGGCCGAGCGCCCGGTTGATGCGACCGCCGAATGGCGCGTGCACGACCAGCTGCATGCCGCCGGCCTCGTCGAAGAACCGTTCCGCGACGACGGTGCGATCCGTCGGCATCACGCCGCCGAGTGCCGACTGCGCTTCGGCGAGGTAGGCGACCACTTGCATCGCGCCGTCCGGCGACAGGCCGCACTCGGCCACCAGCCAGGGCAGCGCGGCGCTACCCTGCAGAGCCACGTCCTCGCGCAGCCGCGACACTGCGGCCGACAGCTCGCGCGTTCGCCCGGGCGCCTCGCCGAGCCAGAAGGGGACGCTGGGCGGCGCGCCCTGCGCGTCCTCCACCCGCATGCGGCCCGCCTCCACGCGCCGGATGCGCCACGAGCGGTTCCCGAGCAGGAAGATGTCGCCGCGCATGCTCTCGACGGCGAAGTCCTCGTTCACCGTTCCGACGAGCAACCCGCGTGGCTCTTCGATGACCTGATAGTCGGCGGTGTCGGGGATCGCGCCGCCGCTCGTGATCGCCACCAGCCGCGCCCCGCGCCGCGCGCGCAGCCGGCCGTTGACGCGGTCCCAGTGCAGGTGCGCCGCGCGCCGGCCGCGTCGGGTGGCCACGCCTTCGGCGAGCATCTCGAGGACGGCGTCGAACTCGGCGCGCGGCAGGTCGCGGTAGGGATACGCCCGGCGCACGAGCGCGAACAGTGCCTCCACGCCGATCTCGGCGCCGGCGGCGATGGCGACGCACTGCTGCGCCAGGACGTCGCGCGGGCCGGGGGGCACGACGAGCAGGTCGAGCGTGCCGGCGCGCACGGCACGCACGGCCGCGGTCGCCTGCACCAGGTCGTCGCGCGTGAGTGGAAAGAGGATTCCTTTCGGCGTCGCGCCGCGGGCGTGCCCCGAGCGGCCGACGCGCTGGATGAGCGTGGCCAGGGCGCGGGGAGCGCCGATGTGGCACACCAGGTCCACCGTCCCCACGTCGATGCCGAGCTCGAGCGACGCCGTCGCCACCACCACCGGCACCTCGGCCGCCTTGAGCCGCTCCTCGGCTTCGAGCCGCGTGCGGCGGGCCATGCTGCCGTGGTGCGCGGCGACCCGGCCCGCTCCGAGTCGCTCCTCCAGCGCGTGCGCCATGCGCTCGACCAGGCGGCGCGTATGCACGAAGACGATGGTGGTGCGATGGGTCGTGGTGAGGGCGGCGATGCGATCCGTCAGCTCCGCCCACTGCTCGTGGGTCGCGATCGGGCCGAGCGGCAGGTCGGGCACCCAGACCGAGAGGTCGAGGGCGCGGCGATGCCCGACGTCGACGAGGGCGGGCAGCGGCCGCGCCGCACCGACCAGCAGCCGTCCTACTTCCTGCACCGGCCGCTGCGTGGCCGACAGGCCGATGCGCTGCAGCGGGCGGCCGGCGAGGGCGTCGAGGCGTTCGAGCGACAGCGCCAGGTGCGCGCCACGCTTGTCCTGAGCGACGGCGTGGATCTCGTCCACGATCACGGTTTCGGCGTCGGCGAGGAACCGCCGGCTGCGCTCGGCCGTGAGCAGGATGTAGAGCGACTCGGGCGTGGTGATGAGCACGTGCGGCGGCCGGCGCGTCATCGCCTGGCGCTCGTGGGCCGGCGTGTCGCCGGACCGCACCATGACCCGCAGCTCCGGCAGCGACGCCCTCTCCGCCGCCGCCAGCGCCCGCAACTCGCCCAGCGGCTGGCGGAGGTTCCGCTGGACGTCGTTGCCGAGCGCCTTGAGCGGTGAGACGTACACCACCGACGTGCGGTCCTCGAGCGCGCCGGCCGCCGCGGCGCCGAGGAGACGGTCGAGCGACCAGAGAAAGGCGGCCAGAGTCTTGCCGGATCCGGTCGGCGCCGCGATCAGCGTATCGGCGCCGCCCGCGATCGCGGGCCAGCCGGCTTCCTGCGCCGGCGTGGGCGATCCGAACCGTTCGGCGAACCAGCGTCGAATCAGCGGCGAGAACGGGATGGCCGCGCCTCCACTCCCCATCCAGCGCGGATCTAGCATCGCGCAACGAGGACTGACAACGGCGCGCTTTTCTCCGCGGCGACGCCTCGGCTATACCCTCTCCGTGTCGCGCAAGACCGGCCGTTCACGCCCGCACCACAAGTCCGCTCGCGGCCAGGTTCCCGCGGATCACCGCGGCCGCGCCGCTCCCGCGGTGGCGCGCCGGCGGTCGGACGCGGCGCGTGGGGTGGACCGCGCGCCGGCGCGCTGGCCGAAGCCGCTCACGATCGCCAAGTGGCTCGCCTGGGGTGCTGCGACGTTCGCGTTCTTCTACTAC
>JBKPDC010000123.1:0-5860 GCA_046727715.1 Thermodesulfobacteriota bacterium
GGTGTCGCTGCTCGATTAGGCAGCCCGAAGCACGATTGCAAACAGCGCTCGGCCCATCCAGGAGCCGCCCGCGCACCGGTCACCAGGGCCGGAGCTCGCCGTCGTAGCCGACGAATGTGCCGGAATCGTCGCGCCTGAGCCGGTCCATCACCGTGACCATCCCGCGGACGGCGCGCGCCGCGTCGCGCGCTCGGTCGGGATCGCGCGCCGCGGCGATCAGGGTATGCCCCTCGCGGCGAAGCTGGCGACGAATTCTGCGCCGAGCCCGCGCGACGCGCCGGTGACGAGATAGGTGTGACCCATGAAGAGGGCGTACGTTCATGCGGGCGCTGCCGCAAGCGCCCAGCGTGGCGGTCTCGACCGTCTCGCACCTTCGCGGCCGGTGATGGCGTTGCTCCCGCCGGGTCGGATCGCGATCCTCAGCGCGATGTCGTCGAACAGCGCTTGCGGTGCTCTCGGGCTGCGCCAGTTCGGCGACGCTGGCGTCCGTCTCTACGGCTCCACCGCCCGCTCCGTCTTTGCCAGCAGCGCTGCCACCGCGCTGCGATGCGCCGCCGTCGTGAACGTCATCGGCTCGGCGAACTCCTCGGCGAGCAGGGTATGCTGCCAGGTCATGTCGGCGGCGGCGCGCATGAGGGGCTTCGTCATCGAGACCACGTGCTCGGGCAGGCGCGCGATGCGGTCGCACCACGCGAGCGCGGCGTCGAGGAGGCCGTCGTGCGGCACCACCTCGTTCACCAGACCGAGGGCGAGCGCTTCGGCAGCCGGCACCGTGCCGCCGCGGACGAAGAGCTCGAAGGCCTTCCGGTGCCCCACGCGGCGCGTGAGCGCCCAGTTGGTGCCGACCTCGGGGACGAGGCCGATGCGTCCGAAGGCCAGCACCAGCTGCGCGCGGTCGGACGCGACGACCAGATCGCTCGACAGGGTCCAGGCGAGCGCGACGCCCGCCGCCGCGCCGTTGAGCGCCACGACGACCGGCGTGTCCGACTGCGCGATGAGTCGCGCGATCCCGCCGAACTGGTGGCGGATCCACTTCCAGACACCGACCGAGCCCTCGTCACGTCCCTCCGCCGTGTGGGCGCGCTCCTGCATCAGCTTCCAGTCGCCGCCCACCGAGAAGAAGGGGTCGGTGCCGGTGAGCACGACGGCTCGGAGCGACGGATCGGCGAGCACACCCGTGAGCGCGCGGCGCAGCTGCACGGTGAGGGCGCCCGAGAGCGCATTCATGTTCGCGGGATCGTCGAGGCAGACCACGGCGGCATGGGGGCGCGCACGCTCCACCCGCACCAGCGTCCGCGGATCGGCCTCGAGCGCGCGGACGAACTCCTCGTAGGCCAGGTTCTCCATGGGACACCTCCGACGCGATCAAACACGGCGCCGGGGCCGGGGGCAAAGGCACCGGGGCACACCGCACTCGAAGTGAGGTGGGGGGAACCTTGACGCGGACGGCGCACCCGCAGTAGATGCGGGCGATGCGCTTCGGCCACGGGAGCTCCCCGGCCGCCCTCCTCGCAGTGATGCTGGCAGCCAGCTGCGGCGGCGGCGGAGGTCGGGCGAACGACGAGACCATCGGGCAGCGCGTCGTCGAGTACTTCGGCAAGGCCGTGACCACGCCGGGCGTCACCTTCAAGGTGATCAAGCTCGAGCCGGCGGAGATGCCCGGGTGGCGCAAGGGACACCTCGAGGCCGCGCTCGGGGAGCAGAAGCAGGACGTGCTCGTCTACGTCTCCGACGACGGGCGCTATCTCTTCCGCGGCGAGGCCATCGATCTCACGGTGGATCCGTTCGTGGCGCTCATGCAGAAGATCAAGCTCGACGGCGAGCCGTCCCGCGGCCCCGCCGACGCCAAGGTGACCGTGGTTGAGTACTCCGACTTCCAGTGCCCGTACTGCGGTCGCGCGTGGGAGATCTTCGAGAAGGAGGTCTACCCGCAGTACAAGGACAAGGTGCGATTCGTCTTCAAGCAGATGCCGCTCACGCAGATCCACCCGTGGGCCGAGGATGCGGCCGTGGCCACGGAATGCGCGCTCCAGCAGGGCAACGACCAGTTCTGGAAGCTCTACGACGGCCTCTTCTCGCAACAAGGGCAGATCAGCAAGGAGACCCTGCCGGCGAAGGTGGAGGAGCTGGCGACGGCGGGCGGGCTCGACACGCCCCGGTTGAAGGACTGTCTCGCGGGCCGCAAGACGCTCGACGCGGTCAAGGCCGATCAAGCCGAGGCGGCGTCGGTCGGCGTCAACTCCACACCGACCTTCTTCGTCAACGGACGCCGGGTGCAGGGCGCGCAGAGTGCCGAGGAGTTCAAGCAGGCAATCGATCAGGCGCTCACCGGATCGACCTCGTGACGCACGCGGTGCGCGCCTCACGTCTCCCGGTCTCACGTTGAAAGCGCACGGGGGCCCGGATAGACTGAGGCCTTCGTCCGCGATGCCGTCCAGCCCCACCCGACACCGCGTCGCCGTCGTCCTCGCGCTCGTCGGGGTGGCGGTGAGCGTGCTCACGCTGCACGTCACCCGGCAGCTCGCGTCCGTCGACGGCTACACCAGTTTCTGCAACCTCGGCGACGCGATCAATTGTGACGCCGTGCTCACCAGCAAGTGGGGCAACTTTCTCGGGCTGCCCGTCCCGCTCTGGGCCATCGCCGTCTTCGCGCTGGGCGCCCTGCTGGCTCTCCCCGGGGCGGCGGGCGCCACCACGGTCGGCTTCGCCGATCTGGGGCTCATCGGCCTCGCGTCGGGCAGCCTCGGCTTCGCGCTCGTGCTCGCCGTCATCTCGTCGATGGTGCTGCGCACGGCGTGCCTGCTCTGCATCTCGCTCTACGTCGTGATCATCGCCTGGTTCGTTGCCGTCGCACCACTCGCGCGCCGCTTCCAGGGATCGGATCGCGCACCCTGGCTCCAGCGTCGCGCGGCCGCCTACGCCGCCGTCGCGGCCGGGCTGCTCCTCTCGGTCGCCGCCGGCACCGTCGAGGCCGTGCGCGGACCGGGCAGCGCCGACACGGTCGCCGAGGTGCAGGCCGCCGACCCCAAGTTCTACGACCTGTACACCAATCTCCCCGTCCTCGACGCGAGCGACGTGCTGGGGCGCGCGGCGCACGTGAAGGGCAATCCCGACGCGGCCGTTACCATCGTGGAGTTCTCCGACTTCGAGTGCCCCGCCTGCGGGCACGCCTTCAGCGACCTGCGCGCGCTGGTCCGCACCCGGTCGGACGTGAGGCTGGTGTTCCGGCACTTTCCGCTCGACAGCTCGTGCAACCACCGGATGCAGCAGCAGCTCCACCCCGACGCGTGTCGCGCGGCGGCAGCGGCCGAGTGCGCGGGGCGGCTGGGGCGCTTCTGGGAGTACCACGACAAGCTCTTCGAGAATCAGAAGGCGCTCGACCGTGACAGCCTCTTTCGGTACGCGCGCGAGCTCAACCTCGACATCGCCGCGTTCCGCGCCTGCCTGGACGATCCCGCCACGATGGACGGCATCGCCGCCGACGTCGAGGCCGGCGCGCGGCTGGGCATCGAGTCCACCCCCACCATCTTCATCAACGGACGCCGCGTGCAGGGTGCGCTCGAGCGGCCCTACTACGACTTCGCGCTCGTCATCGAGAAGGACATGCTGGCGCGCGCCACCGAGGCGGCGCGACGCGGAAGCTGATCCTCCCGCGGGAAGGACCCCATGGAGCTGAGCGAGGAATCCAAGTATCGCCTGTCGTATCTCACGCTGCGACTCGCGTTCGACCGCATTCTCTCCGCCGGCGATCCCGGCGCGAAGCCCGCCATGCTCGAGTTGCTCGACGTGCTCGCCGGGACGCACATGGCCAGCGATGCCGCCGGGAAGCGCTACGCGTCGCAACGCGAGAAGATCGAGAGCTTCATCGACGCCGAGTACGACGAGAACCTGCTGGCGCTGATCAACCGGGCGATCGACGAACTTGCCTGACCGGCGCACGAACGGCCGCCTGCGCGCGTGGCTCGCCGTCGTCGCGTGGGCCGGGCTCATCTCGGTGTTCTCGAGCGCGTGGTTCTCGGGCGAGCACACCGGCGGCTTCCTGCTCCCGCTCCTGCACGTCCTGCTGCCCGGCGCCGCGCCGGAGCATCTCCTGGCGCTGCACGCGGGCATCCGGAAGAGCGCCCACGTCATCGAGTACGTCGTCCTGGGAGTGCTCCTGGTGCGCGCGCTGCGCGAGGAGGGGCTGCGGGGCGCCGCCGTCGCCGCGACGGCGGTGACCCTCGGCGTCGGGTATGCGGCCCTCGACGAGACCCACCAGGCGTTCGTCCCGAGTCGCACGGCGTCTGCGGGCGACGTGGTGGTGGACGCCGTCGGTGTGCTCGCGGGCGTCGGGCTCGCGGTCGCGGGGCGCGGGGGGGCCCCCCCCCCGCCCCCGGCGCGGGCGGCGGAGAATTGACCTCCGCGGCGGTGCTGCGCTATGCGTCGCCGCCGATGCGCACCCGAAGCGTTCTCCTGCTGCTGTCCGCCGCCCTCCTCGCGACTGCCTGCGCGCCACCGGCCGAGAAGCCCGCCGGCGAGGCGGCGAAACCCGCGGCGTCGGGTGCCGCGACGGTGGACACCAGCGAGGTGATCGCCACCTACGCCGGCAAGCAGCTCACCAACGCCGCCGTCCTCGAGGAGATCGAGCGCCTGCCCGGCCCGTCGCGCGCGTACCTCTCGGCACCGGATCGCAAGCGTCAGTTCGTCGAGAACCTCATCCTGAACGATCTGCTCTTCACCGAGGCGCAGAAGGCCGGCTACGACACGGACCCGGACATCGAGAAGCAGGTTGTCGACATGCGCAAGCGGCTCGTCGTGCAGCGCCTGATGCGCGAGTATCAGAAGCCGCCCACGATCAGCGACGAGGAGGCGAAGAAGTACTACGACGAGAATCCCGGCCTCTTCTCGTCCACGCAGATCAAGGTGAGCCACATCCTCGTGAAGGACGAGGACACGGCGAAGAAGCTCCACGCGGAGCTGGTGGCCGACCCGAGCAAGTTCGCCGACAAGGCGAAGGAGCTGTCGATCGACAAGATCAGTGGCGCCAAGGGTGGCGATCTCGGCAAGTTCGGCCAGGGCCGCATGGTGCCGGAGTTCGAGCGTGCCGCCTTCTCGCTGAAGCCGGGGCAGCTCAGTGAACCCGTGAAGACACAGTACGGGTGGCACATCATCCTCGTCGCCGAGCGCGAAGACGGCGAGCGCAAGCCGTTCGACCAGGTGAAAGAGCAGATCAAGACGACACTGCGCAACAAGCAGCTGCAGGACAACATCCAGGCGAAGTTCGACGGCCTCAAGAAGACGGCGAACGTGCAGATCGACGACGCGGCGCTGGCGAAGATCACGCCGCCGCCCGCACCCCCGCCTGCCCCGTTGATGGGCGGCGGGCATTAGGAGACTCGACCCGAGACGGAGTCTCGGGTCGGCCTCGCTAGCGGAGCATGATCGACGGCCCGGTGAATCTTTCTTCCACCGCGCCCACGATGGCGGCGGCCGTCACCCCGGTGGCGTGGAGTGCGGCGACGGCCGCGGACGCGTCATGGGCCGGGAGCGCGGCGAGCAGGCCGCCCGACGTCTGCGGGTCGTAGGCGATCTCGATCAGGTCCGTCGGGACCGCCGCCGCGATCGCCACCCGGTCAGCGAGCCAGTCGCGGTTGCGGCGGCAGCCGCCGGTCAGCTGGCCGCCGAGCGCCAGCGCGCGCGCGCCCGGGAGCACCGGGAGGCGCGCCGATTCGAGCACGAGCCGGACCCCGCTGCCGTGCGCCATCTCGAAGCCGTGACCGAGGAGCGAGAAGCCCGTGACGTCGGTGCAGGCGTGCACCGCGAAGTCGCGCAGCACCTGCGACGCCGCCGCGTTCAGCGCGAGCATGCTGGCTGTGGCCGC
>JBKPDC010000124.1:0-11405 GCA_046727715.1 Thermodesulfobacteriota bacterium
ACTTCGGCGACGAGGCGAACGCCTGGACCTCCGGCATCCAGCTGGGCCCCAAGCTCCCGCTCGCGCACGGCAACCAGGGCGTCGGTGTCGAGGGCCTCCTGCTGCTCGGCTGGCGCGTCCGGCAGACGCAGCTCGTGCTGACCTTGCGTCGAAGCGGTCCATCAGCGCCTGTCCTCCCGAACTTCGAGAGGATCCTTCTCGCTCGTATGGGATACCCGTGCCTGTCGCAATCATCTACGTTCGTCGTCGTGCAGGACCGCAGGAGACTCGTTTCAAGACTGGCGGCAGTGCTCATCGGAGGAACGATCGCCACGACCCGTCCAGGAGCGCAGAGCCGACGGGAGATGGAATGAGTGGCCAAGGAGAATTTTGATGGGTATTTCCGTTCTCGCCCACCGCCCGGCGCCCGTGGGGGCCCCACCTGTCACGCATCACCGGACAACCAAGGTCGACGGGGTGAATATCTTCTACCGTGAGGCCGGCCCCGCGGCTGCGCCGGTGGTGCTGCTGCTGCACGGCTTCCCGACGTCGTCGCACATGTTCCGCAACCTGATCCCCGCCCTGGCGGACCGCTATCGGGTGATCGCCCCGGACTATCCCGGCTTCGGCCAGAGCGACATGCCGGATCGCGCCAAGTTCGCCTACACGTTCGCTCGCTTCACCGATCTTGTCGACGGACTCCTCGATCGGCTCGCCGTCACGCAGTACGCCATGTACGTCATGGACTACGGCGCGCCCGTCGGTTACCGCCTGGCCCTGAAGCACCCCGAGCGGGTCACGGGACTCATCGTGCAGAACGGCAACGCCTATGACGAGGGGCTGAAGGAGTTCTGGGCCCCGATCAAGGCCTATTGGGCCGACGGCTCGGACGCGCATCGTCAGGCGCTGAGCGCGCTCGTCGCTCCGGAAGCGACGAAGTTTCAGTACACGGACGGCGTCGCCGACTTGAGCCGCATCTCGCCCGACAACTGGGTCCACGACCAGGCCCTGCTCGACCGCCCAGGCAACGCCGACATCCAGCTCGACATCTTCTACGACTACCGGACCAACGTACAGCTCTATCCCGCCATTCAGGCCTATTTCCGCCAGCACCGGCCCCCGACGCTGATCATCTGGGGCAAAAACGACAAGATCTTCCCCGCCGACGGCGCGTATCCGTACAAGCGCGACCTGCCGGACGTCGAATTTCACCTCTTTGACACCGGCCACTTCGCCCTCGAAGACAAGGCCGATGAAATGGTCCCTCTGATCCGCGATTTCCTCGACCGAAAGGTTGCGCGGAAATGACCGGAGCGCCCGGCGACCTCGGTCGCCAGCCTTCCGATCGAAGCCCATCCGCCAGTCCAGGAGGCTGACGTGGCTGAGCCACGACCGCCCCTCCCGCCCTTTACCTTCGAGAGTGCCGTAGAGAAGGTCCGCAAGGCCGAGGACGCCTGGAACACGCGCGATCCATCGCGCGTCGTGCTCGCCTATACGACCGACAGCATCTGGCGAAACCGCGCCGAGTTTCTCACAGGTCGCGAGGCCATCCAGGCTTTCCTCACGCGCAAGTGGAACCGCGAGCTCGACTATCGCCTGATCAAGGAGCTCTGGGCCTTTCGCGAGAACCGCATCGCGGTGCGTTTCGCCTATGAGTGGCACGATGACAGCGGCAATTGGTACCGCAGCTACGGCAACGAGAACTGGGACTTCGACGCCGACGGGCTGATGCGGCGGCGCATCGCCAGCATCAACGACGTGCCGATCGCCGAAAAGGACCGCAAATTCCATTGGCCGCTCGGCCGGCGCCCCGATGATCACCCATCGTTGAGCGATCTCGGCCTGTGAGGCGGCGCACGTGAACAGGGATCTCGTCTCTTCCAGCGATGTCGCCTTCACGCCCACCGTCAAGGCGATCCAGACCCGCAAGGACTCGCGCCGCGCCTATGCCAGCATGGAACAGCGCGGCTCGTGGCAGACCCGCATCACGCCCGCCTTGGCCGAGTTCATCGAACGCCAGGTCAGCATCTTCCTGGGGACAGCGAGCCAGGACGGCCAGCCCTATATCCAGCATCGCGGTGGACCATCGGGCTTCCTCAAAGTGCTCGACGACAGGACGATTGGCTTCGCCGATTTCACGGGCAACCGCCAGTACATTACGCTCGGGAATCTGTCCGACAATCCGAAGGCCCATCTTTTCCTCATCGACTATGCCGTCCGCCAGCGCGTAAAGATCTGGGGGGAGGCGCGCGTCATCGAGGACGATCCGGATCTGATCGCCGAGCTGATGCCGGAGGGATACCGGGCGCGGCCCGAGCAAGCGATCCTCTTCACGGTCTCCGCCTGGGACGCAAACTGTCCGCAGCACATCCCGCAGCGCTTCGAGGCCGCGGAGGTGGGTGCCATGCTGGCCGAACGCGACAAGCGCATCGAGGGCTTGGAGGCGGAGCTGGCTCGGCTGCGTCGGGTTCGGGGCGTGCGTACCAGCGAGGGAAATTCTGGTTGAGGGTTGGGCCTGCGGCTAGCGCGGACGAACGCGCCTCAGCCCAGCACCCTCTAGCTGCTGCGAAGGGACGCGCTCTCCCGCATTCGAGGATCTTCGCCCGCATGATCCGCGGCTCTCTTCGGCAAGCACCCGTGAGCGTGTGTGCTACCTAGAACGCCGACCCCCCCTCCGGGGCGATCAGGATCCGTCCCCCCTCCACGACCACCGGCACCACGCGCCGGCCGCGGGTGAGCTTCAGCAGCTCGGGGATCGCCTCGCGCCGCGTACCGACGTCGATCTCGTCCACCACCGCACCGCGCGCGGCGAGCGCGGCGCGCATGGCGTCGCAGTGCGGGCAGCCGGCCTTCGTGTAGAGGAGGACCGGCGCCGCCATCGTCAGGTCGGGACCTCGGTGCCGCAGATCAGGGTCGCCGCCGAGCTGAACGTGCCGCCCAGGCCGTGGCAGATGGCCGTCCTCGCGCCCGCGACCTGTCGCGGTCCGCACTCGCCGCGCAGCTGGCGCACCGCTTCCACCAGCGTGAACATGCCGTACATGCCGCTGTGGGTGTACGACAGGCCGCCGCCGTTGGTGTTCATGGGGAACGGCCCGCCGGGGGCGGTGCGACCGCCCGACACGAACGCCCCGCCCTCACCGGGCTTGCAGAAGCCGGTGGCCTCGAGCCCCATCACCGGCACGATGGTGAAGGCGTCGTAGAACATCGCGACGTCGATGTCGGCGTGCGTCACACCCGACATGGCGAATGAGCGCTCGCTCGACATCCGGGCCGCATCCCAAAACGCGAAGTCCGGCATCTGGCTCACGATCACGTGCGTCGACGCCTCGCCCGTGCCGAGCACGTAGACGGGACGCTTCGGGAGGTCGCGCGCG
This sequence comes from Thermodesulfobacteriota bacterium, assembly GCA_046727715.1. Taxonomy (GTDB): domain Bacteria; phylum Desulfobacterota; class Binatia; order DP-6; family DP-6; genus CAVQLX01. The sequence continues at coordinate 3,354 of JBKPDC010000124.1, forward strand.
CGCGCGGCAGAGGTGACCACGACGGCCCCGCCCGCGTCGGTGACGAGACAGCAGTCGAGGAGGTGGAGCGGCCAGGAGATCATGCGGGAGCCGAGCACGTCGTCGACGCTGAGCGGATCGCGCATGATGGCGCGCGGGTTCAGCTGCGCCCACTTGCGGGTGGACACGGCGAGCTCGGCGAGCTGCTCGCTGGTCGTCCCGTACTGATGCATGTGCCGTGCCGCCGCCAGCGCGTAGCCCGTGGGCGGCCCGGCGAGCCCGAACGGGTTCTCGAACTGCATGCGAAAGGCGTCCGGGCCGAAGCGCGTGCCCGGCATCCCGATGCGCGACGCACCGCTCTCACCATGGGTGATGAGCGCCACGTCCACGATCCCGGCGTCGATGGCTGCCATGGCGTGCTGCACGTGGGCGATGAAGGAGCAGCCGCCGATCTGCGTCCCGTCGATGTAACGCGGTCGGAGGCCCAAGTATTCCGCCGTCTCCGACCCCATCCAGAGGCCGGCGCTGAAGACCGCGTCGACGTCGGACGAGTCGAGCCCCGCGTCGGCGAGCGCGTTGCGCGCCGCCTCGGCGTGGAGCATGAACGCCGACTTGTGCGGCAGTCTCCCATGTTCGTCGGCCTCGGCCGCGCCGGTGATCGCCACGCGGCCTCGCATGCGGCGCAGGCCCCCGCTCATGCACTGCCTCCGGCGGGCCGGAAACGCGGCAACGCCACCTCGGCCGTCGCGTCCGCGAAGGTGACCTCGACGGGCAGGCCGATGCGGATCGTCGCCGGATCGGGCTCGATGCCGACCAAGTTGGTCATCATGCGCGGGCCCTCGTCGAGCTCGACGATCGCGATGACGTAGGGCGAGCCCAGCGGGAAACCCTTCTGCCCGCGGTGGACGACCGTGAAGGTGTGGAGCGTGCCGCGTCCACTCACCGGCCTCCATTCCAGGTCCGCGGACAGACAGCGCGGACAGGCGGCTCGCGGGTAGTAGAAGAAGGCGCCGCAGGGCCGGCAGAAGGGCAGTGCGAGCTGGTGCCGGCGAGCGGCGTCCCAGAAGGGCTTGGTCTCCGGCGACGGAACGGGCAGTGGTCCGGTGTAGTCGGCCATGGCAGGCTCGTCGGTGGACTCCGGCGGCCCGCTTGTATAGGAAGCCCAAAGGAGGCCGGTCAAGCGATGCGCCGCAGTGCAGTGGCTCTCGCCCTCACCCTCTCCCTCGCGCTGCCCGCGCGGGCCGCCGACAACGTCGTCCAGTGGGACACTGCGGACCAGCACATCGGCGAGGAAGCCGTCGTCGAGGGACGCGTCCTGGGCGTGCACTGCTCGCCGCTGTCGTGTCTCCTCGCCTTCGACCCCACGTTCAACCGTTTCACCGCCGTCGTGCAGGCAAAGGACTTCAAGCAGTTCCCGCCCGACCAGCTCGACGCGCGCTACTCGGGCCGGCGTGTCCGGGTGCGCGGAACCATCGTCGACCGCGACCGCAAGCCCGAGATCGTGGTTTCCAACCCCGACGACCTGAAGCTCGTCGAGACCAAGGAAGACAAGCAGAAGGTGGCCGCCGACCGCGCCGAGGTGCAGGATCAGGTGCTGGCCCGACTCGACGTGCTGCTCGATCGGGTGGAAGCGCTCACCGAGCGCATGGTGGCGGTGCAGGAGCGCATGGAGACCCTCGTCGCGCAGCTCGACGAGCGCACACAGGCGCTGATGATCGCCGCGGCCACTCCGCCGCCCGCGCCGGCACCGCCGCCCTACGTGGGTCCGGAGCCACGGCCCGGCTGGGAAGCCATACGCTCGATCAAGCGCGGCATGGCAGCGAGCGAGGTGCGCCGCCTGATAGGCGACCCCATGGGTGTGATACCCGGTGGCAACGGCTGGACCACCTGGCTCTACGACGACGGGCGCAGCGTCAGCTTCGATGGCCGCGGCCGCGCGCAGTCGATCGCGGGTTTCCCCGGGTCCTAGCCTGCAATTCTCACCGCCGCGCCCGCACCAGCTCGGCCAGCTTCGGCAGCACCTCGCCGGCGGGTCCTTGCAACGTGTACCGGCTCATCGCCGTCAGCTCGGACGGGTAAGGATTCACCTCGATCAGATCGCCGCCGCGCTGGCGGATGTCCATCGGGAACTGCGCTGCGGGAAACACCGTGGCCGACGTCCCCGCCACGATCATGCAATCCGCGCGTGCCGCCTCCTCGAAGCACCCCTCCAGCACGTCAGGCGGGATGGGCTCCCCGAACGACACGGTGTCGCTCTTGAGCAGCCCGTCGCAGTGCGGGCAGCGCGGCGGCAGCGTCGCGAAGTCGATGCCGTCGCGCGGGAAGCGCGTGACGCAGCCGAGGCAGCGGATCAGCGTGGCGTTGCCGTGGATCTCGAGCAGGCGCCGGCTGCCGGCGAGCCGGTGCAGGTTGTCCACGTTCTGCGTGATGAGCGCGCGCAGCACGCCGGCGTCCTCCAGCGCGGCTAGCGCCAGATGGCCGGGGTTGGGGCGCGCCGCTTGGAGCGCGTCCCACAGCTCGCGCATGGGGCCCGACGGGTTGAGGCGCTCCTCCCACGCCTTTCGGGGGTTGGCCAGGAAGCGTTGGAAGCCGTTCATCGGCGGCTCCCCGTGCTTCGTCCACAGGCCGCCCGGTCCGCGAAAGGGCGGGATACCGCTCTCCACGGACAGACCGGCGCCCGTGAGCGCGATGGCGTAGCGCGCTCGAGCCAGGCACTCGGCCGCCGCCTCGAGCGCTGCGAGGCTCTCCCGGTTCATGCGGCGGCCCCCTGTGTCATCCCGCCGCCTCTCCATGTCAACGGTTGACTCGCGACTGCCCGCCCGCCATGGACGCCCCATGAGGTCCCCGACCTCCCCCGACGCGAGGACCGCCGGCGTGATCCTCGCCGGCGGACTGGCCTCGCGCATGGGCGGCCGCGACAAGGCGTTCGCGGCCGTCGATGGCGAGCCCATCGCCGTGCGCACCGTCGGCCTCTTCCAGCGCCTCTTCCCGCAGGTGATCGTCGCCACCAACAGGCCGGAGCGCTTCGCGGGGCTCGGTGTCGAGACCGTCGGCGACCGCCATCCGGGATGCGGTCCGCTGGCGGGCATTCACGCCGCCATGCTGGCCAGCCGGGCCCCGTGGGTGTTCGTCGTCGCCTGCGACATGCCCGGCCTCGATCCCGACGTCATCCGCTGGCTGCTCTCCCGCCCGCGTACAGCGGAGGCCGTGGTACCGCGGTGGGAGGACGACGTCGAGCCGCTGCACGCGCTGTACGCCGTCCACACGCTGCCGGTGGTCGAACGCTGCCTGGCCGGCGGACGCTGGGCGATGCGCGAGTTCCTCCCCGCGATCCGTGTCGACTACGTGGACGAGCGCGAGCTGCGCGCGCTCGGCGGTGCGGCGCGCAGCCTCCTGAACGTGAACACGCCGGAGGAACTGGCCGCGCTGGGGGGCCGCTTCGAGGAGGCGAAGCGCTGAGCCCGGCACGCGACCCCGGCGACGAGCTGGTGGACGTGGTCGACGACGACGGCCGTCCCGTGGCGGTCGTCACGCGGCGCGAGATGCGTGCCCACCACCTCCCGCATCGCAGCACCTACATCCTCGTCTTCGACACGCGCGGCTGGCTGTTCGTCCACCTGCGCACGGCAACGAAGGACGCCTATCCGTCGCACTGGGACCCGTGCGCGGGCGGGGTGCTCGCACCCGGCGAGGACTTCGGGGTCGGGGCGGCGCGTGAGCTCGCCGAGGAGCTCGGCGTAAACGCCCCGCTCGAAGAGCTGTTCCCCTTCCGCTGGCAGGACCCGTTCAACGTGGTGCACGGCATGGTCTACCGGGTGGTGCATGACGGGCCCTTCCGGCTCCAGCCGGACGAGGTGGTGCGGGGCGAGTTCCTGCCGCTGGAGATGGTGGAGGAGCGCGCCCGCTGGGAGCCGTTCTGCCCCGACGGGCTCGCCGTGGTCCGGGAGTATCGCAACCGGGTCAGCGAGCCGCGCCGGTGAGCCGGCGCACCACCGAGGGGAGCACCAGCATCACCAGCAGCACCGCGGCGATGGTGAAGCGCTCGTCGCCGAGGATGCCCTGCAGCCACAGCGTCGACGCCATCAGGACGACGAAGTAGAGCATGTCGCCCGCGATCGCGATCGCCCAGCCGCGCACGAAGCCGTGTCCGGCGGCCGCAGCGGCGGCGCGGCCAGTCATCGGGTCCACGCCGAAGCTCACGAGGACGAGCCCGAGGGGCCCGCGGACACCGGTCTGGGCGCCGCCGGCCCGCGTCGTGAGCCGCCGGACCGCGGCGCCCATGCGACCCAGGAACGGGACCCATCGCCCGATCCACGCGAGCGCCTGCAGGACGGGCTCGAAGGTGAATGCCAGCACGACGTCGGAGAGGAAGTAGAGCACCGCCATCCCGGGCGGGGAGACGCCGGCGGTACGCGCCATCAGCACGCCGGCGGGGATTCCGCCGCCGATTGGCACGCAGAAGAGCAGGAAGGCCCCGAGTGCACCCACGGGCCAGCCATGCGGCAGGGGCGCGCTGGGATCGAGGGCCGCGCGCCAGAACTCGTCGGACATGCGCCGTAGTTGTGCGGGGCGCCGCCGCCGCGCGCAAGTCGCGACTCCGGCGGCGGCGTCACCGGCGACGGGCTCCGGTCAGGGCACCGTGATCGTCTGGGTGGTCGTCGGTCCTTCCAGCTCGGCGGGCGCGAACGGCAGCGGGTGGTACTGGAACGACTCGTAGGGCGCCACCTGGTCGCGCAGGTGCGGCGGCTCGGGGGAGATCGACGGCGGGATGTGGCCCGAGTTGCCCGGCGGGACGATGATCTGGCTCGCGACGGTGGGCAGCAGCTCGATCAGCTCGTTCATGGTGCCGCGATTCTCGCGCTCGATAATGGTCTTCTCCATGTACAGAATGGCCGCCGCCGAGGTCTCTTCGAACTCGACCGTGATCTTCGGCGTGAGCCACTGCGTGGGGTCCGTGGTGCCGTACTGCGTGGTGAGGGCGACGATCGCCTTGCGGAGCGCTCCGACGAGGGTCGCCTGGGGCCCGGGGTTGGTGTCGCTGAGAACGTCGCGGAAGTAGTCGCGACGCGTCGGGAACGTCGCCGAGGGGCCGGCGAGCGCGCGCAGGAAGAGCGCGTCGATGTTGAAGAGATCGCCGCCGGCGTCGGCGTTGTCGTTGACGCGGGTGATCGCGTAGTCGGGCAACCGGTTGTGCGAGCCAAGCTCGTCGTCGAAGGTGTCGTGCTGCACCTGGGTCCGCCAGGCCCGGTAGATGGTCACACCGGGATACGGGATGTTCCCCGACCCGTCGGCGAGCAGGGGGGCCCCGGCGGCGATCCACGCCTCGATCAGGTCGGTCGCCGCGTCGAGCTGCGCCAGGTCCGGCGTGGCCGGCGGCAACGCGTCGACCGCGCTCCGCAGATGCGGCGCGACGCGTGGCGCGAACTGGTCCACCGTCGCCGCGACCTTCATGTAGTTGCCGACGTCCGCGGCGGTGATCGGGTGGCGGGCCGCCTTGGCCGCCGCGAGCTGGTCGATCAGGATCTGCACGCGGTCGGCGCCGCCCCACAGCTCGCGCTGGTCGTCGGCGGGCCAGCCCTGGATCGGCTTGTTGTTCCACTGCGCGATGAAGCCCCGGGCAGGGTTGATCGCCGTCGGCATGCGGCGTCCCGTGACGAGCTTCAGCGTGTCGGCCTCGCCCGTGCCGGGCAGCGGGAGCCGCGGGTCGACCGTGGAGGGCCGACGCGGCAGCACGCCGCGATGGAAGTAGGCGATGTTCCCCCGATTGTCGCCGTACATGCAGTTGAGCGACGCCTCGACCTTGTTGATGGTTCGCTGGAAGCGTTTCAGGTTGGTGGCGAACCCGAGGCTCAGCAGCTGCACGGCGCTCTGGCCTTCGCGACCGAAGAAGTAGAGCTGCTGCGAGAAGGCGATGTGCTCGGACGGGTAGCTGGCAATCACGGGGCCATGCACCGTGCGGCAGAACTCCACGGTCTGCGACGGCTGACCCGCCGGGTTGAAGTTTTCCATGCGGCAGCTCATGTCGCGGAACGCGCCCCGGTACGCGTACTGCTTCGGATTCGACGGGTTCAGCTGCTCGATGAAGATGTCGGTGTTGTCGGTGATCCCGGACGTGATCGTCCAGGCCGCGTTCGCCGTCCGCCCGATCACGATGCCGGGGCCGCCGGGCACCGAGACGCCGCTCGCGTCGTAGCCGCCGCCGTGGACACCCACCTGGTAGAAGAAGCTCGGCAGCGTCATGCCGGTCTGCGGTCCGCCCAGCAGGATGGGCGCGCCGCTCGCGGTGAGCGGACCCGACACCACCATGGCGTTGCTCGCCGTGGCGGGGAACTCCGCCGGCCAGCCGATCTGGCGCAGGTTGGAGGCGACCATGGTGCGCTCGTCGGCCATCGACATGATGAGGCCGCGGATCGCTGCCTGGTGTGCCGTGACGAGCGCGACCTGCGCGGCGTTCAACCGCGAGATCGGCGCCGGGATGACCTGCTGCTCGGCCGGGTCGATCGTCGTGGGCGCCGTCGGATCCTCGATCCAGAGGAGGTCCTCGAACACGTCACGCGCGTCCGGTAGCCCGAAGTGGTCGATGAGGTCGAGCAACAGCCGGGCGTTGGTGAGCTCGTTCCCGCCGTTCTGACCGAAGCGACGAATCTGGAGCACGGCGATCGCCAGCGAGTCGGTGACGCTCCAGGGCGCGGGATCGAGCCCGAGCAGGCCGAACTCGACCGGCTTCTTCGACGGGTCGGCGGCCGCCTCGGTGAGAAACGCGTTCACCCCGTCGGAGAACGCCTGCAGCGACAACCGTGCCTTGGCGGGGAGCTTCTTGAACTGCTGCTGGAACTCCGCTTCGGTGAAGCCGTCGCGCCGCGTGGCGATGTCGACGGGCAGGAAGCGGCTGGGGCCGAGGAAGGCGATCTCGGAGAGCCGGCCCTTCCCGGCGCGCCGGAAGAACTCGAGCTGCACCATGCGGTCCTGGGCCGTGGCGTAGCCCTGCGCGAACCCGAGGGCCCGCAGCTGCGTGGGCTTCCCTCCCAGACTCGGCGGAACGAAGATGTGCGGCACACCCCACTTGTCGCGGACGACGTCGACGGTGGCGGCGCGCGACGACGCGCCGGCAGCCAGCAGGAGCGCAGCGACGGCCAAGGCAGTGCGATAGCGCATGCAGGGATCCCCCTTCGAGGGGGAAGTACCCGACCGGAACTCGATCTGGCAAGGAATTCCCCTCCAGCGTGATAACGCCCGGGGGGAGGAGCACTCGTGCCCATAGCGCACATCGATAAGGCGGACGATCCGCGGCTCGACCCGTACCGGGCCCTGCCCGCGCATGACGCAAGGCGGCGGGAGGCGTGCTTCGTCGCCGAGGGTCGCGAGGTCGTGCGCGAGCTGCTCTGCAGCCGCCGCTTCGCGGTGCGCTCGCTGTTGCTCACGAAGAGCGCGCACCGGGCGCTCTCCGGCCATCTCGGGCGGCGAGCCGATCTCCCGGTGTACGTGGCACCCCTGCCAGTGCTGAAGCGTGTCGTGGGGTTCGACTTCCATCGCGGCTGCCTGGCGCTGGGCGACCGGGGCGCCGCGCGCTCGGTCGCCGACGTGCTCGCGGCCGAGCCGCGGCGGCTCGTCGTGCTCGAGGGCGCGAGCAATCCGGACAACGTCGGTGGAGTCCTGCGCACCGCGCGTGCCCTCGGCGCCGACGCCGTCGTGCTCTCGCCGGATTGCTGCGACCCGCTCTATCGCAAGGCGCTACGCGTCTCGATGGGCGCCGCCCTCGAGCTTCCCTGGGCGCAGGCACGCGATTGGGAGGCCGAGCGGGAGCCGCCCGTCGCGCTGCTGCGCGGGGCGGGCTTCACGTTGATCGCGCTCACCCCACGCGGCGGGGTCGACGTGCGCGCGCTCGGCGTCGAGATCCCCCTGCCCGCCCGTGCCGCGCTCCTCGTCGGCGCGGAACGTGACGGGCTCCGCGCCGCCACACTCGCGACCGCCGACCTCCGGGTGCGCATCCCGATGGCGGCGGGTGTGGATTCACTCAACCTGGTGACCGCGTGTGCGGTCGCGCTCGATCGCCTGGGGTGGGCCCGCCGCGGC
>JBKPDC010000125.1:0-3889 GCA_046727715.1 Thermodesulfobacteriota bacterium
GAAAGCGTCGTCCAGGCCACGGTCCGATCCGAGAACCGTCAGTAGCGCCCATGAAGACCACGCCGTCCCTTGACGGTGTGGGCCGCCGGTTGATACCGCCGGGGCCAAAATCGCCCATGTACTGGCCCCCCACAGCGCAAGACCTGACCCGACTGCTCGACTCGCTGCGCTGGGCGGCGGAGCGTTCGCCGTACTACCGCCGTCGCTTCGCGGACGCCGGCGTGCAGGTGAGCGAGGTCCGCACCTACGACGACTTCCGTCGCCGCGTCCCGCGTACCGCGAAGACGGACCTCGCCGCGAACCAGCGCGAGCACCCCCCCTTCGGCGACTTTCTCGCCGTGCCGCGATCGGAGTTCGGGTCCTTGCACACGTCGCCAGGACCGATCCTGATCCCGCGGCTCGCATCCGAGCGAGGCGGGACCCCGGTGCTCAAGGAGTCGATCAAGGCGATGGGCGTGCGTCCCGGTGACATCGCGCACGTCACGCTCTCGTACCACATCATGCCGGGCGGGCTGCGGCTGCATCGCGCATTCGAGGAAGCGGGCTGCCTGGTGCTGAACGGCGGCACCGGCAACAGCCGCCTCCAGGTGGAGCTGGCCAAGGCGTGGGGCGCGACGGTCTATGCCGGCACGCCGAGCTTCCTCGCCAACCTGGGGGACACGGCGCGCGAGCTGGGACTCGACCCGTGCCGCGACCTGTCGTATCGGGTCGGCTTCTCCACCGCCGAGGCGCTGACGCCCGCGCTCCGGCGCGATCTGCAGGACACCTTCGGCATCGAGCTGTTCGACCACTGCGGCGAGGCGCAGATCGGGCCGCTGGCCGGCGAGTGCCGCGTGCACGACGGGATGCACCTCCACGCGACCGATCTGTTCTGCGAGTTCCTCGATCCCGAGACGGGCGAGCCGGTGGGTGAAGGCGGCACGGGCGAGCTGGTCGCGACGCAGCTCGGTCCGCGCGCCCTGCCGCTGGTACGCTATGCGCCGGGCGACGTGTTCCGGCTGCTGCCGGGCGCCTGCGCGTGCGGCGATCCGTCGCCGCGCGTGGTGTTCGTCGGGCAGGTGGGCGCGATCCGCAAGATCAAGGGCGTGCTCGTGCATCCGGCGCAGGTGCATCGCGCGCTGTCGGAGTTCCCGGGTGTGGGCCGCTTTCAGATCGTCGTGGATCACCCCGCGGGCGAGCGCTACGATCGCGCCGTCCTGCGCGTTGGGCTCACCGAGGTCCCGGCCGATGCCGCGGCACTCGCGAGCGCCATGGCCGCGCGCGTCAAAGCCGTGGCCCTGGTCGGCATGGACGTCGAGCTGGTCGCCGAGGCGGACTTGCCCGAGGGCGCGGCGGCACCGCGCTTCGCCGACGTCATGGTCGATCGCCGGGGGCACGCGTGACCCCCCGGCCGGCCGCCGACCGGCGATACTACGCTCCCGAGATCCAGACCATGCCGCTCGAGCGCGTGCGCGCGCTGCAGGCGGAACGCCTGGCGCGCCAGCTCGACCGCATCTGGGACACACCGATCCCTTTCTTCCGCCGCAAGCTCGAGGCTGTCGGGCTGTGCCGCGCCGACCTGCGACGCCTCGACGACCTGCGCGCCATCCCCACGACCGTCAAGGCGGAGCTGCGCGCGAGCGAGGAGGCGCACCCCCCGTTCGGCGACTACCGCGGCGCGCCGCCGAGCGCGGCCGTGCGGCTCGGCGCGTCCACCGGCACCAGCGGGCGTCCCACGCTCATTCTGTGGACGCGGAGGGACCTCGCGGTGGATCACGCGGCGTCGGCGCGCGGGCGCTGGCGCTGGGGACTGCGGCCGGGGATGAGTCTCGCCAACGCGCATCCCTTCGGCATGAATGCCGGCGGCTGGCATTTCAGCCATGGCGTCGAGGCGCTCGGCGTGCTGAACATCCCGTCGGGGCCGCCCGTCGGAGATCAGCACGTCCGCGACGTGCTCGAGGTGTGGCGCCGGCTGCGCCCCGACATGTATCGGCTGTTCGGCAACGTCGCGACGACGTACGCCGACGCCGCCCGCGCGCTCGGTCTCGACCCCGCGCGCGAGCTGAACCTCACCATCGCCGGCGACCACCCGTCCGAGCAATACCTGATGGCCAGCTCGGGGCTCGAGGCGTTGCCGCTCCTCGGCAGCGCGTGTGACGAGCGCGACGGCGCGCACCTCGCCGAGGACCTCGCCATCGTCGAGGTGATCGACCGCCGCACCGGTCGTGCGCTCGGCCACGGCGAGCGCGGGAACCTCGTCGTGACCGTTCTCGAGAAGGACAACTTCCTGCTGCGCTATGATCTGGAGGACGTGGTGCGGCTCAACGAGACGCCGTGCCCGTGCGGCGAGACGCACCGGCGGCTGTTCTACGAGGGCCGGGTGCGCGACATCGTGCCGGTCGGCGACCGCGAGGTGCTGCCCATCGACGTCGCGCTGGTGCTGTATGACTTCCCCGAGGTGTCCACGCCGTCGGCGGAGTACCAGATCGTGCGCCCCGCCGTGGCGGCGTCCGAGCTGCACGTGCGCTGCGAGCACGGCGCCGGCGTCGACGTGGCCGCGCTCGCCGGCCGGATCGCGGAGCGGTTCCGAGGTCGACTCGGCGTCCCCGCGCGCGTCGAGCTGGTGCCGAAGGGCGGGTTGCCCCGCTTCGCGTACAAGGCGGCGCGCGTCGTCGACGCGTGATTCCGGAGGATGCGATGCCACTCGAGGTGACCGGGATCGATCACATCTACGTCACGGTGAGCGACCTCGGACGGGCGGTCGCGTTCTACGATCCGGTGATGCGGCTGCTCGGCTTCCGCAAGGGGACGAAGCCGATCGCCGGGGCGCCGCACGTGCACTATTTCAACCGCGAGACGCAGTACACGCTCCGCCCGGCGAAGAGACCTGGCCCGCACGACGCCTATGCCCCCGGCCTGCACCACCTCTGCTTCCGCGTGCCCACGAACGCCGACGTGGACCAGGCGGCGCGCGAGCTGCGTGCGCTCGGGGTGGATGCGACCGAGCCCGCCGTCTACCCGGAGTACTCGCCCGATTATTACGCCACCTTCTTCGCCGATCCCGACGGCGTGCGGCTCGAGATCGTCGCGACGCGGTGGTATCGCACGCTCGTCCGAGACCATTGGCACGAGCTGACGGAGTTCGAGGACCCGCTTCAGAAGGCGGGCCTCGTCTGAGACGGCGGCGATTCCGTTGGTCGCTTCGGCCGGGTAGGGTGCCGCCCGCATGGCGCAACGCAACCCGGCCGATCTCGTCCTGCGGGCACGCTACCGCGAGACCGTGCTCTTCCCCGATCTGACCGAACACCTCGGACTCCGCCTGTCGTCGATCGTCACCTACACGGCCCGTGCGCATTTCGGGCTGTGGCACAAGAAGATGGGCGGGCCCGACTTCACCGACCCGGCGGGCGTCTTCACGCCGCTGGTGGCCGTCGAGCTGGAAACGACTGATCTGCCGGTCGAGCCCTGGCAGCCGTTCCGCGTCCACGGCGAGACGTATCTCGCCAAGACGCTCGACGCGCGCGGCGCGGTGCGCCACCTGGTTCGCGAGGGGCGGCACACGGTGCACGACGCGGCGGGGAAGGTGGTGGCACGGGCGAAGCTCGTGAACGTCTTCACGCGCTACGATCCCGACCCGGCGCGCCGCCGCGTCACGGAGCTGCCGCCGGAGCTGCGGCTCGGCGCGGCGCCGTCTCGCGTGACCGAGCTGCTCGACGTCGACGCGCTCGTCCCGGCGGGCCGCCGTGCGGACTTCGTCGAGCAGCGCGAGCGTGTCTGGCACTACGGACAGACCGACGCCAACCGCCACGTGAACGGCATGGAGTACCTGCGCTCGATGGAGCAGTTCGTGGCGGACGCGCTCCACGGCGCCGGCCACGATCTGCGTCGTCTCTTCTTCTCGCGGGCGCGC
>JBKPDC010000126.1:0-4227 GCA_046727715.1 Thermodesulfobacteriota bacterium
CTGATACGCCGGACTGGCGACGAGGGCCCGCACCGCCCTCGCGAGCCACGCGTCTCCGGTCGCGACGGAGCAGTTGTGCATGGAGTGGCACATGTTGGGGGTGATGAAGACGAACGCCGGGAGCGTATCGGAGTCGAGGTCCGCCTGCAGCCGGCCGTACGGGACGTCGTGCTGCGCGCAGTCGGCCAGCTCGCGGTAGTAGACCGCTGGGTTGTGGCTGGCGGCGTAGAGCCCGGTGAAGAAGTGCCCGCACGGCTTCCGCATCGACTCGGCGTAGGCGCCCCACGACGGCGCCTGTCCGAAGATGCTCGGGACCGGCGTGCGACAGGCGGGGGTGGCGTTGCAGTCGCTCCTCCACCGTCCCAGGGCGCCCGGCGGCAGGCCGGAGGTCGCCGCGATGTAGTTGGGCAGGCTCGGGTGGGTCTCGTTGTGCGCGTTCGTGGCCAGCCCGCAGCCAGCGGCCAGCGTGCGGTTCATGAAGGGAGCGTCGGCCGAGCCGATGACCTGGTCGGAGCCGTGGTTCTCGAACCAGATCCACACCACGTGCTCCCAGACCGCGGGAGGGGTGTCGCGGATGCCGCACAACGGTGCGTCGGTCGCACGCGCCGCCGGGGTTGCCAGGAACAGCGCCACGACGATGGCGGGAGGCCGGAGTCGCATGGCCCACGGTACGGTGCGCCGCGTGACGCCAGCATGAAGCCGGGACGACGTCAGACCGGGATGTCGTCGACGTAGCACCAGCGCCACGTCTCGCCGGGCTCGAGGGAGCGCACGATGGGGTGACTGGTCGCCCAGAAGTGCGCGATGGCGTGGCGGCGCCGGGAAGAATCGCAGCAGCCCACGTGGCCGCAGGTGAGGCACAGCCGGAGGTGCACCCACCGTTCGCCGAGGCGGAGGCATTCCTCGCAGCCTTGCGTGCGCGGGCCGAGGTCCAGGACCAGCTCCAGGTGCGCGCAGCTCACCAGGACGGGCGCCCTGGCGCCCGGCGCGCGCTCCGCCCCCTCCCGCACCAGGAAGCCCGCCGCCAGAGCCGAGACGGCGGCGAGCAGCGCACACAGCGCCGCCACCCACCGGAAACTCGTCACCAGCGCCTCGGCCGCCGCAGGCGCGACGGCGGCGCGTTCGGTGGCGGTCGCGGAGCCCGGCAGGTGGACCTCGCCGAGGTCCAGCGTGAGCTCCGTGCGCACCGCCGGCGACAGCGGGGCGGCCGTCAGGCGCTCCGTAAGGGCGCGCCCGAACACCTCGAGCGCGACCAGTCCGATGATCGCCACGGCGAGGAGGGCGGCCACGCGTGCCACCGTGTTGTTGACCCCCGACGCCACACCGGTTTCCGTTTCGTCGACGGCGGACATGACCGTGCTCGTCAGCGGCGCGACCGTGATCGCCATGCCGAGGCCGACCAGCACCATGGGCGGGAAGAACGTCGTCCAGTACGAGCCGTCGGGGCCTGGCACGGCGAAGAGCAGGAAGCCGGCGGCCGTGACGAGAGGCCCCACCACGAGCGGCAGGCGTGCCCCGAAGCGATCGGCGAGCCCTCCCGCCCAGCGCGAGAGCCCGCCGAGGATGAGGGCGAAGGGCAGGTAGGCGGCGCCGGTCGCGGTGGCGGAGTAGCCGTGGACCCGTACGAGCACGAAGGGCAGCACGAAGAAGACGCCGGTGATCGCGAAGTAGAGCAGCAGCGTCAGCAGGTTCGCGCCGACGAAGGTGGAGGAGCGGAAGAGATGCGGCGGCGTCATCGGCGCAGCCGCGTGCGTCTCGTGCCAGGCGAACGCGACCAGGAGCGCGAATCCCACCGCGAGCGACAGCAGGGCACTCGCCCCCCGGGGCAGCGTGATGATGCCGAAGATCAGCGCGCCGAGCGCCACCGTGGCGAGCCCGGCGCCCCACCAGTCCACCGGCGGTCGCTGCCGGCCGATGCGCACGTCGGGCACGCGGGCCGCGGTGACGAGCGTGCCGAGCGCGAGCGGCACCACCAGGACGAACACGGACCGCCACGACGCCATGTCCACCAGGAACCCGCCGAGGATCGGGCCGCCCGCACTCGTGAGGGCGGTGGCGGCGGACCACGTCCCGATGGCGCGCCCGCGCTCCGCCCTGGGGAAGGAGGCGCTCAGGAGCGCCAAGCTGTTCGGCACGAGCAGCGCGCTGCCGATCCCCTGCGCCGCGCGCGCGACGACGAGCTCGGCGGCGCTGGACGTGAGGGCAGCGGCAGCCGACGCCAGCGCGAGGATGGCGAGCCCGAGCACGAACAGGCGGCGCCGCCCGAAGCGATCGCCGGCGGAGCCCGCCGCGAGCGTGAGCGCAGCGAGGAAGAGCGTGTAGATGCTGGCGATCCACTGCATCTGGCTCACGGACGCCCCGACGCCCTGCTGGATGGCGGGCAGCGCCACGTTGATCACCGACGCCTCGATGAACGCGACGCTCGAGCCGAGGATGGTGGCGGTGAGTACCCAGCGCTTGGCGTGCGAGGCGCAGCCCGGCGTCTCGGGCGCGCCACGGATGACGCCCTGGTCTGACGGGGGACAGGCGAGGGGCAGCACGGCGCGTCAGAGCCCGACGATGCGGAGCGAGGTTTCCACGCGGTGGCGCCGGTTCAGGTTGAGCAGCAGCGCGGTGACCTGATCGAGCAGCGGGGCCAGGGCGAGGCCACCGGCGTCGATCGGGCGCAGGTCCGGCATCCGGCGCACCAGGCCGGCCACGATGGCCTTCGCGCCGACGTCGTCCCCGCACAGCAGCACGTCCCCCTCGAGTCGCCGGCCGACCGCGCGCAGGTTCGCCGCACTCTGGTGCTTCAGGCCGCTCACGACGCGGGCCCGCGGCGCGCGTGCCGCGATCCGGGCCGCCATGCCGCCGCCGTCCGTCTCGACGACGCGAAACACCCCGCGCTCGATACGAATCGGGTTCACGACCTCGAGGACGATCCTGTCCTGCATGGCGGACGCGCACTCGCGCAGCAGCCCATCGATGCCGTCCGCCGGGATGGCGACGACGACGAGGTCGCAGGCCGCGGCGGCCTCCGGGTTGCGCGCACCGCGGACACGCGCACCGCCGACCTCCGCGGAGACGGTCGCCGAGGCCTCCGCAGCCCGTGCCGCGTCCCGCGAGCCGATCACCACCTCCTCGCCGGCGGCGGCGAGCCGCGCCGCGATCCCGAGCCCCTCGGGCCCGGTGCCACCGAGGATCGCAATCCGCATGCCTCGCTCTTGTCCCCCGTCCGCTGCGCTTACGCCAGATGCCGAGTGCAATAGCGTTCAAGACCGCCTGCGCGGCGCTGCGGAGGATGGAGTCTCCGCGAAAGGCGGGTGATCCAACGGCTAGCCCGGGCACGGCAGGTGCCGGAATGGACGCCCGCCGTTTCGCGGGCTTCGGGTTTCAGCTGGCGTCGAGCCGGAAGCGGATCGGAACCTGGACACGGCTCTCGACGGGCGCGTTGCCCCGCCGGCCCGGGATGAAACGCCAGCGCGAGCGCACCGTCTCGACCGCGGAATCGTCCAGGAGCGACGATCCCGAGGACGTGCGCACGTGCACCTCGGCGGGACTGCCGTCCGCACGCACGAGCACATCGAGCAGGACGACGCCCTCGACTCCCAGGCGTTTCGCCGCCAGCGGGTAGGGCGGCTTCGGGTTCGAGCCGTAAGCGGGACGCGCCAGGCCATCGCTCCCGTCGCCTCCGGAGCCATCGCCGGTCCCTTCGCCCCCACCGCCACGACCGTTGCCGGCGCCGCCTCCGATGCCGCGTCCCCCGTCGCTCCCGAGGCTCGCGACCTGGTCGCCGGCTGCGGCGTTGCCCGTCGCCACGGGCGGAGGCGCCGTGCTGGCCGGCGGTGCCGCGATCCGGGTCTCTGGCGCACGGGGCGGGGCCTTCGGGGCGTCGCGTGCCGCAATCGTCGGGAACCGGACCGAGCCCGGAAGGTGAGGCGCGGAGAGGGCCGGCTTCGCGCGGGTGGTGGGCTGCGGAAGGGGAGGAGGTGGCGGCTCGAGCCGGACGCGCGGCAGGGGCGGCGGTTGCGGAGCGCCCGTGCCCGGCGCGCCTGGCGGGGCCGAAGGAAGGCCGGGCAAAGGACCTCCGCCACCGCCCCCCGGCTTCGATACCAGGCTCACCGTGATCAGCTTGGCCTCCTGCACGGCCTCCGGTGCCGCGGCGAACAGCCCGCCGGTGGACGCCGCGCGCAAGACGAGCGCCAGCACGACCGCGTGGACCGCAGCCGAGGTGAGGACGGCGGCCGG
>JBKPDC010000127.1:0-13766 GCA_046727715.1 Thermodesulfobacteriota bacterium
TGGCCGCCGTCGAGCGTGCAAGCCGACGAGTCATCGGCGGCAGATCACCCGTGCCGGGATGACCGATCGCACCCGCGCCCTCCGCGCCGCGGGTGATGGCGGGGTAGGGGCGCTACTTGTCTCGGAAGTCGGTCACCGGCGACCGCGCCCGGAGGCTCAAGCGCTCCCGCACCTGCATCACCGCGTCGTCGGGGCCGAGATCGCGGCAGGGCCACGCGTACTCGAGCATGACGCCGTTCGGGTCCTTGAAGTAGATCGAGCGCATCCACTCGTGGTCGACGATCGGGGTGACCTTCACGCCCTTGGCGATCAGCTCGGCGCGCTTCGCCTCGAGGGCCTCCTGCGACGCGACCTCGAAGGCGAAGTGATAGAAGGCGTCGGGCAGCCCGAGCCCGCGGTTGATGCCGGCGTCGTACTCCACGGGGATGCCAGGCACGCCGCGCGGCTCCATGAAGGCGATCAGCTGGCCCCCGCCTGTGTCGAAGAAGATGTGGCGGATGCGGCCGCCCTCGGCGAACTCCAGGATGTCGCAGCGCACGGCCGGGAAGCCGAGGACGTCTTCGTAGAACGCGCGGGTCTTGTCCAGGTCCAGCGTCGAGAGCCCGACGTGCGACCACCCGCGTGCGGCCATCGCCCGCCTCAGCTCTTGCCGCCCGCCGCCTTGGCGGCCGCGGCCTTGGCGGCGGCTTCCTTCATCGCCGCCGTCATCGGGATGCCGGGGACGTTCAGGTGGTCGGCGAACGCGGCGTCGAAGCTCTGCGCGATCTCGCCCGCCGTCCAGCCACCTTCCTTGTAGAGCGCCGCGAGCGGCTTCGGGGTCTGGAAGAGCGTGAACGCGTAGCCGCGCCGTCCGAAGATCTGCCCGTTCACGTGCTTCGCCTCCTCCGAGGCGAGATACGCCACCAGAGGCCCGTTCAGATCCGGGTTCATCTCGGGCGGGACCGGACGGCCCTCCATGCCGGGGATCTGCCCCACCATGCGGGTCATGCCGGCGGGCGCCAGGCAGTTGGCCGTGATCGAGTACTTGCCCTCGGCGTTGCCCTTCATGTGCTCGACGGCGAGCACGAAGGTGAGCCCCATCAGGCCCGCCTTGGCGGCGCCGTAGTTCGCCTGCCCGAAGTTGCCGCGCAGCCCCGCGCTCGACACGATGTTGATGATACGCCCGTACCGCTGCTCGCGCATCACCGGCAGCGCATGCCGCGCGCAGTTGAAGCCGCCGTAGAGGTGCACCTTCAGCACGGCGTCGAAGTCGTCGGGCGACATGTTGACGAGCTGCTTGTCGCGCAGGATGCCGGCGTTGTTCACCAGGACGTCGCAGCGACCCCAGGCGTCGAGCGCGGTCTTGATGATCCGTCCCGCGCTGTCGAACTCGGCAACGCTGTCGTAGCTCGGCACGGCCTCGCTGCCGAGGTCCTTGATCTCCTTGCAGACGACGGCGGCCGGGTCGGCGTCGGTCCCGCGCCCGTCGGTGGCGCAGCCGACGTCGTTGACGACCACCTTGGCACCTTCGCGCGCCAGCGCCAGCGCGATGCCGCGGCCGATGCCCCGACCCGAGCCGGTGACCACCGCGACCTTGCCCTCGAGCAGCTTCCCCATGCGAATCCTCCGAATACGGGAGCGTGCCGCGGCGCACAGCGCCACGGAGGGCTGCCGGCTAACACGCGCTCGTCGCGGGTGTCAAACGAACGACCGATCAGCCGTGTCGCGTTGACCGCGCTTGTTCGAGGGGTCACAGTAGGAATCGACGAAGTATTACTGGGGGACGAGGGTGCGCCTCCCGCTGCCCTGGGACGCGGCGTTTCTCGCCGGCCGATGTTTCCTCGAGTATCGCCCGCCCCGCGGCGCGCGCCGCTCGCCGCTGCCGGACTTCTACATCGGCGCGCACGCCGCCGTAACGGGGATGACGTTGCTCACGCGGGACGCGGGTCGATACCGCACGTACTTTCCAAAACTCGACGTGATCGCGCCGGGACGGTCGCTCACGCCGCCGTGAAGCCGCCGTCGGCCACGTACTCCGACCCGGTGACGTAGCGGGCCGCGTCCGAGGCGAGGAAGAGGACGACGTTGGCGATGTCCTGGGGTACCGCGCGCACATCCGCCATCGGTTGCTGCGCGAACACGGCGTCGCGGCTCGATTGCTCGTCCGGCGCGATGCCCAGCGCCACGGTCTCGCGGAAGAGGTTGTCGAGCATGGGCGTCTCGATGAGGCCGGGATGGACGGAGTTGACGCGCACGCCGAGCCCGAAGCGGGCGCACTCCATGGCGGCCGCCTTCGTGAGGAGCCGGACGGCTCCCTTGCTCGCGCAGTAGGCCGTGAGACACGGGGACCCGACGATGCCGGCGATCGAGGAGAGGTTGATGATCGATCCGCCGCGACCGGCGGCGCCTCCCGGACGCATGGCCGTGATGGCGTGCTTGCAGCCGAGGAACACGCCGTCGATGTTCACCGACTGTACCCGGCGCCAGTCCTCGAGCGACGTGTCAGTGATCGGGCGCATGATCTCGACGCCGGCGTTGTTGACGAGGACGTCGAGGCTCCCGAATTGCTCGATCGCGCGCGAAACCGCCGCGCCCCACGCGTCCTCGGAGCAGACGTCGTGCACGGCGAAGGCGGCGCGGATGCCGTCACGGCCGAGCTGATCGGCCGTTGCGCGTCCCACATCCTCGAGGACGTCGGTCACGAGCACCGCGGCGCCGGCCGCCCCGAGCGTGCGCGCGCACGACGCCCCGATGCCACGCGCGCCACCGGTCACCAGCGCGACCTTGCCGTCGAGTCGAAACGCTGCGAGCGGATCCTGCCTCATCGGTCTGTCCTCTTGTGCGTCACTCTCACGAACTCCCCCAGACAAAGCGGTCGACGGCGAACAGCGCCAACATCGATACCGCGAGCGCGATCTTGAGCGCCAGCCCCACGACCAGTCCCAGTGTCGCTCCCACGCCGGCCCGCCCGGCGTCGCCGAGGCTGCGCTGCGCCGACAGCTCGCCGAGCACCGCGCCGACGAATGGCCCGAGGAGCACGCCGGCCAACCCGAAGAAGAGTCCCACCAGGCCGCCCAGCGCCGCTCCCACGACGGCGCGCGACGACGCGCCGAAGCGTCGCGCCCCGAAGGCGCTGGCGGCGAAGTCGACGACGTAGGTGAGCGCAGCGAGGACTCCGAGCACCACGAGCATGCCCGGGCCGACGTAGAGGAAGTCTTCCGCCCACGCCGCCAGGACGAGGCCGACCAGCAGCAGCGGCGCGCCCGGCAGCGCCGGCAGCACGAGCCCGGCCAGCCCCGCGACCACGCAGACCGCGGCGCCGAGCCAGAGGAGGGCGGTCCGGCCGTCGAAGTCGATGGGCACGCGGGAGCCACGGTACCAGATGGCCCGACCGGCGCGCACGTCGCGCGGCACGTGGCTTCCTGCTACGAACCCGGCGCGATGTCCCTCCTGCTCGGCGAGATCGTGCGCCGTCACGCGCGCTGGCGCCCGGAGCGCCCGGCCTACGTCATCGGGCCGCACCGGGTGACCTACGGCCGGCTGAACGCCCTTGCGAACCGGTTCGCGCACGCCCTGCGCGGGCTCGGCGTCGAGCGCGGCGACCGCGTCGCCACGCTGGCGGGGAACCGGCTCGAGTACCCGGCCATCTACTTCGCCGCTGCCAAGCTGGGCGCCGTCCACGTCCCGCTGAACGTGCGCTGGAAGCCCGACGAGCTGCGCTACGGACTCGCGCAGTCGGAGGCGCGCGTGCTGCTGGTGGGGCGCGACTTCGAGGACGTCTCCCGGTCGCTCGAGCCCGACCTTCCTGCCCTGCGGCACATCGTCGCGCTCGACGACGCCGAGGTACTCCTGGCCCGCGCCAGCGACGCCGAGCCCGAGTCTCCGGTGGAGGAGCGCGACCCCCACGTCATGCTCTACACCAGCGGCACCACCGGCGACCCCAAGGGAGCGTTGCTGTCGCACCGCAGCTACGTCCTCCAAGCGGCGCAGACGTCGGGCGCCACCGGGCTCGGCGAGGACGCGGTGGGGCTCTGCATGTTCCCCATGTTCCACATGGGGGGCTGGGCCATGCCGCTCGGCTACTGGGCCAACGGTGGCTCCGTGGTGCTAATGGAGCGTGCCGACCCGGGCGAGATCCTCCGCCTCGTGGCACGCGAGCGGGTCACCTATCTCTACCTGATCCCCACCCTCTACCGCGCCGTGCTCGAGCTGCCCGAGTTCGACGCGAGCGACGTGTCGTCGCTGCGCGCGCTCGGCAGCGGCACGTCGGTGATGACCGAGGCGCAGGTGCGGGAGATCGTCGACCGCTTCCGCAACCCGAACCTCTTCGTCCAGTACGGGCAGACCGAGGCCGGGCCGATCGCCACGCTGCGGCCGCGCGACGTGCTGCGCAAATCGACGTCGGTGGGGCGGCCGGCGCTCAACGTGGACGTCCGGCTCATCGGTGCGGCGGGTCCGGGAGACGTCGGCGAGATCGCCTGTCGCAGCGAGTTCACGATGCTGGGGTACTGGCGCATGCCCGAGGCCACGGCGGAGACGCTGCGCGACGGCTGGGTGCACACGGGCGACCTCGGCACGTTCGACGACGAAGGGTTCCTCCACATCGGCGGCCGCGTCCGCGAGATGATCAAGACCGGCGGCGAGAGCGTCTACCCCGCCGAGGTCGAGCGCTGCCTGCTGGAGCACCCGGCGATCGCCGAGGCCGCCGTGTTCGGCGTGCCGGACGCCCATTGGGGCGAGGCCGTGGTGGCGGCGGTCGTGCCGCGCGCCGGGGCCGCGCTGGACGAGGCCGCGGTGGTGGCGCACGTGCGCGGTCGTCTCGCCGGCTACAAGAAGCCGCGCCACGTCCTCCTGCTCGACGCCCTGCCGCGTACGGCGTCGACGCGACAGGTGCAGAAGGCGTTGCTGCGCGAGCGCTGGACGCTCGGGCGCGAGGTAGGCAGGTAGAGCGTGTGCAGGATCGGCTGGTCTTCCTGATCGGGGCGCCGCGCTCCGGAACCACCCTGCTCGCCCGCATGCTCGGCGCCCAGTCGGAGATCTACGGCCGTGCCGAGCCGCATCTCATCACGCCCATCGCCCACCTGGGGTACTTCGGCAAGGTGCAGAAGGCGCCTTACGACCAGAACAACGTCGAGCAGGCCATCCGCGAGATCGTCGCCGAGATCCCGCGCCACGAGACGGGCTACCTCGATGCGCTGCGCGCCTACACCGACTCGATCTACGCGCAGCTCATGGAGGTGGCACCGGCCGGAAAGCGTCTCTTTCTCGACAAGACGCCGGCGTACGCGCTGGTGCTGCCCTTTCTCACGAAGCTCTACCCGCAGGCGAAGTACGTCGTCTTGACGCGGCACCCGCTGGCGGTGCTGTCGTCGTATGTCGAGTCGTTCTTCGGCGGCGACTACCGCGTGGCGCTGGACCACAATCCCATCCTGCAGCGCTACGTCCCTGAGCTCGCCCGCATGGTGCGCGACCGGCCCGTCCCGCACGTGTGGGTGCGCTACGAAGACCTTGTGAAGGAGCCGGAGGCCCAGTTCCGTCGCGTCTGCGACCACCTCGGTGTACGGTTCGAGGAACGCGCCATCGACTACGGGGAGAGCGGGGAGGCCTTCGAGGGACTCGGCGATCCGACGGGCGTCGCGCGCCACACGCGCCCGGTGACGTCGTCGGTGAGCAAGTGGGCGGCGGAGATCGCCTCGAGTCCCGACACGCTCGCGGTGGTCTCGCAAGTCCTGGACGAGCTCGATCCGGCGGACCTGGCGACGCTCGGCTATCCCCGCGACCGGATCGTCGCGCAGCTCGAGGCGGCCCGGGGCGCGCCCGTGCCCGTCCGGGCGCAGGCGCCGCTCCGCTATGCGATCGAGCGCCGGCTCCTGGTGGCGCTGCGCCGGAACATCCACCAGAACGCCCTCGGCCGGGTGCTCAAGCGCGCGCGCTTCGCGCTGGACGTGCTGCTGCGCGAGTGAGCGGCGCTTTTCATGTGACGCCGCGGGATGCTAACCACACCCGACATGGCCGTCCACGAGCTGCTCACCCTCACCCTCGTCGAGCTGTGCGAGCGGCTGCGCGCGCGCCGCGCTTCGCCCGTCGAGCTGATGGAGGCGGTGCTTGCCCGGATCGACGAGACCAACCCCGACCTGAACGCCGTGTGCTCGCGGCGCGACGCGGAGGCCTGCCTCGCCGACGCCCGCGACGCCGAAGCGCACATCGCGCGCGGCGAGGCCCGGCCGCTCGAGGGCATTCCTCTCGGCGTGAAGGAGCTGGAGCACGCTGCCGGGTTGCCCGCGACCGAGGCGTCGCCGCTGTTTGCGGACCGCATCGCCACGACCGACTCCGTGCAGGTGGCGCGGCTCAAGGCTGCCGGAGCGATCGTCGTCGGGAAGACCAATGCCCCGGAGTTCGGCGCGCCGGCGTACACCAAGAACCGGCTCTACGGCGTGACCCGCTCGCCCTGGAACCTCGCGCTCTCGCCCGGGGGCTCGAGCGGTGGATCGTCGGCAGCGATGGCGGCGGGCGTCCTGCCGGTGGTCACCGCGAGCGACGGCGGCGGGTCGATCCGGATCCCCGCGAGCTTCACGGGCTGCTTCGGGCTCAAGACGTCGTACGGCCGGATCCCGCGCGAGCACGAGGGACAGTGGGAGTACGGCGCGACGGCGGTGTACGGGCCGCTCACGAAGACCGTGGCGGACGCGGCGCTGTTCCTGGACCAGGTGGTGGGATCTTCGTCGCTCGACCCGTGGAGCCTGCCGCATCCCGGCTACGCGTACGTCGAGCGGCTCCGCGAGCCCCTGCCGGCCGGCCTGCGCGTCGGGTTCTCGCCCGACCTGGGATATGCCGTCGTGCAGTCCGACGTCGCGGCCGCGGTCGAGGACGCGGTGCGGGTCTTCGCCCGCCTCGGACACCGTGTGGAGCGCATCGAGGGCGGCCCGCCCGAGCTGGGGCGCACGTGGGGACTGCTCGGCGCCTTCCTCCTTGGCGCGCGCCTCCACGACGTCCTGCCGGGACGCGAGCACCTCGTCGGTCGCGGCCTGCTGAGCGGGTTCAAGACGGCGGCGACCATGACGCAGGGGCAGTGGGCTACCCTGGCGGCGCTGCGCGACGAGCTGAACACGTGGTGCGCCTCCGTGTTCGATCGCGTCGACCTGCTGGTGACCCCCACGGTGCCGTTCGATCCCTACCCCGCGCCCGGCCCCTATCCGACCGAGACCGAGGGCCGGGCGCAGCCCTGGTCGAATGTCGGCTCGTTCACCATTCCGTTCAACCTCTCCTGGCACCCGGCGGCGACCGTGCGCATCGGCCTGTCGCGCGCCGGGCTCCCGATGGGCATGCAGCTGGTGGCGCCGCGGCATCGCGACGACGTGGCGCTCCAGGCTGCCCTGGCCTTCGAGCGCGAGCGTCCCTGGCACCCGCAGTGGCCGCTGGGCTGGTGATCCTCGCTCGGCTTGGCAGGGGGACGCCGGGTTCGCTAGAGAACGGACGCATGACGGACAAGGAGCTCGAAGAGAAGATCAAGGCCATGACCTTCTGGAGCGGCAAGAACTCGATGAGCATCGAGGACATGGCCGCCGTCCAGCCTGGGCTGGCCCGCATCATGCCCGAGATCGGCGCGCGCACCTGGAAGCTGTATTACGCGGCCAAGTTCGAGAACTGGCCGATGGCCAAGTTCCAGTACAAGGAGATCATCAGTCTGTTCGAGATGGGTGCCTTCATGCGCCCGAAGCACGAGGCGGCCATCAACCAGTATCTCGCGGAGAATTGGAAGCCGCTCGAGGAACCGATCACTAACGGAGACTTTGCCGGGTTCGAGCAGGCCTTTCACGCGGCGATCGATGCCGCGAACGCCTACCACGAGCTGAAGGAGAAACCGTACATCCACTGGAAGCTGCCGGAAGGCCCGCCCCCGGACCTCGATCTTCACCCCCGCGGCGGCGCCAAGCGGTAGGTTGCGCGCGCCTTTTTTCTGGCCTCGCGTGCGGAAAAAAACCTTGACAAGGGGCGGACGCGGGAGATAGTCGCGTTGGGGATATTGCCGCGCTCACTGGGCGGCCCGATCGACTACGGAGGGACGACATGCGAAGCTTCTCGAGGTTCCTGGCGGCGGCGGCGGGGATTGCCTGCGCGGCATCTCTGGCTTTCGCCGTCGATCAGACCATCCTTGGCAAGTCCTTGACGGTGAAGGGCGGGTCCGCCGCGAAGCGCAAGGTCACCGCCGTCGCCAGTGAGAAGAACAGCCCCAACACGCTCGTCGGAGACCCCACGAGCCGGGCTGGCAGCGTGACCGGCGCCCTCCTGGGCCAGGCTGGCAGCGCGGGCGGCGCCCTCCTGGAAATCGTCGTGAGCGGCCCCTCGGCGTCGAGCAGCGACAGCTTCCAGCTCTCGCAGGGCACCAGCAGCATCGGCAAGCCGTTCTGGTCGGGTGATGCGACGAAGGGCTTCAGGTACAAGGACCCGAAGGGCGACCAGGGCGCGGTGAAGTCGGTTAGCATCAAGCGGTCCGCGGGCGGTAAGTTCTCCATCAAGGCGAAGCTCTCCGGCAAGAACGGAACGATCAACGTCGTCCCACCCAATCCGGGAGACTTCGGCCGCCTCGTGCTGACGCTGGCCCAGGGTGACCGCTACTCCGTCCAGTTCGGGCCCGAGAGCGACTTCAAGAACTCCGCCACGCTCTTCAAGGCGAGGAGGCGGTGACGCCGGCGGGCGAGGCCGCCTAGCCTCGACCCAGCAGCCGAAGCCCCCGGAGAGGCCGAAACCTCCCGGGGGCTTCGTACATTCAGGGCAGCAGCTCGAACAGCTCGACCGGGTCGCCGAAGCCGGTCAGCGCATGCAGTCCCGCGGACCGGAAGGTGCCTCCCACGACGCGGTCGCGCACCGCGCTCGATACCAGGATCGTCGCGGGCGGCGCCGCCGTCACGATGCGGGCCGCGAGGTGTACCGGCGGCCCGTAGAAGTCGCCGCGCAGGGCGGCGACGTGACCAGCGGCCAGTCCGACCTTCACCGGCGGGGTGGCGGGGTCGTCACGGAAGGCCTCGACGAGCCGGCGGCCCAGCGTACAGGCCACCTCCGCTTGCGGTGTCACGAACATCACCCCGTCGCCCAGACGCTTCACCAGCGTGGCACCCGCGGCGGCGATCAGGTCGGTCGTGACGTCCTCGAAGGCGATGAGTGCACGGTCGAGCCCGGCGAGATCCAGCCCGCGGACCAGCGCCGTCGACTCCGTGAGATCGGCGAACCCGACGACAATGTCGACGACGTTGTGCTCCGACGGCGGGAGCGCCCAACCCGTGTACCGGCGGCCGATGTACGCGAGGTGCTGGCGATGCACGGTGTCGAGTGTGCGCTGCATCGCCGGCAGGAACGTCTCCAGGACGGCGCGGTAGCGCAGCAGGATGCTCGCGACGCTCGCGCCACGCATCTCCGCGCGCCCTTCCAGCTGAGAACGAATGAGCGCGATCTCCGCCTCGGCCACGCGCGACATCGCGGTGCCGACGGCGCGCGCGACGTGCATGGTGAACTCGGGGCCGACGAGGTCCGCCATGCTGCGGACGAACAGCAGCATGTCCACGTCCGCCGGCACGAAGCAGCGCTCTCCCGGTCCGGGATCGGGGAACCCAAAGGCGCGACGCACGCGCAGGATGGCGTCCGGCGGGACGCCGGACGCCGCGGCGACCTCCTCGAGCGTCAAGCGATCGCCTGGCTGGATCAGCTGGTCGAAGGCCCGCAGTACGAGCCCGCCGAGTCGCGGTGTCGCGGTCAGCTCGTCCACCGAGATGCCGCGCGCCACGAGGCGTTCGAGCAACGCGCGCTGCTCGGCCGCGTCGTCGCTCGACGGGTCGTACAAGCCGGCCCCGGCCAGCCGTTCCAGCTCCCGGTCGGTCACCGCACCCGGTCATGCCGTGAAGGCCGGGGCCGGGACAACTGGCCTGCGGCTGCTCCCCCAGCAGTCAGCCCTGATTCGTCAGGATGGAGACGCAGGACACCGCTGCCGGGCCGCCGAGATTGTGCGCCAGGCCGATCTTCGCCCCCTGGACCTGCCGGTCACCGGCCCGCCCGCGTAGCTGCGTGGCGAGTTCGTAGATCATCCGGACGCCCGTCGCGCCGACCGGGTGTCCGTACGACTTGAGCCCTCCCGAGACGTTCACCGGCTTCTCGCCGCCGAGCGACGCGCGGCCCTCTTCGACGAACCGGCCGCCCTCGCCCCGGCCGCAGAAGCCGAGATCCTCGTAGTTCAGGATCTCCGTGATCGTGAAGCAGTCGTGCACCTCGGCGAAGTCGACGTCCGCCGGCCCGATCCCGGCCTGCCCATACGCCGCCTCGGCGGCTCGCACCGTGGCCTCGAAGCCGACATAGCCGAAGCTCGGCTTGTAGTAGGGCTGACCGGAGACGACGGCGAGCCCGATGCCCATCGGCCACACCGGCAGACCGGTGAAGCTCTTCACGAGGTCGGCCCGGCACACCACCGCCGCGGCGGCGCCGTCGGTGGTGGGGCAGCAGTCGAAGAGGCCGAGCGGGCTGTAGATGAGCGGCGCCTTCAGCACCGTCGCCTCGTCGACCGGCATCCTGAGATGCGCCTTCGGGCTGCGAAGCCCGTGCTGGTGGTTCTTCACCGCCACCGCGGCGAGGGTCTTCTTCGACGCCCCGTAGGTCGCGAAGTAGCGGTTGGCGGAGAGCGCGAAGATGTGGGGAGACCGCTCGCCGAAGTCGAGCACGGGGTGGCTGCGGTTGGGGCGCCCGAAGTTGCCGTCGCGCATCTTCTCGAAGCCGACGGCGAGCACGACGTCATGCATGCCGGAGGCCACCGCGAGGCACGCGTTGCGGAAGGCGTCCATGCCCGACGCGCAGTAGTTCTGCACGCGGGTGATGGGCCGGCCGAAGAGCTTGAGCGCGTCGCCCAGGGCGTCGCCACCGAAGGTGGACACCACCGATCCCACCCACGCCGCCTCGATGCGGTCGCGCGCGCAGCCCGCATCGGCGAGCGCCTCGTCGGCGGCGTCGCACAGCAGGTCCTCGGCGCTCTGGTCATACAGCTCGCCGAACTGGGTGCACCCCACCCCGACGACGGCGACGGACTTGCGAAGGTCGAGCGGCATGCCGTCTCATAGGCCAGGGAGCGCCGTACGAGCAAGAACACGGAGGCCCGGTAGCGCACGACCTTCACAACCGGCGCGGCGGGCCCTGCGCAGGCGTAGCGAGTATTCCGGGTTCTGGCGAACGGTCAAAGACGGACGAAGGTCGCACGGAGGGAGTTCGGCCCGTGCTGAATGAGGGTCCTCTCCTCAACTCTGTTTGCTTGAAGGGGCCCCCTCGGGACCAGCGTTCACCCGTCGACCTGGGAGCAGGTCAATCGAGCTCGTACTGGGCCTTCCACGACCCATCGTCCACCAGCGCGGGCTGCTTCGCCTTGTCGAGCATGAACGATCCGATGACCAGGTGGTCCATCTCCGTGCGCATGAAGCAGCGCCAGGCATCTTCCGGCGTGCAGACGATGGGCTCGCCGCGGACGTTGAAGCTCGTGTTCACCAGGACGGGGCAGCCGGTGAGCGCCTCGAAGCGCTCGAGCAACGCGTGGTACAGCGGGTTGGTGTCGGGGTGCACCGTCTGGATGCGCGCCGAATAGTCGACGTGCGTCACCGCCGGGATCGCGGAGCGTGGCACGTTGAGCTTCTCGATCCCGAACAGACGCTCCTCGTCGGCCGTCATCGCGATGCGCTTGGACTCGCGCACGGGCGCGACCAGCAACATGTAGGGCGAGTCGACGTCGAGCTCGAACCATTCGTGGAGATGCTCGCGCAGCACGCTCGGCGCGAAGGGACGGAAGCTCTCCCGGTACTTGATCTTGAGATTCAGCACCGACTGCATGCGGGGCGACCGCGGGTCGCCCAGGATGCTGCGCGCTCCCAGCGCGCGTGGGCCGAACTCCATGCGACCCTGGAACCATCCCACCACGCGCTCGTCCGCCAAGAGCCGGGCCGTGCGATCGAGCAGGGCCTCGCGCGGCAGCCGCTCGACGACCGCGCCGACGCCGCGCAGCCTGGCCTCGATGGCGTCGTCGCCGAAGGCGGGGCCGAGGTAGGACCCGTGCATCCCGTCGCCTTCCGACTGCACACGGCGCGGCGCGCCCAGCACCTTGTGATGCGCCGTCAGCGCGACGCCGAGCGCGCCGCCGGCGTCGCCGGCCGCGGGCTGGACCCAGAGGCGCTCGAACGGCCCCTCGCGCAGCAGGCGGCCGTTGGCGACGCAGTTGAGGGCGACGCCACCCGCCAGACAGAGATTTCGCATGCCGGTCTCGCGGTGGACGTGGCGCGCCATGCGGAGCACGATCTCCTCGGTCACCTGCTGCACCGACGCGGCGAGGTCCATCTCCCGCTGCGTCAGCGGCGACTCGGGCTTGCGCGGGGGGCCGCCGAACAGCTCGTCGAACGCGCCGTTTGTCATGGTGAGTCCGTGCAGGAAGTTGAAGTACCGCATGTCGAGCTTGAACGAGCCGTCGTCGCGCAGCTCGACCAGGCGGTCGAGCATCAGGTCCGCGTACCGTGGCCGACCGTACGGCGCGAGCCCCATCACCTTGTACTCGCCGGAGTTGACCTTGAAGCCGGTGTAGTAGGTGAAGGCCGAGTAGAGCATGCCGAGCGAGTGCGGGTAGTGCAGCTCGGCGAGCAGCTCGAGCTCGTTACCACACCCCACGCCCCAGGACGACGTCGCCCACTCCCCCACTCCGTCCATGGTCAGCACCGCCGCTTCCGCGAACGGCGACGGATAGAAGGCGCTCGCCGCGTGCGACTCGTGGTGCTCGGCGAACAGCACCTCGCCCGCGAAGCCGTCGAGCCGGTCCAGGATCAAGCGGCGCGTGAAGAGCTTCTCGCGCAGCCAGACGGGCATGGCGGCGACGAACTGTGCGAGCCCGCGCGGCGCCACGCCGAGGTACTGTTCGAGCAGCCGCTCGAACTTGAGCAGCGGCTTGTCGTAGAACGCGACGTAGTCGAGGTCCGCGAGTGCGAGCCGGCCCTCCGCGAGGCAGTACGCAACGGCGTGTGCCGGGAAGCCGGCGTCGTGGCGCTTGCGGCTGAAGCGCTCCTCCTGCGCCGCCGCCACGATCTCGCCGTCGCGCACCAGGCACGCCGCGGCGTCGTGGTAGTAGGCCGAGATGCCGAGAATGGTCGCCATCAGAACTGCTGGCGGTAGCGCTTCGGATCGAGGGGCCCACGGGGGCGGATCACCCACACCGAAGGCCTGCCATCCCGCATGCGGCGGTCGAGCGGGTCGCCGAGCCAGCGGCGCACCAGGCCGAACGGCGTGATCACGAGACAGTAGAGGATCGCGAGGATGATGCGGCTGTTGACGCCGCCGAGCACCTCGGCAAACCGCATCCACACCCGCTCGACGGGGCCGAGGATGCGCGGCGCCACCAACCCCGGCACGACCAGCAGCACCCCCAGGGTCCCGAGCACGCGCGGAGGGATCGTGTGCCCACGCCACGCGCTCAGGGCCGCGAGCACGAGGAACGCGCCGCCCACCGTGAGCCCGAACCGACGCAGCTCACGCGGACCCGGGGGTGGCGCCGAAGGCGCCGGGGCCCCCGTTCCCACGACGGCGGGGGTATGCATCAGAAGATCGTGTAGAGGAACGGGGCGACCGCGGAGCCCTGGGTGAACACGACCAGCGCGCCGAAGAGCACCAGCACGAGCACGATCGGCCCGAGCCACCACTTCTTCCGCACCCGCAGGAAATCCCAGAGCTCGCGCACGAAGGACGGCTGTGCGGGAGGGGCCATGGGCAAAGAGTCTCCCGCAGGC
>JBKPDC010000128.1:0-2654 GCA_046727715.1 Thermodesulfobacteriota bacterium
CGAGGCGACCATCGCCCGCTGGGCGAAGAACGATGGCGACACCGTCGGCCCCGACGACGTGCTACTCGAGCTGGAGAGCGACAAGGCCACCACCGAGCTGCCCGCCGAGCGCGCCGGCGTGCTCCGCATCCTGAAGAAAGAGGGCGAGACGGTGGTGCCCGGGGACGTCGTCGCCCGCATCGAGGATGGCGGCACGCGCGCAGCCGCGCCCGCTCCGCCTCCGCCGGCTGCGCCGCCTCCGTCGACTGCGCCGGCGCCCAAGGCCGCCGAGACCACCCCTGAGCCAATCGCGCCGCCGGTGCCCGCCGCGACGCCTCCGCCGGGCCGCCCGCTCGGTCCGCTCAGCCCCGCCGTGCGCAACCTGATCGACGAGCACGGCCTCGATCCGGGCGCGATCCCGGCATCGGGCAAGGGGGGCCGGCTCACCAAGGGCGACGTGCTGACCCATCTCGAACGCCGCCAGGCGCCGGGGCAGCAGCCCGCTGCCAGCCGGCCGGCAGCTGCAATGCCTGTGGTGCCCGTGACGCCCATCGCCCCGCGTCTGGCCGGCGAGGGCGAGGAGCGTGTCGCGATGAGCCGCATCCGCAAGCGCATCGCGGAGCGCCTCGTTGCCGCCCAGCACACCGCGGCGATCCTCACCACGTTCAACGAGGTCGACTGCGGCGCCATCATGGCGATGCGCGCGCAGTACAAGGATCGCTTCCAGCAGAAGCACGGCATCGGCCTCGGCTTCATGTCGTTCTTCGGCCGCGCCTGCATCGTGGCGCTCGGGGAGATTCCCGCCGTCAACGCGCAGATCGACGGCGACGACGTCGTCTATCATCACTACGTCAATCTCGGCGTCGCCGTCGGCACCGAGCGCGGGCTGGTCGTGCCGGTGGTGCGCAACGCCGACCGCATGTCATTCGCCGACCTCGAGCGCGAGATCGCCCGGCTGGCGACGCTGGCGCGCGACGGCAAGCTCGGCGTGGACGACCTCCAGGGCGGCACGTTCACGATCTCGAACGGCGGGGTCTACGGCTCGCTGCTCTCCACGCCCATCCTGAACCCGCCGCAGAGCGGCATCCTCGGGATGCACAAGATCGAGAAGCGGCCGGTGGTGGTGAACGACCAGATCGTCGTGCGGCCGATGATGTACCTCGCGCTCTCCTACGACCACCGCCTCGTCGACGGCGAGCAGGCCGTCACCTTCCTGGTGCGGGTGAAGGAACGCCTGGAAGACCCGTCCCGCCTGCTCCTCGACGTCTGATGGCCGAGCGCTACGACCTGGTCGTCGTCGGCGGCGGTCCGGCCGGCTACACGGGCGCCATCCGTGCCGCGCAGCTCGGCATGCGGGTCGCCGTCGTCGAGAAGGACGTCCCGCTCGGCGGCACGTGTCTCAACGTGGGCTGCATCCCGTCGAAGGCGCTGCTCGACTCGAGCGAGCACTTCCATCTCGTGAAGAACGGCCTCGCCGTGCATGGCGTCCGCGTGGGCGACGTGACGCTCGACCTCCCCGCGATGATGGCGCGCAAGGAGAAGGTCGTGCGCAGCCTCACACAGGGCGTCGCGGGCCTCTTCCGGAAGCACAAGATCACGCGGCTCACCGGCGCGGGCCGGCTCGCCGCGGCCAGCCGCGTCGTGGTTTCCGGCACCGACGGCGAGACGGTACTCGAGACGTCGCACGTGATGATCGCCACGGGCAGCGAGCCGACGCCGCTGCCCGGGCTGCCCTACGACGGCGAGCGCATCGTCAGCTCAACCGAGGCGCTGGCGCTGGAGCGCGTGCCGGAGCGCCTGCTCGTCATCGGCGCGGGCGCAGTCGGCCTCGAGCTGGGCTCGGTGTGGCGGCGCCTCGGCGCCGAGGTGATCGTCGTCGAGTTCCTCGACCGTATCGTGCCGTGGGCCGACGCCGCGGTCGCCAAGCAGCTCCAGCGCGCGCTCGACAAGCAGGGGCTCGCGTTCCGGCTCTCGACGCAGGCAAAGTCGGCCGAGCGCACCGCGACCGGCGTCCGCGTCACGCTCGCCGGACCGGGCGAGCCGCCGATCATCGACGCCGACGTGGTGCTCGTGGCGGTCGGTCGCCGGCCGTTCAGCGAAGGGCTGGGCGCGCGCGAGCTGGGCGTCGCCTACGACGAGCGCGGATACATCATCGTGAACGAACGCCTGGAGACCAGCGTCCCCGGGGTCTACGCCGTCGGCGACGTCATCGCGGGCCCCATGCTCGCGCACAAGGCCGAGGAGGACGCCATCGCCGCCGTCGAGGGCATGGCGGGGCACCCGGTGCACGTCGACTGGGATGTGGTCCCCAACGTCGTCTACACGCACCCGGAGCTGGCGAGCGTGGGGATCACCGAGGAGCAGGCGAAGGAGCGCGGCCTCGCGACCAACATCGGCACCTTCCCCTTCCAGGCCAACGCGCGCGCCAAGTGCCTCGGTGAGACCGAGGGCGGCGTGAAGATCATCGCCGACGCGAAGACCGACCGGGTGCTCGGCATCCACATCCTCGGCCCCCGCGCGTCCGACCTGATCGCGGAGGCCGTGCTCGCCATGGAGTACGGCGCCAGCAGCGAGGACATTGCGCGCACGGTGCACGCGCACCCGACGCTGCCGGAGGCGGTGCGGGAAGCCGCCCTCGGCGTCGCGAAGCGCAGCCTGAACATCTGACACGCCGT
>JBKPDC010000129.1:0-18543 GCA_046727715.1 Thermodesulfobacteriota bacterium
TGCGGCGCGTCCAAACCAGAACTCCAGTACCTCTTCCGCCGTGGCCATGGTTCGACCGGTAACATCCGGGCCAAGCCGGCGCTACGGGCCAGTGACTTGCTCATGACTGTCGCGGCGCTCCGCTTCACCAACGCCGCCCAATAAGGCAATAGCTGACCGCCCGCACTCGACGGTCCGCAGGCTCCGCTGCCGCCTGTTCGCGGAGTCGATGCGGCAGCTCATCGCCGATCCGTTGGGCGGTCGGGTTACCCAGCGAAATGGCGGAGCCACCTTCCGGCGACCCGCTCGAGGCGCTGGCGGTCGAGGGAATACACTCGCTCGCGTCCGCGTCGCTCGACTCGAACCAGACCGGCGACTTCGAGCTGTTTGAGGTGTCGGCTCGTCGTGTCTGCGAACCATCCTGTCGCCGATCTCGAAGATCGCGATCTCCTCGAACCTGACGCGCCTTCCGGTCGGCGGCAGAAGGCCCCACTTGCCCTCCTGCGTACCAGAGATGGTGAACCGGGCGACGACCCGATCGCCTTCCGCGATGAGCTCGTCAAGCTCTTCGTGGTAATCCGGAAACGCCGCCCAGGCGCGTTCCACCATCCCCCGGATGCCCTCGTGCCCCTCGCGAAGAGGAGCGTAGGGACGATAGTCCGCCACGAAATCCTGCGCGTAGAACTCCGGAACTCGATCCAGGCCGCATCTGTTCCAGATCACGTCGGTGATCTCTCGGATCAGTTTCTTGTTCGCATCGCTCATCCCGTCGCTCCCCTTAGCGGCCCGACTTCGCAGCGATCCGCGCTCGCTGCTCGGCAGTTGCTCGTCGCTAGAGGCCGCGTTCGAGCCACATGACGTCCCAGTAGCGCCCGAACTTTCGTCCATTCTCGCGGAAGACGCCCACCTCACGGAACCCGAAGCGACGGTGCAGCGCGAGCGAGGCGGGATTCGGCAGCGTGATGCCGGCCACGGCCCGATGCACGTCCTCGCCAGCCAGCGCCTCGAAGAGCGCCGCGTAGAGCGTGTGTCCGATGCCGCGGCCGAGCGCCTCCGGGGCGATGTAGATCGTGGTCTCGACGGTTGTGTCGTACGCGCGCTTGGCGCGGAACGGACCCGTGCCCGCGTATCCGACGACGCCGGTCGCGTCTTCGGCGACGACGAGGCGATGCCCCGCCCCGCTGGTGTGCGCCGCGTACCAGCTCCGGCGCTCGTCCGGTGTGACGGGGTCGATGTCGAAGGTGATCGCCCCGTCACCGATGTAGTGATTGTAGATCGCCGTCAGGCGTCCCAGGTCGTCTGGTGTCGCGGCGCGGACCTGCACGTCGGTCATACGGATGCACCTTCACTCCGCACCATGCGCGGCGCTCCGTACCCGAGCAACTGCGCGGGCGCAGCCATGCGCCGCGGCGGGAGATCGCGCAGTGCCGGCCGCCGGGGGGCTCAGGAGTCGTCGGCGCCGTCCAGGGCCAGCAGTCCCGCGCCCGCCTGCACGGCGACGAGCGGCCGTAGCGGCAGCACGCGGAGGTCGCTCGCACGTTCGACCTCGGCGGCGAGCGCTTCGAGTCGCACCCGGATCGGCTGCGCGACCTCCGGGGCGCCGATCATCGTCGCGAGGCGGTACACCTCGCCGAGATAGAGTGTCTGGTAGAAGACGCTGCACACGGTGGCGTCCATGACCTCAGCCCGCGTCGCGACGCGGGCATACTCGGCCGATTCGACGTTGGCACGTTCGGCCGCGATCCGCTTCGGCGCCTTCGCCAGGTGGTCGCGCACGGAGCGGGTCAGCCGGTGGTCCGGCACACGGTCCGCGATGCGCTCGAAGCAGGCGGCCGTCTCGGCGACGAGCGCCAGCTCGCGCGCGGTGCCGTCGAGGACTGCGTCGCGACGGGTGACGTCGGCCGGCGACGTGTCCTCGAGCGCCGGAGCCGTGTAATAGGGCAGCTCGCACACGAGGGAGAACGGGTCGCCGACCACGCGCTTCAACCAGTCGTCGGCGCACGTTCCCGCCTCGATGACGACCGCCGGGTCCTCGTCGAGCGTCCGGGCGAGGTACTCGTAGGTGTCCGCGATCGAGAACAGCTCATAGACCGCGGGCGCGAGGATCTTCAGATACGGTACCTCGGGCTCGCCGCGGTGAAGGGGGAGCCCGTGGCGGGCGACGAGGTCGTGAAGCCGGCGGAACAGCGCCGGGCGGTCGTGCGATGCGTAGAAGTAGACGCCGCAGAAGCCGGCGTTGTGGAGCGAGTAAAACACCTCGGGCCGCACGCGCTCCATGACCCGCATCACGGTCGCCGTCTCCGGCGCCGGCGTGGTGAAGCGTAGCGTCTTGTAGTCGACCGGGAAGCTCCATTCGACCTGCTCGCGGTGCGGAGGGCGATAGAACTCGAGCGCGTAGCGCAGCGGCGAGAACGCGCCTTTGAACCAGCCCTCGTTGAGCACGAAGCCGTCGGGATCGGCAACGGGGATGGCGCACAGCGTCACGTCGAGCCGCGCCCGCAGCGACTCGTCCTCGCACAGCAGCCGCGTGAGGAAGTCGATGGTGAGCGTGCCTATGGGCTCGTTCGGGTGCGGCACTCCGACCAGCAGCACCGGTCGCCGCCCGTGACCGACGGTGAGCAGCTCGATGGGCCGCCCCTCGGTCGACGCGCCCACCGGCTCCAGGCGCGCGACGCCGGGGAACTCTGCCGTGAGCGCACGCGCCCGGACGCGCAGCTCTTCGAGCGTGAAGAACTCGCTGTACTCCGGAACACGCGCCAGGCAGGCGGCGAGAGCCTCCATGGCGTCCCCTTCTACTCGCAGGCGCCGGGTCCGTGCCACGCCGGCCATCCGGGCACTTCCCGGAGCGAACGGGGCGACCCTGCCTCCGGTGGGAACGGTGCAGCCGAGGGCGCTCGTGGATGCGCTCGCCGAGTAGAGCCGGCGAGCCGGCACCGTGCCACGCCCCGGGAAGGACGCGCGGTCCGACCCGAGACCTCGTCTCTCGGGTCGGTCTCCTAGCGCAGCGCCTCCGACGAGTAGCCGAGGATCCGTCGCGCGATGATGAGCTGGTTGATCTGCTGCGTGCCCTCGTAGATGTCGCTGATCTTGGCGTCGCGCATCCACTTCTCGACCAGCAGCTTCCGCGAGTAGCCGAGCGGCCCGAGCAGCTCGACCGCCTTCTGCGTCACCCAGGTGACCACGAGGCCGGCCTTCGCCTTGCACATGGACGCCTCGAGGTTGTTCTTGATGCCGTGGTCGATCATCCACGCGGCCCGCCAGGTGAGGAGCCGTGCCGCCTGCACCTGCGCCTCCATCTCCATGAAATCGCGCTCGAGGGCGGTGAGGGTCTGCGGCGGTGCGCCGTAGCGCACGTCGATGCCCCGTTCCTTCAGGGCTTCGCGCACGAAGTCGAGGGCGGCGCGCGCGACGCCGAGGGCGCTCGCCGCCACGATCGGCCGCGTGGCGTCGAAGGTGGCCATGACACCCTTGAAGCCCTGGCTGGTCTTCGGGATCTCCGGGCTGCCGAGGATGTTGTCGAGCGGGATGCGGCAGTCCTCGAGGACGATGGTGGCCGTGTCCGACGCGCGGATCCCGAGCTTGTCCTCGACCTTCGTCACGTACATGCCCGGTGTCCCCGCATCGACGACGAAGGCGCGGATCCCGGCACGGCCCGCCGAGCGGTCGAGCGAAGCCCACACCACGACGAAGCCCTCCGACTTCTCCGCCGCCATCAGGCCGCTGGTGCAGAAGATCTTGGTCCCGTTCAGCACCCAGTGGTCGCCGTCGCGTACCGCCGTAGCCTGGATGGCGGCCGAGTCGGAGCCGGCGCCGGGCTCGGTGATCGCCATGGCGCCCCAGGTGGGCTTGTCCCCCTTGAACCGGGCGAGGAAGCGCTCCTTCTGCTCGGGCGTGCCGGCCGCGGCCACCGCCGCGCCGCCCAGGCCGGGGTTCGGAATCGAGAGGTAGAGGCCGACGTCGCCCCAGCTGAGCTCCTCGACGGCGATCACCATCGAGAGGGTGCGTTCCGACGCGCCCGCCTTCCTGTCCTTCGGGGCGTCCTTGTCCTTGCCGTCGTTGCTGCTGCCGGTCATCGACGTGGACTTGGACACGTTCCACATCGTGTTGATGAAGTCCCACGGCTTCTCGTGCTCGTGCTCGTCGCAGTGTCGCGAGATGGGCCGCATCATCTGCTCGGCCACCATGTGGGTCATCTTGCGGGCGTTGCGGATGGAATCGGACAGTTCGAAGTCGATCATGGTCGTGTCTCCTCGTCTCAGACGATGGCCAGACCGTCGATGACGGCGAAGCCGCGGGCGTCGCGCAGGAACAGCTCCACCAGGTGGTCGCGGATGTAGCCGTGGCCGCCCAGCACCTGGAGCGCGTTGTCGGCGATCTTGAGCACCTGGTCGGCGGCGTATTGCCGCGCGAGGACCGCCTCGCGCGTGGCGGGCAGCCCCGTGTCGAGCCGCCAGGCCGCTTCCCAGGCGAGCAGCCGCATGGAGTCGATCTCGATCGCCATGTTCGACAGCATGAACGCGATTGCCTGCTTCTGCGCGATGGCGACGCCGAACGCCTTGCGCTCCTTGGCGTAGTCGCGGGCGTAGTCGAACGCCGCCCGCGCCACGCCGATCGCGGCCGCCGCGCTCGCGACGCGGCTCGCGTCGAGTAGCGGCTGGAGGTCAGCGCCGACGCCACCGAGCCGAGCGGCGGCCGGGACGCGCACGTCCTCAAGCGTTACGGTGAAGGTATCGAGCGCCTTGAGGCCCATGTTCTGCTCGCGCTCGCTGATCGCGAGGCCCGTGGCCCCGCGCTCGACCAGGAAGGCGCCCAGGCCGTCCGGCGTGCTGGCATACACGAGGACGACCTCGGCCTGGTTCGCCAGCGGCACGAAGCACTTCTCGCCGCGCAGCATCCAGTCACCGTTCGCCTGCTCGGCACGCGTCGCTGGATGCGCGGCGTCGAAGTCCCAGCGCGGCTCGACCACCGCCGCGGTCCCAGCGGTGAACTCCGCACCGGTGAACTTCGGCAGCCACTGCGCGCGCTGGGCGTCGGTGCCGGCGACGAGCAAGGGCACGGTGACCAGGCGGGGCGACATGAGATGGAGGCCCAGCGCCAGCCCGCCGTAGGCCAGCTCCTCGAGCATCAGGGTCCCGGCCACCGCCGAGCGCGTGCCGCCGAAGCCGCCGAGCGACTCGGGGATGCTCTCCTGCACCAGGCCCAGCTCCCAGGCCTTGGCGGGGAGACCGGCGGGGACCGCGTTCTTCTCGTCGGATTCACGCAGCTGTGGTCGCAGGACCTCGCGCGCGAAATCCGCCAGGGTCCGGCGCAGGAGCTCCTGCTCCTCGCTGGGGCTGAAGTTCACCATCGCGTGTTGCCTCCTCAGGCCGCCGGCTTCGCGCCCCGCGTGCGCGGGGTCGCGAGCCAGTCGGCAAGTTGCTCGATGAGCGTGTCGAGCACCGCGCGCAGATCGATCTGCTCGGGGTCCTGGTAGTGCTGGATCTCCGCCCCCATGATGCCGCCCGCGATCGTCGCCGCGACTGCCGCCGGGTCGACGTCGGCGCGAATGGAGCCGGCGCGCTGGCCGCGCCGCACGACCTCGGCGAGGTACGACCGCATGCCGCGGAGGATCTTGCGGAACTCCTCGGAGAGGCGTGGGTTGGTGTCGAGCGCTTCCACCATGAGCGTGATGATGAAACGCCGGTGGTTTGACACCGTGGCGTGGAAGAAGCAGGCGTCGACCACGCCGCGGAGGGTGGCGAGGGCGTCGCGCGCCGGTTCGACGTCGCGCAACACCTTGCGCTCGAACTCCCCGACCCGCTCCGTGACGGCGGCGAAGAGCAGGTCCTCCTTGTCGCGGAAGTGGTAGTAGAGCGCGCCCTTGGTGACGCCGACCTCGCGTGCGATGCGGTCGATCGAGGTGCCCCGGTAGCCGTGCCGCGCGAAGCAGTCGATGGCCGCCGCCAGCATCTGCCGGCGTGGCGGCTCGGTCATCGCCTTCGGACGACGCCCCCCGGGTCGTGACATACCGACCGTTCAGTACAATTTACTATGCCGCCTGTCAACCGGGCTTGGCCGGGCCGGATGCTCGGCCGCACGGGGCGTGGCCGGATTGACGTGCCCGCGCGGTGACTGCTTTAGCGTAGGGAGGGTCGTCCGTGGCCGACCTGTCGATGGCTCGCCGTTTCGCATGGCCTGCTCGACTGCGATCCCGACGCCTGTTGGTCATCGCGTTGGGCGTCCTCGTCCTCCTGCGGCTCGCCCTGCCGTACGTGCTCCGGCCGGTGCTCGTGTCGCGCGCCTCGCAGGCGATCAACGCACGCGTGAACATCGGCGACGTCGACATTGCGCTCTATCGCGCCGGGATCGCTCTCGAGGACGTCACGATCCGCCCCGCCGTGACGATCAGCCCCGCCGCGGGGACCCCGGAGACGGACACCGGCGATCCGCCGCTGATCGCGTGGAAGCGCCTCGCTGTCGCGGTGCACTGGTTGCCGCTGCTGCACAAGACGATCCAGCTCCGCGAGCTGATCCTCGAGTCGCCGCGCGTCGCCATCGACCGCCTGCAGGACGGCGGCCTCAACCTGATGGCGCTCGTGCCGGCTGGGTCCGGCGAGGCGGCGCCGCCCGCCGGAGCGGGCGCTCCGTCCGATGCGACGGCCGCGCCCACGGCGAAGGAGCGTTCGGGCTGGCGCTTCGGCATCGACCGCGTGGACCTGCGCGACGGCGGCATCCGCTTCCGCGATCTCATGTTCGCGAGCGTCGAGCCGATCGATCTGGCACTCGGCAGCTTCGAGGTGGAGGACATCTCGCTCAGCCCGTCGGTGTACGGCGAGCCCGCTCGCATACACCTCCAGGTGCGGGTGGACGAGGGGCGTTTCGCGCTCGACGCCAGCCTTTCGCCGCGCGACGACGGCGGCTTCGCGCTGGGGTCGCATCTGAAGGCCAGCCGCCTGCCGCTCAGGCGCACGCGCGTCTACGTCCCCAAGGTGGGCTGGTCCGAGCTTCAAGGCGAGTTCGGCGGTGCCCTCGACTACACGCTGGAGACCGGAGGGCGCAACGAGGTGAGCGGCCAGGTCACGGTGGACGGCCTCACGGTCTACACGCCGCTGCTCGAGGGTCCTGGCCTGGCCTGGAAGCGTCTCGCGGTGCTCGTCGATCCGATCGACCTCGCCGGGCACCGCGCCGTAGTGCGGCGGGTGGATCTCGACGGTTCGTACCTGGTCGCGCGAGCGCGCGGCGGCGTCGTGTTCCCGTTCATCGAGCGGGTGCTCACCGGGGAGCAGGCAGCGGTCGGTGATCAGGAGCCCGCCGGGGACGAGAGCGGCGCCCCGCCAGCGACGCCTGGAGCCGGCGCGCCGGCGCCCCCCGAACCCCAAGCATCGCCGCCGCCGCCCTCGGCACCCCCGCCGCCTCCGCCTGCCCCGGCGCCACCTCCGCAGACTCCCAGCGCGGGCGCCGAGGCGGCGCCGTGGCAGTGGTCCGTCGACCTCGTTCGGGTATGGGATTCGCTGCTGCACGTCATCAGCCCCGACGCCCACTTCGACGTCGGCTGCACGATGACCGCGCGACGGCTGCGCAGCGAGGGCGGCGACCCCGCGTCGGTGTCGATCGAGCTCGGGATCGGCGACGGCGGAACGCTCACGATCGACGGCGAGACCCGCATCCAGCCACTCGGCTTCGACGGCCGGGCGAAGGCCGCGCAGGTCCCGCTGCCGGACATCGCGGCGACGGCGGGGGTGTTTCCGCCGGGGGTCCTGCGGTGGGGACGCCTCGATGCCGACCTCGGCGTGGCGGCAGGCGTCCTCGCGCCGACGCCTGGCGACGTCCGCGTCGAAGGCACGATCGCCTTCGACGAGCCATACCTGGTCGGCGCCGGCGGCCCGACGCTCGAGTTTGGCGCCAAACGTCTCGCGTTCGGCATGCAAGAGCTGCTCGTCCCGGGCGCCCTGCCGGAGCAGCCCGGGACGACGCCCACGGCCGACGCCCGCCTCACCGGAGGCACTGTGTCGCTCCAGGAGATGTGGGCCGTGCGTACCGACCCGACGCCGTTCGACGTGCGGGCGGCGTCGCTCGATGCCACCCTGGACCAGCTGACCGCGCCGGGCGTGGGACCGCCGCCTTCCGACGGGGGTGCCCTCTCCGTGCGCGGGACGATGCGCGTGGCGGGTCTCTTTGCGGGTAATGCGGGCGGCAGCGGGCTCGACATCGGGGCGCGCACCGCGGATGTCGGGGTGGGGGAATTCGTGCTCCCGGGCATCCTGGCCGTGGACCCCACGACCGTCACGGCGCCGATGCGTCTCGCCAAGGCGACCATCTCGCTGGCGGAGCCGAGCGTCGCGGGCAGCGGACCGCAAAAGCTCGACGCCGGTGCGGGGGGGATCACCGCCTCCATCGGCGAGCTGCTGCTCGTGCCTGGCGCGCTCGGCGGCCGCCCGGGCGACCTCCAGCTCCGCAGCGCGACACTCAGGCTGGCCGAGCCACGCGTCCTCGACAACCGAGCTGGCTCGCTCGACGCACGTGCGGGCGGCATCGACGTCGCCGTCGGCGATCTGCTCGTGCCGGCCGCGACCGGGAGCGGTGCGCCACCGGTGCGACTCCGCGCCGCGAAGCTCGACGTCGCTGGGCCGCGTGTCGTCGACGCTCGCGCCGGCAAGGTCGACGTCCGCGCGCGCGGGATCGACGTCGGCGTGGACGACCTGCTCGCCCCCGCACCCGGCGGCGCAGCGGGCGAGACCTGGCTGCGGGGCGCGCGCCTTACGCTCGACGTGCCCGCCATCGCAGCCGCCGATCCGAAGGAGTTCGCCGTCGGGGCACGCTCAATCGGTGTCGGCGTCGAGGAGATAGTGCTGGCCGCGAGCGCGCCGACCCGCGTCCGCCTGCGCCAGGTGACGCTCGCGGCGCCACGGGTTCAGGTGACGCGCACCCCCGAGGGGCTGAAGCTCCCCAGCTTCGGAGGCGACGGCGCAGCGGCGCCGGGCTCGGTGACGACGACGCCCACCTCCGCGCCGGCACCCTCGCCGGCCGCCCCGGCGGCGGCGCCGGTC
Source organism: Thermodesulfobacteriota bacterium (assembly GCA_046727715.1). GTDB lineage: Bacteria > Desulfobacterota > Binatia > DP-6 > DP-6 > CAVQLX01. The sequence goes on from JBKPDC010000129.1 coordinate 9,006, forward strand.
GGGGCCACCCCGGAGCCATCCCCCCCGAGCGGCAGCGCTCCCGCGCCAGAAGCCGCGCCACCCCTCGAGCTCGCCATCGGCAGCTTCCGCCTCACCGACGGCCGCATCGGCGTGACCGACCGCACGGTGAAGCCGTTCTACAGCGGCGGCCTCGCCCCGCTCGAGGTCGAGGTCGCCGACCTGCGCTGGCCTGCGATGACGATGAGCCGCCTCCGCGTCGAGGCCACCAGCGCACAGAAGGGCAAGATCACCATCACCGGGAACCTGACCCCGAGCGGCGGGACGGTCGAGATCGACGGCAAGGAGATCCCGTTGCAGCAGTTCAATCCGTACGCGGTCAGCCTGTCTCCTTACAGCATCAAGAAGGGCCGCCTGTCGGTCGCCACCAAGGCCACCTTCAAGCAGGGGAAGTACGATTCCGACAGCGCGCTGACGCTGCACGACTTCGACCTCGGGAGCCGCGCCGGCGACTCGCTCTTCAAGGAGCAGTTCGGCATCCCGCTCACGATGGCGTTGGCCCTCCTGCGCGACCTCCAGGGCGACATCAAGCTCGACATCCCCGTCGAGGGCGACGAGCAGGGCATGCAGGTCGGCTACCTCACGATCATCGCGGGGGCGCTGCGGCGTGCGCTCGTGAACGCGCTCGCCTCGCCGCTGAAGCTCGTGGGCGCGATCTTCTCCGGTGACAAGGTGCAGGCGTCGCCGGCACCGATCTCCTTCCGCACCGGTCGGGACGCCCTGACGGACGAGGGCGACAGGCAGGTCGATCAGCTGGCGAAGTTCCTGGCGGAGCGCCCCAGCATGGGCGTCGCGCTCGAGACCGCGCCGACGAACGCCGACATGCGCTGGCTGCACGAGCACGACCTCCTTGAGGAGCTGGGTGCCCCGCAGGGCGTTTTCGGGACGATCAAGAACCTCACCAAGCGCGGCGCGCGCGATCGCATCAGCGAGGCGCTAGCGGCGCGCGCGGAGGACAAGCCGGGCGAGCTCGACGCCGACGATCAGAAGACCCTCGAGACGTGGCTGGCAGAGCGACCCGCGCCCACGCCGGAGCGCGTCCGCGACCTGGCCGGCGCGCGCCTGGCCCGGGTGGAGAAGGCGCTGCGCGAGGAGCACGGCATCGACGCAGGGCGCATCGTCCGCCGTGACCCGCCGCCAGAGCTGGCCGACGCCTCCCCGGCGACCGTCGAGATCGAGCTGGGGTCCGCGGCCGAGCTGAAGGCACCGCCGCCCGAGTCGTAGCAGGACGATTCCCCGGGCGCGCGTTCATCGCGTCATCGACGTGAAGAACCCTTGTCTGTAGCGTGCGTTTCGGTGTAGCCAGCGCACCGGTCGTGCACTATCTGAACGTCCTCATCCACCACCCCGAGACTGGGAGGAGGAGCATGTCGTCGAGTCCGCGCACTGGCGCCGCAACGCTCGCCCACGGCGGGTTCGGTCGCACCACGCGACGCGACGCCTGGTGGGCCACGCCGCTGGCGACGTTCGTCGTGCTCTCCGCCTTCGTCGTGTATGCGACGTGGGCGGCGTTCCAGAACGCGCACTACACGTTCGGTCCATACCTGTCGCCTTTCTACTCGCCTGAGCTGTTCGGCGACTCGCCGCACGCCTGGTTCGGACCGAAGCCCGGCTGGTGGCCGACGTGGCTACCGTTCTCGCCCGCGCTGCTGATCCTGCCCTTTCCGGCGCTCTTCCGGCTCACCTGCTACTACTATCGCGGCGCGTACTACAAGGCGTTCTGGGCTGATCCACCGTCGTGCGCCGTCGGCGAGCCGCGCGCGAGCTATCTCGGCGAGCGGTCCTTCCCGCTCGTCATGCAGAACGTGCACCGCTACTTCCTCTACATCGCCCTCGGCTTCCTCGTGGTGCTGGCGCACGACGTCTGGAAGGCGCTCTGGTTTCCCGATCCGGCGACGGGCCGCACGTCCTTCGGCGTCGGGATCGGGACGCTCGTGCTCGCCGCCAACGTCGTCCTCCTCGCGGGCTACACGCTGGGATGCCATTCGCTGCGCCACCTCGTGGGCGGTGGGCGCGACGAGTTGTCGCGGCGTCCGGGCCTGGCCAGGGCCTATGGCTGCGTGAGCTGCCTCAATCGCCGGCACATGCCGATCGCATGGACCAGCCTCGTCGCGGTGGCCGTCGCCGATCTCTACGTCCGGCTCTGCTCGATGGGCATCTGGCACGACTGGAGGATCTTCTAGGACTCCGCGTGCCGGAGGGTTCGCCGTGGGCCACCAGCGCTTCGACTACGACGTCCTCGTCATCGGTGCCGGCGGCGCCGGATTGCGCGCCGTCATCGCCGCCGCCGAGGCCGGCGCCTCGGTGGGTCTGGTCTGCAAGTCGCTACTCGGGAAGGCGCACACGGTCATGGCCGAGGGCGGCATCGCGGCGGCGCTCGCCAACGTCGACGACCGCGACGACTGGCGGGTGCACTTCGCGGACACGATGCGGGGCGGCCAGTACGTCAACAACTGGCGGATGGCGCAGCTGCACGCACGCGAAGCGCCCGACCGCGTGCGCGAGCTGGAGGCGTGGGGCGCGGTGTTCGATCGCACGCCGGACGGGCGCATCCTGCAGCGCAACTTCGGCGGGCACAAGTTCCCGCGGCTGGCGCATGTCGGAGACCGCACTGGGCTCGAGATGATCCGCACGCTGCAGGATCGCGTCGTGCAGCTCGGCGTGACGGTGCACATGGAGTGCACCGTGACGAGACTGCTGCGCGACGGCGATCGCATCGCGGGGGCGTTCGGCTACGAGCGCGACCACGGACGATTCCTGCTGTTCGGGGCGCGGACCGTGATCGTCGCCACCGGTGGGGTGGGGCGCGCCTACAAGATCAGCAGCAACAGCTGGGAGGGCACGGGGGACGGCCACGCGCTCGCCTATCGGGCGGGCGCGGCGCTCATGGACATGGAGTTCGTGCAGTTCCATCCCACCGGGATGATCTGGCCGCCGAGCGTCCAGGGTATCCTGGTCACGGAGGGCGTGCGCGGGGAGGGCGGCGTGCTGCTCAACAACCGCAACGAGCGCTTCATGTTCGCCGACGTGCCGGAGAACTACCGCAGCCAGACCGCCGACGACGAGGAGGAGGGCTGGCGCTACACGCAGGGCGACAAGGCCGCCCGGCGGCCGCCCGAGCTGCTCACGCGGGACCACGTCGCGCGCTGCATCCGGCGCGAGGTGCGGGAGGGCCGCGGCAGCCCTCACGGCGGCGTCTTCCTCGACATCGCCTGGATCCGCCGCAGGCTCCCCAATGCGGAGGAGCACATCAAGCGCAAGCTGCCCAGCATGTACCACCAGTTCAAGCAGCTGGCCGACATCGACATCACCAAGGAAGCGATGGAGGTCGGCCCCACCACGCACTACATCATGGGTGGCGTTCGCGTCGACGCGGAGACGCAGATGTCCTCCGTGCCCGGCCTGTTCGCGTCCGGCGAGTGCGCGGCGGGCATCAACGGCGCCAACCGCCTGGGAGGCAACTCGCTGTCGGATCTCCTCGTCTTCGGGAAGCGCGCCGGCGACCATGCCGCGCGGTTCGCGCGCGAGCAGCGGCCGCCGGTGGTGGACGCCGCGCAGGTGGACGCGGCGGCGCGGGCGGCCCTCGAGCCCTTCGAGCACGGCACGGACGGCGAGGTGCCGTATGCTGTGCAGCGCGACCTCCAGGAGCTGATGCAGGATCACGTGGGCATCGTGCGGACCGCCAGCGAGATGCGGCACGCGCTCGACGCATTCGCGGCGCTGCGCGCCCGCGCCGCCCGTGTCGGCGTCATCGGCAATCGCGATTACAACCCGGCCTGGCACACGGCGCTCGATCTCCCCAACCTGCTCGACGTCGCCGAGGCGATCACCCGCTCGGCACTCGAGCGCACCGAGAGCCGCGGGGGCCATTTCCGCGAGGACTTCCCCGGCAAGGACCCCGAATGGGGCCGGCGCAACGTGTGCGTGGAACCCGCCCCCGACGGCACGATGCGCCTCCTCCACGTCCCCATCCCCGAGTTGCCGCCGGAGCTCGCACGGATCATTCAGGAGAACGCGTGATGGCGACGGCGACGTTCCGCATCTGGCGCGGCGACGCGAGTGGCGGCGAGTTCCGCGACTACGCGACCGAGATCGCCGACGGCATGGTCGTGCTCGACGCGGTGCATCGCGTGCAGGCCGAGCAAGCGCCCGATCTTGCCTGCCGGTGGAACTGCAAGGCCGGGAAATGCGGTTCCTGCTCCGCCGAGATCAATGGCCAGCCGCGACTCATGTGCATGACCCGGCTGAACACGCTGCCGCTCGAGGAGCCGGTGACGATCGAGCCGATGCACGCGTTCCCCGTGATCCGTGATCTGGTGACGGACGTGTCGTGGAACTTCCGCGTGAAGCGGCGCATCGCGCCGTTCACGCCCCGGCCGCCGGACGCGCCGGACGGCACCTGGCGGATGTTCCAGCAGGACATCGACCGCGTGCAGGAGTTTCGCAAGTGCATCGAGTGCTTCCTCTGCCAGGACGTCTGTCACGTCCTGCGCGAGCACCAGCTCTACGACCAGTTCGTCGGGCCGCGCTTCCTGGTGCACCTGGCGGCGCTCGAGATGCATCCGCTCGACGTCGCGGACCGCGTGACGGAGCTCGAGGAGGCGTTCGGGATCGGCTTTTGCAACATCACGAAGTGCTGCACGACGGTGTGCCCCGAGCACATCACGATCACGGACAACGCCATCATCCCGTTGAAGGAACGTGTGGTCGACCGGTTCTACGATCCGGTTCGCCGGCTGCTGCACGCGCTGGGACGACGAGAAGGGAGGCCTTCCCATGCACGATCTGAAACCGCTGTCGGCGGAAGCGATCCCCGCGGCCCTGGCCAAAGCTGAGCGCTATCGCCTGCTCAACGAGAGCGACCTCGCGGAGAGCATCTGCGAGGACATCCTCGCGGCCGAGCACGACAACCAGCCGGCGCTGGTCACGTTGCTCCTCGCCGTCACCGATCAGTTCAGGGATCACGGCGTCGGCGCGCACGTCGCGCGCGCGCGGGCGCTGCTGCCACGGCTGCGCGACGAGTACGAGCGCGTGTACTATGACGGGATCGTCTGCGAGCGTTGCGCTCGCGCCCACCTGACGCACGGCGGCCCGAGCGGCAATGCGCTGGCTGCCGACTGGTTCGCCAAGGCACTCGACCTCTTCGCCCGGTCCATGGCGCTCCGGCCGGCGGGGAACGACGACGCGGTGCTGCGCTGGAACGCGTGCGCACGCACGCTCGACCGCCATCCCGAGCTCCGGCCGCGCGCCGAGGAGCCTCCGGCGCCCGTCGCCGCCGAGTGGTGACGGGGAGCCGGCGCGAGGAACGTCCACTCCCCCTGGGCGCGCTCCGCGAGCTTCGGCCACACGCTTTCGGGCGCCACCGAGAACACGATCTCCGCCGTCGCCGGCAGGACGACCCAGTCGCCCCTGGCAATCTCGGACTCGAGCTGCCCCGGCCCCCAGCCGGCGTGGCCGGCGAACGCGCGCACACGCTCGCGTGGCATGTCGCCCTCGAGCGTGCGCTTGAAGGCCTCGCGGCTGGTGAGCATGCGCACGTCGTCGAACACAGGCTCGGAGTCTGCGAGCGCCTTCTTGCTGCGCACGAGCGTCAGCAGCGACGTCGGCAGCACCGGGCCGCCGCGCCACAGGCGGTCGGTACGGTTCTTCACCCCTTCCAGCTCCGGGACGATCTTCGCCAGCTTGATCGGCGTCGGCTGGTTGACGATGACGCCCATCGCGCCCTGGTCGGCGTCGTAGGCCACGAGCAGCACCACGGCCTGCGCGAAGTTCGGGTCTTCCTGGTCCGAGGACGCCACCAGCAGCTTCCCTTTGGCAGGACGCGTTCCGGGGGCGGCCGCCGCCAGTGAGGCCTGGTACGCGCGTGCCCGTCCCTCCACACCGGGAAGGAGGGTGCACGCCAGGGCGATGGCGAGGAGAGCCCCTCTCACTCGTCGAGCGATAGACGCGGGGCCCGGACGTGACAAGCCACCTCTCGCGGCCGTAGGAAGGGGGACGGGAGGACCGCCCTATGCGCCCGGAGATCGTCGTCGACACCCGCGAGGGACTCGCCCGCACCGCGGCGGCCCGCTTCGAGGCCGCCGTCCGCACCGCCGTGGCCGAACGGGGCCGCTACAGCTGCGGGCTGCCCGGGGGATCCGTCGCGGAGGTCTTCTTTCCGGCCTTCGCCGCCCTGGCCCTACCCTGGGAGCAGGTGCACGTCTTCTTCGGCGACGAGCGCGCCGTCCCGCCGACCGATCCCGACTCCAACGTCGGCCTGGCGCGCCGCCTCTGGCTCGATGCCGTTCCGGCACGGCTCCACCCGATGCCCGCCGACCAAGACGACCTCGCGGCCGCCGCCGCCACCTACGCCGCCGAGCTGCGCGTGACGCTGGGCGACCCGCCACGGCTCGACCTAGCCCTCCTCGGCATGGGCCCCGATGGCCACGTGTGCTCGCTCTTCCCAGGTCACGCGCTGCTGCACGACCGGACCCGGTGGGTCGCCGAGATCACCGACTCCCCGAAGCCGCCGCCGCGCCGGCTGACGCTCACGCTGCCGGTCCTCGCCATGGCGCGCGCCATTTGGGTAGCCGCCTTCGGCAGGGCGAAGGCGCCCGTGATCCGTGAGGCGATCGAGGATCCCGACTCGCAGCTGCCAGTCGCGCTGGCGGCACGCTCGGGACCACCGGCGCTGTTCCTTCTGGACCGCGAAGCGGCGAGCGCGTTGGACGGCGTAGCCTCGACCTGAGCCAGGTGCGCAGTCACGCTGGCCATGGGGGCATGGGCCCGCGCCCAGAGGTTGCCCGCCATGACGCACCGGGTGGTGCACCTTTCTGGTCGCGACGAAGCGGAAGGCCGTCATCAGCGCCGAGCGCGAGCACCTCGACGCGGTCGAGGCCCTCGTCCGGGCAGGGCGCTACCGCACGGCCTCGCACTTCGTGCGACGCCGTCGCCGAGAAGCTGGAGCGCCTCCGGCGAGAGCGGATCGCCGAGCAGTCTCGCGCCATTGCGAGGCCGGCGTGAGCGGTGCCGACGACGAGTTGGGGGAGTGGCAGGCCTTCGCCGACGCGCGCTCCACGTCGCCCTCGGGCTGCGCAAGTGAGTCGCCGGGGATCGTGGGCGCAGTGCGGACTCGTTCTTGGTGGCCGTCGGAGACGTCGCGTCTCGACGGCGCGCTACCAGCGCTGGCGCCGGCGCGGCGGGCCGACGAGCGCGCCGAGGATCCCGCGCGCGAGCACGCCCGACACCGTCGTCGCCACCGCCCGCGTGACCGGCGAGCGTAGCACCTTCTCGAGCGTGCTCGGCTCGGGCTTCCCCCCGGGCGCGGCCGGCGCCGCGTCGGCCTGCGCCGGCGGCGGCGCGGCGAGCTTCTCTTCGGCACTCTCGCGATCGATCGCCTGGCGGTACTTCCTCACCTGCGGCGACACGGCGAGGCGCTGCTGGAGCTCGACGTCGCTCAGCGGCGCCATGCGCGACGCGGGCGGGATGAGCCGCGTCGCGAAGGGCTGCGACGGGACGCCCTTCGGCGACAGCACCGTCACCATCGCCTCCCCGATGCCGAGCGTGGTGAGCACCTCTTCCAGGTCGTAGAAGTCGCTCTTCGGGAACGTCTTCGCGGTGGCGCGCAGCGCCTTCTCGTCATTCGGCGTGAAGGCGCGGAGCGCATGCTGGACGCGGTGACCGAGCTGCGCGAGCACGTCGGGCGGCACGTCCTTCGGCGTCTGCGTGACGAAGAAGATGCCGACGCCCTTCGAGCGAATGAGCCGCACCACGTTCTCCACCTGCTCGAGGAACGCCTTGCTGGCGCCGTCGAAGAGGAGGTGCGCCTCGTCGAAGAAGAAGACCAGCTTCGGCTTGTCCTGATCGCCGACCTCGGGCAGCTCGTTGTAGAGCCGCGCCAGCATCCACATCATGAAGGTGGAGAAGAGGGCGGGCTTGTCCTGCACGTCGGACAGCTCGAGGACGCTCACCAGGCCGCGGCCGTCGCGCTCCACCTGCATGAGGTCGCCGAGGTCGAACTCGGGCTCGCCGAAGAAGGCCGTCGCACCCTGCGCTTCCAGGGTGACCAGCTTGCGCTGGAGCACACCGACGGTCGGCTTCGCGATGCCGCCGTAGCCCTTCAAGTCGGCCGCGCCGGCGCCGGTCAGGTGGTCGAGGACGGCGCGCAGATCGCCGAAGTCGTACAGCTCGAGGTTGCGGTCGTCGCAGAACTTGAAGACGAGCGCGAGCACGCCCGCCTGGGTGTCGTTCAGATCGAGGACCTTGGAGAGCAGCAACGGGCCGAACGACGACACCGTGGCCCGGAGCTGGGCGCCGCGTGTCCCGGTGAGACTCAGGAATTCGACGGGGGAGGGCGACGGCGACCAGGTCCAGCCGGTGTCGGTGGCGCGCTGCCGGACCTTGTCGTTCGCCTCGCCGGGGGCGCCGAGCCCGGAGAGGTCGCCTTTCATGTCGGCGAGGAACACCGGGACCCCCGCGGTGGACAGCTGCTCGGCCATCACCTGGAGGGTCTTCGACTTTCCGGTGCCCGTGGCGCCGGCGATGAGGCCGTGCCGGTTGGTCATGGCGATCGGGACGCGGACCAGCGGTTTCGGGGCGCACTCCGTGCCGTACATCGGGGCGCCGAGTGTCACCGCGGGCCCCGCGCTCTCGAACGCCGATCGACACGCCTCCAGCAGCTTCGTCTCCATGACCCGGAACCCTCCAGCCCGCGACCGCCGCGAAGCGGCGACGGTGCAGGCACCCTTAGCCAAAGGCCACCGCTCCGCAAACCCCCGCTGCAAGTGCGTCGCCCGTCTGCTATCTGCGGGGCGGTCAGCGCAAGCGGAGCTCGCTCGGGCGTCAGATGCCGTCGGGAGGTGGGCCATGTGGAAGGAGTTCAGGCAATTCGCGATCCGGGGGAACGCTGTCGATCTGGCCGTCGGGGTGATCATCGGCGCGGCCTTCGGCAAGATCGTGTCGGCGCTCGTCGACGACGTCCTCATGCCGCCGCTCGGACTGCTGACAGGGGGCCTCGACTTCAGCAACTGGTTCATCACCCTCGGCGGCGGCGGACCATACAAGACGCTGGCGGAGGCGAAGGCGGCGGGCGCATCCACGCTGAACATCGGCCTGTTCCTGAATGCCGTCATCCAGTTCCTGATCGTGGCGTGGGCCGTCTTCCTCCTCATCGTGAAGCCCATGAACCGACTCAAGAGAGCGGAGGCCGCACCGGCGGCGCCGCCGGAGCCCTCGGCGGAGGAGAAGCTGCTCACCCAGATCCGGGACTTGCTGAAGGCGCGCGCCTGACGGGGCGCGCTCCTCAGCGGCGCCGCATCAGCTCGTTCGAGGGCAGGCGCGGATCGAGCACCTTGCGGGCCGTCTGGGCGCCGGCGACCGGCAGACCCGAGGGATCGAGCACCCAGCGCCTTCTCCGCCAGCGTGGCGCCATGGGTCATCTGGTAGGCGTCGCTGGTCGAATTCCAGTACGCGCGATTCTTTCTCGTGCGAGACATCTCGAATTCGCACCGTCCGACGGGGTGCGCTCCTGCGCCTGGCATCC
>JBKPDC010000130.1:0-3171 GCA_046727715.1 Thermodesulfobacteriota bacterium
GCGCCCGCGCTGCCGCGCGGCACCCGTGTCGTCGCGCGCAGGCCGAGGATCACGCTGCGGTGCGTGCGCTCCAGCTCGAGGAAGCGCGGCATGGTGGCGGCGAGCGAGAGGCGTTCGGGGTCGGCCGTGTAGATGCCACCGGCGAGCGGATCGGCGACGCGCGCGAGCGCCTCGTCGCCGAGCCGGCGTCGCACGAATCCCGCCAGGCTCTCGTCCCCGCCCCCGGAACGACGCGGCAGCACCAGGTCGAGCGCCATGCGGAGCTTGCCGCCGAGCGAGAAGAGGGGCGACGCCGCCACCGGCCACGGCGACGTCGGCGCCATCAGCAGGAATCCCTCGGGCAGCGGGTGCAGGCGTCCATCGTGCACGACATACGTCCGCCGCTCGCCCTCCCGCGTGCCGACGAGCCGGTCCGCGATCCCGATGCGTTCGCAGAGCGCCAGCCCCCACGGCTTGTCGGTGATCATCGAGTCGGCGCCGCGCTCGAGAACGAAACCGCCGGTGCGCTCGGTTCCGATGCTGCCCCCGAGGTGGCCCGCGGCCGCGAGCAGGACGACGTCGAGCGCCGCCCCGGCCTGCGCGTGCTCGACGAGGCGGTGCGCCGCGGCGAGCCCGGCGATCCCGCCGCCCACCACCGCAACGCGCCGGCGGGTCACGCGGCGCGCTCCCGCACCAGCTCGGCCAGCATGCGGACGAAGAGCGGGTGGTCGTTCACCGTGGCGGCGCGGGCGAAGGCGACCCCGTGCCGCGCGGCCGTCGCGCGCGCCTCGACGTCGAGGTCGTAGAGCACCTCGACGTGGTCGCAGACGAATCCGATCGGCGCCACGGCGACGGCGCGGACACCTTCCGCCGCCAGGCGGTGCAGTGTCGCGTTGACGTCGGGCTCGAGCCACGGGTCCCGCGGGCTGCCGCTCCGGCTCTGGTACGCCAGCTCCCAGACGGGGTCATCGAGGCGTGCAGCCACCGCGCGCGCGGTCGCTGCGAGCTCGGCGGTGTACGGTGAACGTTCGGCCGCCGCGACGGGGATGCTGTGTGCCGTGAAGACCACCCGCGCGCCGCCCGGCAGGCTCCCCAGCGCGGCGCGAACCTGCTCGGCCACCGCCTCGACGAACAGCGGGTGCACGTGCCACGCGCCGACGTAGTCCACGACCGGCGCGCGGGGCCCGAGTGCCCGGCGGCCCTCGTCCACCGCCTCGACGTAGCGTTCGCGGCTCGCCTCGTTGGCGTGTGGCGCGAGGATGACACCGACGGCACGCCGCACACCGTCGAACGCCATCCGGGAGAGCGTGCTCGCGACGTACGGCTCCCAGTTGCGCATGCCGACGTAGACGGGCGTGCGGCCCAGCGCGCGGCGCAACCTCTCGGCCTGGCGGAAGGTCAGCTCGTTCAGCGGCGACCGGCCGCCGATCAGCTCGTAGTGATGGGCCACCTCGTCGAGGCGCTCGGGCGAAATACGGCGCCCGCGCGTGACGTTCTCGAGGAACGGGCGGATCTCCTCCGGCCGGGTGGGTCCGCCGAAGGCGATCAGGAGGACCGCCTCCGTCATCCCGCGCGCGTGCCGCGCGCCGACAGCTCGTGCACGGCATCCACGAGCGCGCGTGCGTGGTCCACCGGCGTGCTCGGCGGGATGCCGTGGCCGAGGTTGAAGACATGTCCTGGACGCCCGGCCGCCTGGCCCAGGATGGTGGCGACGCGCCGCCGGATCTCCGGAATCGGCGCCAGCAGGGCCATGGGGTCGAGGTTGCCCTGGACCGCGACACCGGGACCGAGACGCGCCCAGGCGGCGTCGAGATCGACGCGCCAGTCGAGGCCGATGACGTCCCCGCCGGCGGCGCGCATGCACTCCAGCAACCCGGCGGTCGTGGTGCCGAAGTGGATCACGGGCACGCCCGGGGTCAGCCCTCGGATCAATGCTTGCACGTGCGGCAGGACGTGCATCCGGTAGTCGGTCGGCGAGAGGCAGCCGACCCAGCTGTCGAAGAGCTGCACGGCCTCGGCGCCGGCGGCGATCTGCTCGTTCAGGTAGGCGGTGACCGTGCGCGCGAGACGCTCCATCAGCGCGTGCCACGCGCCCGGATCGGTGAAGAGGAAGCGCTTGGTGGCGGCCCAGTCCTCGGAGCCACCGCCCTCGACGAGGTACGACGCGAGCGTGAACGGCGCGCCCGCGAAGCCGATCAGCGGTACCTCCGAACGCAGCGCCGCACGAGCGCGACGCACCGCCTCGTAGACGAATCCGAGCATCGCCGGATCGACCTCGGGGAGCGCATCGACATCGGCCCCGCTGCGCACCGGGCGGTGGATCACCGGGCCGTCGCTCTTGGCGAACTCGAGCCCGACGCCGAGCGGTTCGAGGACGAGCAGGATGTCGGAGAAGATGATCGCGGCGTCGACCCCGAGCTGCTCGACCGCCATCACCGTGACCTCGGCAGCGGCGTCGGGTGTCTTGCAGAGCTCGAGGAAGCCCAGCTTCTCGCGGACGGCGCGGTACTCCGGCTGGTAGCGTCCCGCTTGCCGCATCAGCCACACCGGCGTGTACGGCGTGGCCTCGCGCCGGCACGCGGCGAGGAGCGGCGGGACACCCACGCCGCGACAGCTATGCGAAGGGGCGGGGGGACGCAACATTCGCTGGCGAGCCGTGCATGGGCGTCGAAAACGGGGCTTGCGGATGCACGCCGCGGCAGGCCATGAAGTAGGGCCGGATGCGGCGCCCGGCGGGCCGCGATTGGGAGGACGAGAGGGTGTCCGGAACGACTCGACGAAGCGCGCATTTGCCACCGGTATGGTCACTGCCGGTGGCAGGGACGATCGCACTGGCCCTGGCCTGCGTGGGCTGTGCGACGAAGGCGGACCTCCTCCTGCAGGAGCAGAAGCTCTCGGGGATGATCGAGCAGCAGTCGCGCTCCCTGGACGAGCTGCGACGCGAAATCGAGGCGCTGCGCGAGCAGACGGCGCCGCGCGGCTCGAAGGCTCCGACCCGGGCGCCGGTCACGAAGGGGCCCCGGGTGCCGGGGAAGGAGAAGATCGCCAAGCCGGAGGAGACGCTGCCACCCTCGGCCGAGCTGGGAATGACCCTGTCGCCGGAAGGGGTCTCGACGGAGGAGCCGGAGCCGAGCGGTGGGGGCGTCGCGGCGCGGCCGACGCCTTCGCCCTCGGCACCGGCCGCTGCCGGCA
>JBKPDC010000131.1:0-2187 GCA_046727715.1 Thermodesulfobacteriota bacterium
CATCAGGACCTGACGCTCGCCTTGCAGCGCGTCGGCCTGTTGGTGCTCGGCGTGCTCTACGTGGGATTCTTCGTCCCGCACGTCGCGCTGCTACGCGAGCAGCCCGACGGCTGGCGCTGGGTGCTCTTCACCGTCTACACCGCCATGGGGTCGGACTCGGGAGCCTACTTCGCCGGCCGTGCTTGGGGACGCCGCAAGCTGCTGCCCGCCGTCAGCCCGAGCAAGACCGTCGAAGGCGCGCTCGGCGGGCTCGGCGGGGCGGTCGCGGTCGCGCTCCTCTGCCGGCTGGTCTTCTTCGCGCAGCTGGGTTCCGGGGAGGCCATCGGCCTCGCGCTCGCGATCGCGGTGCTGGCCGCCCTCGGCGATCTCTGCGAATCGGCGATCAAGCGCGCATTCGGTGCCAAGGATTCGGGCTGGATTATCCCCGGCCACGGTGGCATCCTCGATCGCCTGGACAGCCTGCTCTTCCCCTTCGTCTTCGCGTACTACTACTACGCGGTGACGACCAGGGGCTGGTAGGCGAAGGAGTACTCCGGATGGCCATTCCCGGCCCCGTCATCACCGTCGTCGCGTTCCTGGTTGCGCTCGGGCTGCTCGTTTTCGTGCACGAGCTCGGGCACTTCGCGGTCGCCAAGCGGCTCGGTGTCAAGGTGCTGCGCTTCTCGATCGGCTTCGGCCCCATCCTGTTCGCGCGCCAGCGCGGCGAAACCGAGTACGCCGTCTCGGCCATGCCGCTCGGCGGCTACGTCAAGATGCTCGGCGAGGAGGACGAGGAAGAAGCGCTGGCCGAACCGGAGCGGGCCTTCTCCACCCAGCCGATGCTGCGCCGGAGCGCGATCGTGTTCGCCGGCCCGGCGATGAACTTCGTCTTCGCCTTCCTCGTCTACGCCCTCCTCTTCGCTGCCGTCGGCGCCGAGGTGCCATCGAGCGAACCGCGCGTCGGCGGCGTGGCCGCCGGCTCGCCGGCCGAGCAGGGCGGGCTCCAGGCGGACGACAAGGTCATCGCGGTGAACGGGAGGCCGACCACCACGTGGGAGGCGCTGGCCCAGACGGTGCGCGATTCGAAGGGCGCTCCGCTCACGCTCACCGTCGAGCGCGGCGGCACGCAGCTCCCGATCACGGTCACGCCGACTCTGCGAGACACCCGCTCGGTCTTCGGGGAGGAGACGGGTCAGGTCTACCTGATCGGGATCGAAGCCTCACACGACTGGAAGCCAGTCGGGCCGCTCGAGGCGGTCAAGATGGCCGGCCAGCAGACCGCGACCGCCACTTACCTCGTGGTCCAGGGCCTGGTGCTCATGGTGCAGGGCCGCGTGCCGCTGCGTGAGCTGGGCGGGCCCATCGCCATCGCGCGCGCTGCCGGCCAGCAGGCGCGGGCGGGCGGCCGCTACTTCCTCTCCATGCTCGCATTCCTGTCGGTCAACCTGGCAGTCCTGAACCTGCTGCCCATTCCGGCGCTCGACGGCGGACACCTCGCCCTCTTCGGGGTCGAGGGCGTGCTCGGGCGCCCGCTGCGGCAGCGGCATCGCGAGCTGGCCCAGCAGGTGGGACTGCTGCTGCTTCTCAGCCTGATGGTGTTCGTCTTCTACAACGACATCCATCGGCTCGTGCAGGGCTGAAGTCCCTGGTCGTCCTCGGACTGGACACCGCCACGTGGACCGCGGCCGTCGGGGTGACGCGGGGCGATGAGGTGCTGGCCGAGGACGCGGCGCCGGCGTCGCGTTCGCACGTCGCCTCGCTCCCGGGCCTGGTCGAGCGCGTGCTCGGGCGCGCCGGGCTCACGATCCGCGACGTGGAGGGCCTGGCCGTGTCGATCGGTCCCGGCTCGTTCACGGGGCTCCGCATCGGCCTTGGGCTGGCCAAGGGCCTCGCCTTCGCCGGCGGGCTGCCGCTGGCCGCGGTGCCCACCCTGGAGGCGCTCGCCGAAGCGGCCGGCGCCGCGCCGGGCGAAACCGTGTGCGCCGCCCTCGATGCGCGCAAGCGCGAGGTGTACGCCGCGGTATTCCGGGTCGATCCCGACGGCGCGCTGCGCCGCCTCGGTCCCGACATCGCACTGGCCCCCGACGCGCTCGCGGCACGCCTGCCCGCCGGGACGATTCTGATCGGCGACGCCGGCGACGCCTACCCGGGCGTCTTCGGCACGGACGTGATCCGCCGCCCCTTCGCCACCCACCATCCGCGCGGAGG
>JBKPDC010000132.1:0-14688 GCA_046727715.1 Thermodesulfobacteriota bacterium
CGCTGCGGCCCCGCCGGCCGCCGCGGCGCGAGCGGCGCGACCGTGACTCGCCCGCCGGCGCCGCCGCGCCCGCGACCGTCTCCCTGCCGGCCAGCGCGCGGTACGACGTCCGGTGGAACGTGACTCCCAGGCTGGCGGCGACGTCGCCGACGGCGTCGAACGCCTGGTCGTCGGAGACGATCTCGACGACGTCGCCGGGGCGGGCGCCTGCCAGCCACACGCCCGCGGAGACGGCGATGCGGAGATCGCTCCAGTCGCGCACGCCGACCGACGGGGCGCTGTGCACCAGCGCGGCGCCGTGCTGCGCCAGGAGCCGGGCCGTATCGTGCCCGATCACCCGCCAGTTGCCGACCGCCGTGAACTCCGTGCTCCATCCCACCCAGTCGAGCGCGAGATGCTCGACCACGCGCGAGATGTCGCCGGCGCGGCTGGTATTCTCGACGTCGAAGAAGACGCCCCGGCGACGCGCAGGACGCACCGGCGGAGGTTCGGGCGGCGGAACACGGGCGGCGAAGCCCGGCTCGGGTGCGCCGGTCACGATCACCGTCTCGGCCAGCGGCTCGACGATGGCATCGAGAACCGGTGGCGCGGTCTCGACGACCTCCACGTCGTCCGCGGCAACGCGCTCGGGCTCGACTGCCTTGGGCTTGCGGGCTCGTCTTCGGGTGGTGGTTCGACGGGTGTTCTGGGTTGCCGCTCCTGATCTGCGGGAGCGCTTCGGGGTCGTCACCTGGGGAGGCATAGCACGCTCCGGCATCGAGTTCAGCTTGCCGGTGTCGGGCAGCCGGGTGGGCTGCGGGTTGACACGTGTCGGGGGGGCTGCGAATCCCTCCCGGAGCGATGCCGGCAGGGAGGTACCGCATGTGGACCGTGCTCGGCCTGGCGCTGGTCGTGCTTGGTGCCGCCGCCGGCGCGCAATTCCAGCCCGACGTGCGCCAGGCGCTCGGGACCGCCAAGAACCTCTACGTCGCCACCAAGCGCAAGGACGGGAGCACCAGCAAGGTATCTCCCGTCTGGTTCATGGTGGATGGCGACGCCGTCTACTTCACGACGGTCCCGAACAGCTACAAGGCGAAGCGGATCGCCAAGGGCAGTCCCGTCCTGGTCTGGGTGGGCAGCGAGCAGGGGCCGCACTTCGTCGGCAAAGGGGAGATCCTGCGCGACCCCGCAGTGGCCGAGCGGATGGCGCCCGCCTACGACCAGAAGTACTGGATCTCCTGGCTCGGCTTCTTTCGCCCGCGCCCGGATCGCGTGCGCGATGGCAAGACCCTGATCGTCCGGGTCACTCCCGTGTCGCCGGGAACCTGAGCCGGGCGCCCGCGCGCATCAGGCCGCCGGAGGCTCGCCAACCACCTCGCGACGCGTGGGGTCGTAGCGAATCGCGAGCTCCCCGCGGGCGATGGCGAGTAGGGTGTCGCCCACGAGCTTGCGGCGCCAGCCCTGGAGCAACGCCGGTTCCTCCTCGTCGGACGCTCCCTTGGCGGTGGCTCGCGCGACCAGCGCGTCGAGGTCGCGGGCGCTGGCGATGACCTCGGAGGCCAGCTCGTCGCGGTCGGCCACCGCCTGCACTGCCGCGCGCAGGAGAGCAACGAGGCCGCTCGGTGGAGCCTGGCGTCGCAAGCGCTCCGCGGGCGCGGGCCACTTCTCCTTCGGACACGCGCGCCCCGCCCGGATGGCGGCGACGATGGCTCGCCCGTGGCGGTCCACGGTGCCCGGCGACAGGCCGCGCACACCCCGCAGCTCCTCGACGTGTTCGACGGTGCGGCTGGCCAGCGTCACGAGCACGACGTCGTTGGCGATGAAGTTGGGGCGGATGTTGGCACGGCGCGCGGCCTTCTCCCGCCAGGCCGCCAGCTCGCGTAGCACGGCCAGCTCGCCGGCGTCGAGCCGCTGCCATCCCTTGACCGTGCGGAAGCGCTCCTCGTCGGGCATGGCCTGATACCGCGACCCGTCCTCCAGGCGCTTCAGCTCCTCCTCCACCCAGGCGAGTCGGCCCCGGCCGTCGAGATCGGCGTGCAGCCGGTCGTGCAGGGCGAGCAGGTGCACGACGTCGGCGCGGGCGTAGACCAGCTGCTCGGGCTTGAGGGGGCGGCGCGTCCAGTCGGTGTAGGTCTGGTCCTTGCGGATGCGGACCTTCAAGACCCGCTCCAGGAGCACGCTCAGGCCCACCTGGAGCCCGTAGCCGAGGAACGCGGCCTCGACCTGGGTGTCCACGACGCCCCGCAGGGGCTCACCCATGAGCAGCGCCATGATCTCCAGGTCCTGGCCGCCCCCGTGCAGCACGACCGGGACCTTCGGATCGCGCAGGAGGGGGAAGAGCGGGGACAGGTCGGGGAGAGCCGTGGCGTCGAGGATGGCGCAGGTCCCGTCGGTCGCCACCTGCACGACGCCCAGCGTCGGGCGGTAGGTCCGCTCCCAGACGAACTCCGTGTCCAGGGCGAGGCGACCGGCCGACCGGACCTGGTCGGCCAGGGATACCAGCTCGGCGCGGGTCGTCACGAGGGGGGGGCTGTCCGCCACGGTGCGCCCCAGGTATCCGGGTGACCTCCGGCTCGCAACCTGCGCGGGAAGCCCGGTCCCGCGCTGCTCGACTCGCCGGCAGCCTCCCTGCTACTCCGTCGTCCATGGCAGAAGAGAGCGTCGACGCCTTCCGGCTCGAGCTACGCGCCTGGCTCGAGGCCAACGTGCCGGACCATCTCCGAATAGAGAACGCCGCCGCGCTGCGGGAGGCGGAGCGCGTCCGCGAGTTGCGCGCCTGGCAGGGGACGCTCGCCCAGGCGCGTTGGGTGGGGATCCACTGGCCCCGCGAGTTCGGCGGCCGCGACGCCGGGATTCCCGAGCAGCTCGCCTACGTCGAGGAGATGGCGCGGGCACGCGCTCCCGAGGTGATCGGCAATCTCGGCATCGGGATCGCCGGCCCTCCGATCATCGCCTACGGCACCGACGAGCAAAAGCGTCGCTTCCTGCCACGCATCCTCGCCGCCGACGACCTCTGGTGCTTCGGCTTCTCGGAGCCCGGCGCGGGCTCCGACCTGGCGTCACTCCGGACCGAGGCCGTGCCCGACGGCGACCAGTTCCGCGTGACGGGTCAGAAGGTCTGGACCACGCTCGCGCATCACGCCGACTGGTGCATGCTGCTCTGCCGGACCGATCCCGAGACGCGGCGCGCGAGGGGAGTGTCGTGCCTGCTGATCGACATGCACAGCCCGGGGATCGAGGTGCGCCCGCTGCGACAGATGACCGGCGAAGCCGACTTCAACGAGGTCTTCTTCGATGACGTGCGGGTACCCCGCCAGAACCTCCTCGGCGAGCTGCACGGCGGATGGCAGATCGCGGTCGCCGCGCTCCAGAACGAGCGTGGCATCCTCTACGTGGTGGGCATGCAGGTGCTGCTGAAAGAGCAGCGCGACCGCCTCATCGCCATGGCACGGGAGCGCGGCGCGGGCCGCGATCCGATCCTGCGCCAGCAGCTGGCGAAGGCGTACCTCGGCACCGAGATCTTCCGCTTTACCTGCCAGCGCACGCTCGACAAGCTCGTGCGCTTCGGCTTCCCGGGTCCGGAGTCGGCGATCATCAAGCTGCACTGGACGGAGCTGACGCAGATGATGCCGCAGGTGGCGATGGAGATCCTCGGACCGGGCGGGTTGCTGTATGACACGCCGGAGGCACGGGGGCACGACGGGAACCCTGAGGAGCTCGTGCAGCGGGCGTATCTGGCGTCGCGGGCCGCGAGTATCGCGTCGGGGACGTCGGAGATCATGCGGGGGATCATCGCGATGCAGTTCCTCGGGTTGCCGCGGGGGGCGTGAACGTCGCGGTCGGGGTGCGGGGGCGGTGCCAGGCCGCCCTTGGCGCTCCGGGTACCTCGCTCCATGCGCGCCTCGATGTCGCGACGTCCCCCCGACGAGCCGCGGGCGCGCGCAAGAAGCTGCGGGGTCGCGCTCCGGGCGGCCCGGCACCGCGCCCGCACCCCATGACGCGCGTTCACGTCCGCGACCTCTTCGTTCGGGCGTTGGGGGTGAGCTTCGTGATCGCCTTCTGGTCGCTGGGGCGGCAGGCGTCGTGGCTCTATGGCGCGCGCGGGTTGTTGCCGGCGTGTCCCGTGGCGGGACGGGCGCTCGTGACGATCTTCCGGCTCCACTGCAGCGACGGGGCGCTGTGGTGGGGCACCGTGGCCGGGGCGGTGCTCGGCGTCGTGCTGGCGCTCGGCTTCGTCCCGCGGTGGGCGCTGCTCGGGTGCTGGCTGCTCTACGTGTCGTACGTGAACGTCGGTCAGGACTTTCTCTCCTTCCAGTGGGACAATCTGCTGCTCGAGTCGGGATTCTTCGCGTTGTTCGTCACTCCGGGAGGCCGGCGGCTGCAAAGCGGCGGGGCGCCGCATCCGCTCGGGGTGTTCCTGATGCAGTGGCTGCTGTTCCGGCTCTACGTGGAATCGGGGCTGGCGAAGCTGCTTCTCGGCGATCCCACCTGGCGCGACCTGACGGCCATGGCGACCTACTGGGAGACGGCGCCGCTCGCGACGTGGGTCGGCTGGTACGCCCACCAGATGCCGATGTGGGCCCAGCGCGCGACCAGCGCGCTGACGCTCGGCGTCGAGCTGGGTGTGCCGTGGCTCATGTGGGGACCACGACGGCTCCGGCTGCCCGTGTTCGCGGCGATGGCGGCGTTTCAGGTCGTCGTCCTGGCGACCGCGAACTACGGCTTCTTCAACTATCTCGCGCTGGCGCTCTGCCTCTGGGTGCTCGACGACGGGCACCTGGCGTGGCTGACCGGGCCGGCGCCGGCGCCCGTCCCGGGCCCGCGACCGGCCGGAGCCTCCCTCGCGGTCGCGACCGCCGTGCTGGTGCCGCTGTCGCTCGTTCCCTTTCTGCCCCTCGTCCCGCCGCTGCGTCCGCTCACTCGTGCGCTGCTCCCGGTGCGCGTCGTGCTCGACGAGATCCGTTCCGTCAACGCCTACCACCTCTTCGCGCAGATGACGCTCGTGCGGCGCGAGGCGGTGATCGAAGGCTCGGACGACGGCAGCGACTGGCGATCCTACGAGCTGCACTACCAGCCCGGCGACATCGATCGTGCTCCGCCGTTCGTGGCACCGCACCAGCCGCGCGTCGACTTCCAGATGTGGTTCCTCTTGCTCGGCCGCGGGCTCCCGCCGTGGTTCCTGACCCTGCTCGACCGCGTGCAGCACGACCCGGCGGTCGTGGCGCCGCTGTTCGCACGCAATCCGTTCCCGAACGCACCGCCACGTCTGGTACGGGTGGCCGTCTATCGCTACCGCTTCACCGACGCCGCGACGCGAGCACGCAGCGGGGCCTGGTGGTCACGCGAGCTGGAGGGCACATCGCGGTCGCTCGTCGCTCCGCGCTAGTCCGCTTCCATGCATTGCGGCACCCGCCGCCTCGGGCGAAGGAAGCGTCCCGGGGAGGCCGGTT
The DNA here is from genome assembly GCA_046727715.1 of Thermodesulfobacteriota bacterium. Taxonomy (GTDB): domain Bacteria; phylum Desulfobacterota; class Binatia; order DP-6; family DP-6; genus CAVQLX01. Next base: position 5,430 of record JBKPDC010000132.1, read on the forward strand.
GAAGATCCTTCTCGGAAGCGGCACCTCGCGTGTGTACATGACCGCCTGCTTTCGCGACCCGAACGGGAACCCCGATCTGGACATCGAGCTGATCGCCGATCCGGCGTTGCAGCCGAGCCGCGATTTCGTCGCCGTGGTCGGCCCGCGGTCACGCCTCATCCAGTGATTCCCCCGTGTCACTCGGACTACTCCTCGTCGTCTCCACCGTCGCCGGACTCGTCGGCGCCATGGCCGGTATGGGAGGAGGAGTCGTCCTCATTCCGGCGCTCACCTTCCTCGGCGTGGACATCAAGCGCGCCATCGCGATCAGCATCGTGTCCGTCATCGCCACCTCCAGCGGATCGGCCTCTGCCTACGTGCGCGACCACATCACGAATCTGAAGGTCGGCATGTTCCTCGAGATGTTCACCATCGTCGGCGCGCTCGTAGGGGCATCCATCGCCGTCGCCTCGAGCCAGCGCCTGCTCTTCCTCCTGTTCGGGGGCGTGCTCCTCGTCTCCTGGCTGGCGCTCCGCCTGCAGAGCAACGAGGCGTGGCGGCAGATCGCTCGGCAGGATCCCGTCTCGCGCTGGCTCGAGCTCGAGGGCGGCTACTACGATCGCGCGACCCGCGAACGGATCGAGTACCGCGCCGGCCGGGCCTACCTGGGCGGTCCCCTCATGTTCGGGGCCGGCGTCATCGCCGGGCTGCTCGGCATCGGCGCCGGCGCCTTGAAGGTGCTGATCCATGACCTCGTCATGGGGCTGCCGCCAAAGGTCTCGACCACGACCAGCAACCTGATCATCGGTGTCACCGCGCTTGCCGGTACCAGCGTCTACCTGGCCGCCGGCCTGATCGATCCCGGGCTGGCGGCACCCGTGATCCTGGGCGTGACGGCGGGGGCGTTCGCTGGCACCCGCATCCTGGTGCGCGTGACCAACGAGACCGTCCGCCGCATCTTCCTCGGTGTGCTCATCGTGCTCGCCCTCGAGATGATCGTTCGCGGGATCCGAGGTGGATGACGAGGCCGCGACTCGACATGGAGCTGGTCGTCGGCTCGATCCTCCTCGCCGGCGTGCTGTCGAGCATGGCACTCCTGGCAGCCGGCCTTGCCTGGCACTGGGTGACGAGCGGGAACATGACCCTCGACTACAGCCTGGCGGGAACGACCGTCTTCCAGTTCGTCCTCGCCGACATCGGCCAGCTGACGCCGGCCGCGATACGCCCGCGCGCGCTCGTGAACCTCGGGATCGCGGTGTTGCTGCTCACCCCCTACGTTCGTGTGCTCGCCTCGATGCTCTACTTCGCGCTGGTCGAGCGCAACCTGAAGTACAGCGTGTTCACGGCCTTCGTGCTCCTGGTCCTCACGTACAGTCTCTTCCTGCGGTGAGGAGGCGCGTCGTCGCGCTGCGGACGGCTGGCGCCGATGGGGTGCGTCACGCGAGAGTCGCGACGCGCGATCCGGACTCAGCTGGGCCGCCAGCGGCCGTCGCGCAGGACGAGTTTCCGCGGCGGCAGGTCAGGGCGGCCGGTGTTGTCGGGGTAGCTGAGCGTCGGCAGCTCGCCACCGTCGATCACCTCGGGTCGCAGCGCGCGCACCACGCGGCGCTTGGCGTCGGCGAGCACGGCGTCGACCGACGTGAAGCCCGCGAGATCATCGAGGGTGCGGACGGTCGGCGGGATCAGCATGATGTCGCCGCGCTCGTAGGCCGCCAGTGCCGCCTGCGGCGCGTACCAGCGACAGCTGACCGTCTCGGTCCCATCGGCGCACGGTTCCTGTCCGGGCGGCATCCGGCCGACCAGGAAGCGGGTGTCGAATCGACGCGGGTTCTGCCGCGGCGTGATCCAGCGGGCGAAGTAGTAGAGCGCGTCGGTCGCGGGGCGCAGCCCGTGCGCGGCGAGCAGGGGGCCGAAGCGCTCGCCCGCGTGCAGCCGCGTGCGCAGCGCGCCGAGCTCCGGAACGAGGGGCCCGTCCACCGCTCGCTCACCCGCACGCGCCAGCAGGATGCCGACCTCCTCGAATAGCTCGCGGACGGCGGCCACCCAGTAGGGGAGCGCCTCCGGTGGACGGTCGCCCTCTCCCGGCGGGGCCCATGCCTGCTCTGGCGGCAGCGTCCCGGGCACCTCGTGGTCGCCGGGATCGACGACGCCACCGGGAAACGCGTGTACGCCCGGGAAGGTCACGCTACCATGACGCTCGAGCATCAGCAGCGAGAACGGGGCGTCGGCCCCGCCCTCCTCACGCAGGAGAATCACCGTGCTCGAGGGCAGAGGCTCGACGTCCGGCACGGCGGGGACTGTAGCCTCTGCCATGCTCCCGGTCCACAAACCCGCGGTGCTTGACCCGGACGCCCGCCACCCGCATGAAACGACAGCCGCTCCTCATGATCGACGTCCGCGACGTCTCGCGCCTCTACCACCGGGGCGTCGACCTGGTGCATGCTCTGGAGCACGTGAGCCTCCACGTGCCCGCCGGCCGCTTCGTCGCCCTGATGGGACCGTCGGGCTCCGGGAAGTCCACCCTGCTCCACCTCGTCGCCGGGCTGGATCGTCCCGATACCGGCGAGGTGGTCGTTGCCGGCCAGCCGCTCTCGCGCCTGGACGAGGACGGCCTGGCCGCGTGGCGCGCCCGGCACGTCGGGCTTGTCTTCCAGTTCTACAACCTCCTGCCAGTGCTGACGGCGGTCGAGAACGTCGAGCTCCCGTTGCTCCTCACCGACCTCGGCCGCGGCGAGCGCCGCGAGCGCGCGCTGGTGGCGCTGCGTGCCGTCGGGCTCCCGCACCGCGCGGACCACCGACCGCAGCAGCTCTCCGGCGGCGAGCAGCAGCGCGTCGCCATCGCCCGCGCCGTCGTCACCGACCCCGACCTGCTGGTCGCGGACGAGCCCACCGGTGACCTCGATGCGAGGAGCGCGGAGGACATCCTCACCCTGCTGCACGAGCTCAACCGCACCTTCGAGAAGACCATCGTGATGGTGACGCACGACCCGCGCGCCGAGCGCTGGGTGGACACCGTGGTACGGCTCGACAAGGGTGTGCTGGTGGACGACGGCGGCCTCGGGACGGCGGCATGACCCGGCAATGACATATCCTCGTCTGGTCCTGCGCAATCTCCTGCGCCACCCGCTGCGCAGCCTCCTGACGACGCTGTCGATCGCGCTGTCGATCTTCCTCGTGTGCGCGGTGCTGACGCTGCCGTCGGCGTTCGACGCCATCCTGGAGCAGGCGGCATCGAACGTGCGCATCTCGGTGCACCACAAGGCGGGGCTCACCTACTGGCTCCCGTCGTCGTTCCTGCAGCGCGTGAAGACCATCCCGGGTGTCGTCGCGGTCAACCAGTATTCGTGGTTCGGCGGCATCTACGACGAGCCGAAGAACATGTTCCCCAACTTCGCCATCGACCCCGAGACGGTCGGCGACGTCTGGGCCGACTTCCACATCGACCCGGGCGCCCTCGCCCGGTTCAAGACCGTGCGCAACGGCGCGCTCGTCGGCGAAGACACCATGAAGAAGTTCGGCTGGCGCATCGGCCAGAACGTCATGCTGCGCGGCACCCTCTTTCCCGTGGACCTGAGCTTCGAGATCGTCGGCGTCATCCCTGCGAAGATCCAGAACGGCAGTGCCCAGATCTTCTGGTTCAACCGCAAGTACCTCGAGGAGGCCATGGAGCCGCGCGGCGGGATGAAGAACGTCGGCATGATCTGGCTGCGCGCCGAGCGCCCCGAGATGGTGGACGGCATCATCGCGCAGGTCGATGCCATGTTCCGCAACTCCGAGGCCGAGGTGGCGGCCGAGACGGAGAAGGCCTTCATCGGCGGGTTCATGAGCTCGTTCGCCGGCCTCATGCGGGTGATCCTCATCGTCGGTTTCCTCGTCGTCGGCGCCGTCGTCTTGATCGCCGCCAACACGAGCGCCATGGGGATCCGGGAGCGCATCCCGGAGATCGCCATCCTGAAGAGCATCGGGTTCCGCCGCCGGCCCATCCTGGCCGCCCTCCTGGCGGAGTCGACGTTGCAGGGGTTCCTCGGCGGGCTCCTCGGGGCGGGGGGCGCGTACGGCGTCCTGGAGGGTCTTCGCATCGCGGGCAAGACCAGCGGCGGCGGCATCCTCGGTCCCCTCGGCGGCTTCCGCATGTCGCCGGCCATCGCCGCCGAGGGGCTTGCCATCGCCGTCGTCGTGGGCTTCGTCGCCGGCTTCGTCCCAGCGTGGAACGGCGCGCGGACGAACGTGATCGAGGCGCTGCGCCGCCTCTTCTGAGCCGCTCCATGGCCGTGCCCCTCCGCTACAACGTCCGCAACCTCTTCGTCCGCCGCTGGACCAGTGCGTTCACCGCTGGCGGCATCGCGCTGGTCGTCGCGGCCATCATGCTGCTCGCGGCCCTGGTCGGTGGCCTCCAGCACATCCTCGTCTCTGCCGGTGAGGCCGACAACCTGGTCGTGCTGCGCAAGGGCGCCACGAGCGACGGCTCGAGCCAGGTGCCGCGCGACGCCGCGCTCGCGGTCCGTTCGCTCCCCGGCATCGCCGCCGGAGCCGACGGTCTGCCGCTCCTCTCGCCCGAGATCGTGAACCAACCCTTCATGCGCACCCCCGACGGCGGGCGCGAGAACGTGCTCGTCCGCGGCGTCGAGCCGGTCGCGTTTCTGGTGCACCGCCGCGTCCGGCTCGTCGCGGGACGGGTGTTCCGCCCGAAGCTCGGCGAGCTTCTGCTCGGCGTCGGCGCGGCACGGCGCTACCGGCTGGGCGTGGGCAGCGAGATCCGGCTCGGCCGCCGGCGGTGGACCGTCGTCGGGCTCTTCGACGCGGGCGGCACGGCGTTCGACAGCGAGATCTGGGCCGACGTGACCGACGTGCAGGACGATACGCGTCGCGAAGGGTACTCGGGGTTGCGGCTGACCGTCGCCCCCGGCGCGGAGGCGCGCGCACTCGTCCGGCGTATCGAGTCGGATGGTCGCTTCACGCTCGAGGCCAAGCCGGAGACCACGTACTACGCCGAGCAGGCAGAGACCGCGCGGTCGCTCTACATCCTGGTGCTCACCCTCGCGATCATCATGGGGATCGGCGCCACTTTCGGCGCGCTCAACACGATGTACGCCGCCGTCGCGCATCGCACGGCGGAGATCGGCACGCTGCGTGCCCTCGGGTTCGGACGCGGCTCCATCCTGGCCTCGTTTCTCGCCGAATCGATGTTGCTGGCGACAGGGGGCCTGGTCGCGGGGGTGGTCCTCGCGCTGCTGGCCATGCTCGCCGTCAACACGTTGCTTGCGGGGGTCGCGTTCAGCATGATGACCTTCACTGTGGCGACGGTCCTCCTCCGGCCCACGCTCGGCGGTGCCCTGCTCGGCGTCGTCTTTGCGGCGGCCATCGGCTTCCTCGGCGGCCTCGCGCCCGCGTGGCGGGCTGCTCATCTGCGCGTCGTGGACGCGCTCCGGCACGCGTGATGGCGGTCGCACCCGACGAGCTCCACAAGAACCTGAGCGCGCTGCGTCTCGAGCGCGACGACGCGCCCGCGCGCCCCCGGCGCTGGCTGCGCTGGCTCGTGGTGGGGGCGGTGCTGCTCGCCGTCGCCGTCGTGGTCGGGCGCCGCATTGCCGCGGGGCGGGTTCCGCAGGTGGACGTGGCACCGGTCACGCTGACGCCGCCGGGAACGCAGGAGGGGGTGCCGGTCCTGTCGGGCGCCGGCTACGTGGTCAGCGCCGACCGCTACATCTCGATCGGGGTTCGCGTCGCCGGCCGCATCGACCGCTATCTGGTCGAGGAGGGCACGCGCGTGGCAGCCGGCGACCCGCTGGTACAGCTCGACGCGCGCGAGTACCGCGCCGCGGTGGAGCGTGCGGCGGCCAACCTGAAGCTCGCCCAGGCCGAGGCGGTGCTGGCGAAGCAGAAGCGCGCGCGTGCGGAATCACTGTTCCGCACTGGGGTCGTGTCGCGCGAGGAGCTGGACATCCGCCGCGCCGAGGCGGACACGGCTGCCGCCCGGGTGGGGACGGCGCAGGCCGATCTCGATTCGGCGCGCGTCGCGCTCGAGTACACCACGCTGAGCGCGCCGCGCAGCGGTGTGATCCTCGCCAAGCTGAAGGAGGTGGGCGAGATCGCCGTGCCAGGCGGCTTTTCCGGGTCGGGCGACCTGATTCGCATGGCGAATCTCGAGGATCTGCGCGGGCAGGTAGACGTCACCGAGGGGGAGCTGGCGAAGATCCGCATGCGCCAGCGCGCCGAGGTGGTGCCCGACGCGTATCCCGACCGGCGCTATGCCGCACACGTCGTGAAGCTCTATCCGCAGGTCGACAAGCAGAAGGGCACGCTGCGCGTCGAGGTCCAGATCGAGAAGCCGGACGAGAACCTGTGGCCCGACATGAGCGCGCGCATCACGTTTCTCGAGCCGCTGCAGGGCACCGCGGGCACGGCGGCAGTGCTGGTGCCGCGCAGCGCCGTGCGCCAGAGCCCGCAGGGTACCTACGCCTGGGTGCTCGAGGACGGGCGCGTCCGCCGCACCCCGGTCACGACCGGGCCGGAGTTTGCCGACCAGGTGCAGGTGACGGCCGGGCTCAGCGGCGGGGAGCGCGTCGTGATCGGGGACGCGCCGCCGCTCGAGGACGGCCAGGCGGTCCGCGAGGCGGGGCAGGCCTGAGCGGATGCCGCCCGACGCGCTCGACCGCCTGGCGACGACGGCGCTGACCCGTCGCGCGTTCGTCGTGACCTCGCTGGCCGCCGGCTTCGCCACCGCCGTGCGACCGGTGGCCGCCGAGACCGTCGTCACGACCGATAGCGACGGCCTCGTCACGAGCGAAGTGAAGATCCCGGTCGCGGGGGGCGAGCTGCCTGGCTACCGGGCCATGCCAGCCGCCGGGAAGGCGTTCCCCGTGGTGCTCGTCGTGCAGGAGATCTTCGGCGTCCACGAGCACATCCGCGACGTCTGCCGCCGCTTCGCCAAGCTCGGGTACCTGGCCGTCGCGCCCGAGCTGTTCGCACGGCAGGGCGACGTGTCGAAGATGGCCGACGTGCAGGACATCGTCGCGACGGTGGTCGCGAAGGTTCCCGACGCGCAGGTGATGGCGGACCTCGACGCCGCCGTCACCTGGGCGGCGAAGACGGGCAAGGGTGATGCCGGCAAGCTCGGGATCACGGGATTCTGCTGGGGTGGGCGGATCGTGTGGCTCTATGCGGCGCACAGCCCGAAGCTCAAGGCCGGCGTCGCCTGGTACGGCCGCCTCGTCGGCCCGACGACCGATCTGCAGCCGAAGAACCCGATCGACGTCGTGTCGGCGCTGAGGGCGCCGGTGCTCGGACTGTACGGTGGCGCCGACCAGGGAATCCCCACGGAGACCGTCGAGCAGATGCGCGCGGCGCTGAAGGCCGCCGGCAAGCCGTCGGAGATCGTGGTCTACCCCGAGGCGCCACACGGCTTCTTCGCGGACTACCGGCCGTCATATCGCCCGGAGCCGGCGAAAGACGGGTGGAAACGCCTGCTAGAGTGGTTCCGCCAGCACGGCGCCGCGTGACGCCGCATCGCGGGCCAGCGCGTCCCCCGATGACCCTGCGTCAAACTCCTCCTGCGTCCCGGGCACGTGGTGGAGTTTCGCCGCGAGCCTCATGCAGACCGTAGCGCCGCACCCCGGGGCGGGCAATGCCCGAGCGGAACATCCGGGGCCTGCGGCGGTTGCGCCCACGGCGCGCATCGGGGATGAATCCGGGCCATGTCCACCCCGATCGGCGCCGCGCTCATGGAGCGCCTCGTGTCGCTGTGCAAGCGGCGCGGTTTCATTTTCCAGTCGTCCGAGATCTACGGCGGCATCAACGGCTTCTGGGACTACGGTCCGCTCGGCGTCGAGCTCAAGAACAATCTTCGTGACGCGTGGTGGGATGTCATGGTGCACCATCCCCCGGCGGGGCCCGACGGCAGGCCGGTGGAGATCGTCGGCCTCGACTGCTCGATCATCAGCCATCCGAAGGTGTGGGAGGCCAGCGGCCACCTGGCCGGCTTCGCCGACCCCATGCAGACCTGCCGGCAGTGCAAGAAGCTCTTCCGCGCCGACCACGTCGCCGAGCTGCTCGACGAGAGTGAGTGGGTACAGGCGTTGCTCGGCGTGTGCGACTCGGGCGCCGTGCCGCGCACGTACATCCCACGGCGCGCGGAGCTGGAGCGCTGGGCGAAGACGACGGGCAAGAAGCTGGCCCCGGGGCTCGCCATCGTGCGGGATCCGCGACTCATCGCGGGGATCGTCGAAGACGAGCACGACGTGCCGACGCTGCTGACGATCGTGTCCAGTCCCGGCACGAACGTCAGCAACGTGCGGCTCCCCTGCCCGGTCTGCGGCGGTGACCTCACCGAACCGCGGCAGTTCAATCTGATGTTCGAGACGTACGTGGGCGCGGTGCGCGACGAGGAGTCGAAGGCCTACCTCCGGCCCGAGACGGCCCAGGGCATGTTCCTCAACTTCAAGAACGTCCTCGACTCCACGCGCGTCAAGGTGCCGTTCGGCATCTGTCAGGTCGGCCGTGCCTTCCGCAACGAGCTGACACCGCGCCACTACATCTTCCGCTCTCGCGAGTTCGACCTCATGGAGGTCGAGTTCTTCGTCCACCCGAGCGAGGCCGACCTCTGGTACCGCTACTGGCGCCAGATGCGCTTCGACTGGTGGTGCGCGCTCGGCCTCGCCGGCGAGAACCTCCGGCTGCGGGACCACGCCGAGGACGAGCTGGCGCACTACGCAAAGGACTCCGGGGGCTGCTGCGACGTCGAGTACGCCTTCCCGTTCTCGGGCGAGAAGGGCTTCACGGAGCTCGAGGGCATCGCCTACCGGAGCGATTTCGATCTCCGGCAGCAGCAGCGCGTGAGTGGGGTCAAGCTCGAGTACTTCGACGCCGAGCGCAACCAGCGCTACCTGCCACACGTCATCGAGCCGGCAGCGGGACTGACGCGCGGCGTGCTCGCGGTCCTGTGCGAGGCGTACACGGTGGACGAGAGCCGTCCCTCGCCCGAGCTGATGCGCTTCCATCCCCGGCTGGCACCGATCAAGGCAGGCGTGTTCCCCCTGGTGAACAAGGAGGGGATGCCGGAGGTCGCCGCGCGCATCTACGACGATCTGCGCCGTCGCGTCGGGCCGTGCCAGTACGACGCCAAGCAGAGCATTGGCAAGCGCTACGCCCGCATGGACGAGGCCGGGACGCCCTTCTGCATCACGGTGGACGGGCAGACGCTCACGGATCAGACGGTGACGGTGCGCGACCGCGACACCGGCGCGCAGGTGCGGGTGGCGGCCGACCAGGTGATCGGCTGGGT
>JBKPDC010000133.1:0-5563 GCA_046727715.1 Thermodesulfobacteriota bacterium
ACACAGCGGGCTTCCCGCCTATCCGCCCCGCGAGGGCACCGTGCTGCTCAAGAGCGACCGCAGCGGCGTCCTACCGCCCGGCACCGACGAGGTCGGCTGGATCGCGTTCATGGGGCACCTGCCGCTCGGCTACCTGGGCGACCCGGAGAAGACGCGGCAGACCTTCCCGGTGGTCGAGGGCGTGCGCTACTCCGTGGGCGGAGACCGCGGGCGCTGGCTGACGGACGGGCGGCTCCTCTTCCTCGGTCGCGAGGCGATGTGCATCAACACGGGCGGTGAGAAGGTGTTCGTCGAGGAGGTGGAGCGGGTGCTGAAGAGCCACCCCGCCGTCGACGACGCGCTCGTCGTCGGGACCCCCAGCGAGCGCTGGGGCCAGCAGGTGACGGCGGTGGTGTCGCTCCGCCCCGGCGCCGAGGCACCCACCGTCGAGGCCATTCGGGCGCACTGCGATCCGCATCTCGCCGGCTACAAGCTGCCGAAGGCGGTCGTCGCCGCCCCCGAGATCGTGCGGAGCCCGAGCGGGAAGCCCGACTACGCCTGGGCGAGGCAGTTCGCGCTCGACGCCCTGGGCCCGTCGCCCGGGTGAACGGGAGCTCGGGGGCCCCTGCCCCCGCCCCGGCGGCGGAGCCGTCGGGGCCCCTTCTCCCGGGTGGCGCGGCCGGCCCGAATCGGCCAGAAGAGGGCGGCACCCCAGCATGGGTACTCCCGGCCGATGAGCCCGCGCGCCGCCGCGGCGGGGCGCGAGGTCCCGACGACCCGCGACGTCATCCTCGACGTCGCCGAGCGTCGCTTTGCCGAACGCGGCTTCGCCGGCGTGTCGGTCCGCGAGATCGCGGCGGAAGCCGGGTTGCGTAACCAGGCGAGTCTCTACCACCACTTTCGCCACAAGCGGGCGCTGTACGAGGCGGTCCTCGGGCGCGGCACCGAACCCATCCTGGCCCTGCTGGCGGAGAGCGCCGCGACGCCGGGCCACGAGGGCTACGGCGAGGCGTTCGTCGATCGTCTGGTCGTGTACCTCGCCGAGCACCCCCATCTCCCGCGGCTCATCCAGCGCGCCGCGCTCGAGGACCGTCGCTACCTGCCGAGCGCGCTCCCCCGTCTGCTGAAGCCGCTCTACGAACAGGGCCTCCGCGTCCTCGCGGAGCGGGGCGGTTCCTGGCAGGCGGCCGATCTGCCGCATCTCGCGTCTGCCCTCTACCTGCTGATCTTCGGCTACTTCGCCAGCGCCGCGCTGTTCGAGGTGGTGACACAGCAGGATCCACGCAGCCCCGCCGCGGTGCAGCGCCAGCGCCGGTTCCTCAAGACGGCGCTCGCCAAGCTCTTCGCCAGCGACGAGCCGGGTCGCGGCCCCGCGCGCGTGCGGAGAGGCGCTTCGTCGCGACCGACCGAGGATCGATGAAAGACGACGTACGCAGACCCAGCCCGCCGGTGCTCGCGGCGATAGGCCTTGCCCTCGGCGTCGTCGGCGTGGTCGGGTACTTCGTCGTCGCTCTTCGTCTCGGTGCCTGGCTGCCGTGCGCGATCGCGGGCGTCGTCGTCGACACCCCCGAGACGAACGCGGATCTCTCCCGTCAGGTGAAGCTCGACTATCCGATCCTCTCCGATCCGAGCCTTCACACCGTCGACGCGTACGAGCTCCGTCACGCCGGCGGAGGGCCGGACGGCCAAAACATCGCCCGCTCGGCATCGGTGCTCGTCGACGGCGCAGGCGTCGTGCGCTGGACGTCCGTGACGCGAAACTTCCGCGTGCGTCCGACTCCGGCAGACGTGCTCGCCGCAATCGACGCGCTGCCGCCTGGGAGCTGATCGTCACTTCCCGAAGCGGCTCAGCATGTCGATGCTGAAGAGCTGCTCGATGTTGTGCTTCACGCGGCGGTCGAAGAGTGACGACGGGTCGGAACGCAGGCCCGCCAGCGTGGCGCGGTTCAGCTTGACGTTCTCGGCGCACTGCCACGCGCCCTGCGTGCTCCAGAGCCATTCCGTTTCCTGCTGGCCGTCCTTGATGGCCGGATGGTTCAGGTAGCCCTGCACCTGGTAGGTATTGAGCAGCTCGCCCTTCCAGTCGAACTTGCGGTTCCACGCGCCGATCCACGACTCGGCGTCGATCCACAGCTCCATCCTGCCGTAGAGGTAGTAGCGATCCTTCGGGACCGCTTCGACGACCCAGAACTTCCGCTTGGTGAGCACGGCGTCGGTCGGGGCCCAGCCCACACCCTTCCAGTCCTTCCTGGCGTAGCCGGCCACGGCTGGCGCCTTCGGCCAGTTGTCGCGCCAGCCGCCGCTCGCCTCCCACGTGAGCGGCCCGCCCTGCCCCTTCACCGAGAAGGGCTCGGTGATGCGGAGGCCTTCGCGCAGCCCGACGGTCTTCCAGGTGAAGTCCTCCGGCTTGGCGTCGAAGAAGTGGCCATCGTCCTGGCTCAGGTCGGAGCCGAGCACGCCGTCGGAGCGGTTCGACGGGCTCACGGCGCGCACGCGTCGCAGCGCGGGCACGAAGGTCCAGAGCGCGTCCCGCTTCCCGGGATCGACCCAACGGTAGTTGAGCGTCGCGGTGCCCTGGAGATCGGCGGGCGTCATCGCGTTCGTCGCGGCCTGCCAGGCGAAGCCCTGCGGGTTCGGCGCGCGATAGGCCGGCGACTGGTTCAGGTAGTACTGGAAGTAGACGTCCTGCAGCGCCTCCCGTTCCCGCCCCGTCGGGGACGTCCACACCAGGATGGCGTTGAAGTGGTAGCTGCCATTGTTCCAGTAGTTGTAGAACATGTTCCACACGGCCTCCAGGCCGGCGTCGGGATCACCGGCGTCGATCGCCGGGAACGGGATGCCGTAGGCGTACTCCGGCTGCTTCCCCGTCGCCTTCTCGACGAGGGTTCCCGTCTTTGGATCGATGGCATACTTCCCCGCGTTCTGTCGCGTGGCCTCCTCGAACGACTTCTCGCGGTTGATGATGCCCGCGGGCCATGAGCCGATCTCGTTCCGGTAGCCGCCGTCCTGGTAGTGCTTCAGGATCTCGGGCGGCAGCAGGTCCTTCGCCTTGTCGGCGTTCGACTGGTCGAGCGTGTCGCCGACCTTCAACCCGGGTGCCGCTTCCGTGCCCGGAGGATCGTACTTGGCGGGGTCGGGCGGCCAGGGGTGGTCGGGCTGACCGGCGGCATGCACCGTGCCGGCGAGCGCACACACGAGGAGGGCAGCGAGCAGCGTCTGAAACATCGTCGAATCCTCGGAACGATCAGGGCGTCAGCGGCGGGGGAGCTCCACGTCGGCCGTGCCGGCCGCGGTGATCTCGTCACGGTGGTTCACGCACTCGACCGCGCACCGGACGTACCCGGCGCCGTCCCGCTCGAACTTGTCCGTGACGGTGCCACGCACCCAGGTCACGTCGCCCATGTAGTTGAATTTGAGATAGCGGCACTCGAGCCGTGCGAGATGGCCCGCGTCGCCCATCCAGTCGGTCACCACTTGGATGAGCCAGGCGCAGCGTTCCGGACCGAGGTCGTACGCCCCCGGCAGGCCGAGCAGCCGGGTGGTGAACGGGTTATCCCAGTGCACGCGCTGCGGTGGCTCGGGCACGCCCTGCTCGTTCACGATGAACAGCTTCGGGTGCTTCGCGTGGAGCTTCGCCGCAACCTGGTTGCCGACCAGGTAGATGCCGAGCTGCGACTCGAAGGCGATCTCCGCCGTCGGGGTCAGCGGTCCCTTGATACGCCTCGGCAGCACCTCGCCGACCTGCACGTCGTCCCAGACGCGTGCGGTGGCGCGCTCCTCGGCAGCGTACTCGGCCATGAAGCGCTCGATGTCGGCCGTGGTCCACTTCGCCAGCTGGATGTCGCCGTACTTCTTCGTCTCGGCGGTCGTGTGACGCTCGATGCGGACCCAGGTGTCGTTGCGCAGTCCGATGCGCTCGCCCGCCTCGTCGGTGTAGACCGCCTCGTACGTCTGGTAGATGGAGCGCCCGCCCCCGAACTTGCTCTGCCGCTCGTCGACCGCCTTCAGATAGCACTCGGCCGTGATGCGGTCGCCGACCATGAGCGGACGCTTCCACTCGTAGAGCGAGCCGGTCCAGATGGAATGCACGCCCGGGAGGCCTTCGGGCAGCCCGCTGGATCCCACCGACCGCAGCGTGTCGAACGTCTGGATCATGATGTAGGGCGCGAGCAGCGACTTCCAGCGCGTGCGCGCCGCGTACGCCTCGTCGTGGTAGAGCGGGCTCAGGTCGCCGATGCCGAGCGCCATGTGGTACGCGGCGTCGCGCGTCACCTCGGTGCGCCACGGGCGGCGGCCCGTGAATCCCTGTCCGATGCGGGCACGCACCTTGGCGATGCCCTCGTCCGTGATGCGGGCGCCGTGTCCGGCGACGTCAGCCATGGGAGCTCCTTCGTCGTCTTGTGCGACTCGCCGCGCCCGCTCGCGGACCCAGCAGCCGGAAGATGGCCTTCTCGAGAAAGCGCCGCTGCACCTCGAGCGCCCCGGGTTCGACCGGATCGGCGCCCCAGGCTTCCAGGCGGCGCAGCCCTCCCGTGTTGACGAAGTACGAGAAGACGAGGCCGAAGAGGCCGAGCGTCAAGTGCGGGACCTCGTCGCCTGCCCATCCCGAGCTGGCCGCGGCGCGACTGATGATCGCGACGCCCTCCCGGTAGAGCGGCGACAGCCATCGCGTGATCAGGTCCTGGACGGTGCTGGTCTCCTCGAGCAGCGCGCGCTGCATCAGGCGGGCGAGGTGCGGATGGTGCGCAAGATGCGTGACCAGGGCGTCGACTGTGGCGGCGACGGTGTCACGCCGCACCTCGCCTTGTGCCCACGACGCCTGGGTGAGCTCGACGATCGGTCGCAGCCCGCGCTCGAGCACGGCTTCGTAGAGCGCCTGCTTGCCGGGGAAGTGGTTGTAGAGGCTCGAGGCCGTGAGGCCGAGCTCGCGGGCGAGGTCGCGCACCGCCACCCCGTCGACCCCGTGGGAGGAGAAGAGCCGCTCCGCGGCATCGAGGATCGCTTCCCGCGTCGGGAGCGTCGCCGAGGCCGCCGACGCCGCTCCGGGCCGTGCTGCCCTGGCGCTCACCGCCGGGACCACTACCGAAATGAACGTTCGTTCGTCAAGAGCCGTCGCGAACAGGAACCGCGACCCGAGCGCGGCCATGGCCTCCGGCGAGTTTCGCAGCGACCTGTTCTATCGCCTGCGAGCACCCCTTTCGCGCGCCCGGTCCTCTGCAACTGTCGATAACCACCGAAATCTGCCTTGACGAGTTACTGCACAAACATAGCCTGTCTGAGTCGACTGAGGCGGTTATCGCGTCATGGAAGCCAACGAAGCTGGCGGCAAAATGGTGGTCGTCCACGATTGATCGGGGACATGGCAGCGATGAAGGGCCTCTTCCGCGGAGGGTAACAGAAGTCTCTTCTCGGACGCTCCCTGCATCCCTGCCGGCTCGTGCCGCTGATCGGAGCGCGCCGCTCCACCGCCAATCGCCTCTGTAGCAACCGATTTGCAAGAGAAAGGACAAGACGATGGGCTTGGCATGGCAACAAGGTCCACTGGCCACCGGGTCGGTAGGGCACTTCCTCACACCCCAACCGC
>JBKPDC010000134.1:0-7644 GCA_046727715.1 Thermodesulfobacteriota bacterium
CAGGAACGCGCCGCTCGGTGACCCCATCGTCGTCGTGGTGGTGGTCGTCGTCGGCGTAGTGGTCGACGTCGTCGTCCCGATCGCCGGCACGTTCTTGTACTTGATGCCCTTCAGCGGCAGCACCTGGCCGCGGATCTCGCCGTTAACGTTTGCAGGAGGGGGGCCCATGGTGTGGACGTTGATGTACCAGAGCCCACTCTTGAGATCCTTCTGCTCCTGCTTGTCACTGACGACGACGCACCCGTTCTTCGGGCTACCGACGGGCGACGGTCCCGGCGGCGAGCCGCCGGTGATGTTGTGCAAGACAGGGGACGCCACACCCGGCCCTGCCACATCACCCTTGTTTGCGGGACCGTGGAAGTGCGCCAGGAACTCTGTGCCTGAGAGCGGTGTGTAGCTGATCGCGTAGCACAAGTTCGAGTTGTTCTGGTTGAAGGTGAGGAACGCCACACCGGTCGACGGGCTCGCCTCGGGCGGCGTCTCCTGGGCGCCGTTGAGCTGCGCGATG
Organism: Thermodesulfobacteriota bacterium; assembly: GCA_046727715.1. Lineage (GTDB taxonomy): Bacteria > Desulfobacterota > Binatia > DP-6 > DP-6 > CAVQLX01. The sequence continues at coordinate 509 of JBKPDC010000134.1, forward strand.
AACACCGGATCAAAGGTATCGGCAGCCGCCGGACTCACCCAGAGCGCGGCAGCGAGGATCGATGACGCTAAGACCGTGGTCGACGTCATCACCAGCTGACGGAACCTTGCAGACATTGGGCACCTCCTTGGTGGTGGGGTTCTCGGACGACGATGTCCACGAGTCCAGTCTCGACGCCAGCCCCAAATCGTTGCGCGGTGAAGAATTTCCGCGTGCATCGGAGAGATCTGGCACGCGCGTTCGAGCCCACGAGGGCAGATCACGCTACTGATGCAGCGCTGAATCGCAGTCTGGGGGGCTGTGTGTACCGTGTTCGACGAACGCGACCGGCGGTTCCTTGGCGGAATCCTCAACCCAAGTACGGCTCGATTGACCGTGCGGAGGGGCCCGTGCATGGATGCCGGCCGCCGCGCAGGGAGGACATGTCATGGCCCACGCCGTCCGCATCGCCGTCACGTTGCTCGTCCTGGCCGGCTGCCGGGGCGAGCACGAGGGGCCGGGGACGATCACCCCGGCGCGCGTGCCGGCCCAGGACCTGACCGCGCGCGGCGCGGCCCAGACGGCCGCCCGCGAGCAGCTCGGCAGCCCGGCGCCGGCCCCGAAGCAGATCCTCTTCGGCGATCTCCACGTGCATACCACGTTCTCCGCCGACGCGTTCGTCCGCAGCCTGCCGATGCTCCAGGGCGAGGGCGCGCATCCGCCGGCCGACGCGTGCGACTTCGCCCGCTTCTGCTCCGCGCTCGACTTCTGGAGCATCAACGACCACGCCGAGGCGATCTCGCCGCAGCACTGGCGCGAGACCAAGGAGTCCATCCGGCAGTGCAACGCGCTCGCCGGCGACCCGCAGAACCCGGACATCGTCGCCTTCCTCGGCTGGGAATGGACCCAGGTGGGCGTGACACCCGAGACGCACTACGGCCACAAGAACGTCATCTTCCGGGAGACCGCCGACGACCGCGTGCCTACTCGCCCGATCAGCGCGCTCGATCGCAACCTGGTCGGCGGCCTCCGCCAGCGCCCGCCGCTCTGGCAGCGCATCCGGTTCCCGCTGCTCGACTGGTCGAACCGCCAGCGCTACCTCGACTTCGGGGCCTTCCAGCAAGAGCTGGCCGCCACCCCGACCTGCCCCGACGGCGTGGACACGCGCGCGCTGCCCGAAGACTGCAGCGAGACGGCACACACGCCGCAAGCGCTGTTCGAGAAGCTCGCCCAATGGGGCTTCGACACCATCGTCATCCCGCACGGGAACACGTGGGGCTTCTACACGCCGCCGGGTTCGAGCTGGGACAAGCAGCTCACCGCCGCGCAGCACGACCCGGGCCGCCAGATGCTGATCGAGGTGTTCTCGGGCCACGGCAACTCGGAGGAGTACCGCGGCTTCCAGGAGATCACCTACGACGCGCAGGGCGCCCCGGTGTGTCCGGAGCCGACCGCGGACTACCTGCCCTGCTGCTGGCAGGCGGGCGAGATCATGCGCGTGCGCTGCGGCGACGTGCCCGCCGAGGACTGCGCGCGGCGCGTCGCCGAGGCGCGACAGAACTATCTCCGCGCCGGCGCCGCGGGGCGCGCCACGATGCCCTGGGCGGCGCCGGCGGACTGGAAGAACTGCGGCCAATGCACCGACTGCTTCCTGCCCGCGTTCAACTTCCGGCCGAAGGGCTCGGCGCAGTATGCGCTCGCCATCTCGAACTTCGACGACCCGACGTCGCCGCGCCGCTTCCGCTTCGGCTTCATCGCGTCGAGCGACAACCACAGCGCGCGCCCCGGGACGGGGTACAAGGAGTTCGCTCGCCACGCCATGACCGAGGCGGCGGGGGCACGCGACGAGGCGTGGCGCCTCCGCCTGATCGGCGGACCCAAGGTGCCGGCGGGACAGTCCCTGTCGTTCGACCCCACGAATCCGCCGGCAGGCACGCAGAACTTCCAGATACTCGATTTCGAGCGCCAGGCGTCGTTCTTCCTGACCGGCGGGCTGGTGGCGGTGCACAGCACGGGACGCGACCGCGACAGCATCTGGGCGGCGCTCAAACGCCGCGAGGTCTACGGCACCAGCGGCGAGCGCATCCTGCTCTGGTTCGATCTGCTGAACGCCCCCGGCGGCCCCTCACCGATGGGCTCCGAGGTGCACCTCGGCGCCGCGCCGCGCTTCCGCGTCCGCGCCGTCGGTGCCTTCCAGCAGCAGCCCGGCTGTCCCGAGTGGGCCCGCAGCGCGCTCGGCGCGGAACGGCTCGCCCGGCTCTGCCGTGGCGAGTGCTACCACCCGTCGGGCGAGCGCCGCCGCATCACCCACGTGGACATCGTCCGCATCCGCCCGCAGGTGCGCGCGGGCGAGGCGGTCGGCCCGCTGATCGAGGACCCGTGGCGGCGAGTCGAGTGTCCCGCAGGTGCCGCAGGGTGCGTCGTCGAGGTGGAGGACCCGGACTTCGTCGCTGGCGCGCGCGAGACCATCTACTACGCGCGCGCCGTGCAGGAGCCGACGCCGGCGGTGAACGCCGACAACCTGCGGTGTCGCTACGACCAGGCCGGCCGCTGCGTCGAGGTGCGGCCCTGCTGGGGTGACTACCGCACGCCCTTCGACGACGACTGCCTCGCCCCGAACGCGGAGCGGGCGTGGTCGTCACCCATCTACGTGCGGCAGTGACGACATGAACGGGCTCGATCGCAGCACCACGTTCCTGGCGCTCGGCTCCACGCTCGGCCTCGTCGTCGCCGCCGGCGGACTGCTGGCGTCTGGCCGGAGTCCGGGACGGGCGCTGGGCCCCGACACGGTGGCGCGCGTCAACGGCGTCGCCATCCGGGCCGACGACTACCGGCGTGCGCTCGCCGCGGTCACGGCGGATCGGCGCCTGCCACCCGACGATGCGCTGCGCCGTCACGTCCTCGATCGCCTGATCGACGAGGAGCTCCTCGTGCAGCGCGGGCTCGAGTTGGGGCTGCCGCGTGTCGACACGCGGGTGCGACGCGACCTCGCCGCCGCCGTGATCGACGCCGCCACCGCCGCGGACGCTCCCCGAGAGCCGACGGCTACGGAGCTGGCGGCCTTCTACGAGGCGGATCAGGGCTTCTTTGCACGCGGCGGCCGGGTCCACGCGCGCCAGGTCTTCGTGGCGGCCGACACCCCGGACGCCGGCGGCCGCGCCGCCGCCGCGGCGGCGCGGCTCCGCAACGGAGCGGACCTCACGGCGGTGCGCGCGACCCTCGGTGACCCGGAGCCCGTCCCACTGCCCGACGGCCCGCTGCCCGTGGCCAAGCTCGCCGACTACCTGGCCCCCACACCCTTGCGCGCGGCGCTCACTCTGACACCCGGGGGCGTCAGCGATCCCGTGCGCTCGACCGCCGGTTTCCACGTCCTCGTGCTCGTCGCGCGCGAGCCGGAGCGGGTGCCGCCCCTCCCCGAGATCGAGGACGAGGTGCGCGCGGAGTGGCATCGCCGCGATGGCGAGCGCGCGCTGCGCGCGCAGCTCGACGCGCTGCGGGCGCGCGCCACGCTCGAGGTGGACGACGCGCCATGAGCCGCCTGCTCCTTCTCCTGGCTGCGACCCTCGCCGCCGCGCCCGCGCCGGCGCACGAGCGTAGCGTGTCGTATTCCACGTGGACGCTGGACGGCGACGGCGCACACGTGACCGTCCGGCTCGCCGCCCTCGAGGCCAGCCGTCTGCCGTGGCCGCCCGCCGATGTCGGGCGCCTCGGCGACTACTGGGCCTCGCACCTGCGGCTCCGCGCGGGCGACACGGACTGCCTGGCGGTGGCGCGGCCGAGACCACTTGCCACCGCCCCCGGCGATCTCGCCGTCGAGTGGCGCGTCACCTGCCCACAGCCGGGAGCGCGCCGCATCGCGAGCGACGCGTTCCTCGAGGTTGCGCCATCGCACCTCCACTTTGCGCGCGTGCGCTGGCCGGACGGCAGGACGGCGGAGCACGTGCTGTCGGACGCCACGCGCATGGTCGCCCTGGACGCCCCCGCCGCGCCCGCCGTGGGGGAGGCGTTGTGGCTCGGCGTCGCGCACATCCTCTCGGGATGGGACCACCTGGCGTTCATCCTCGCGCTGCTCCTCCTGGGCGGGAGCCTCGCCGACACGGCGCGCGTGGTCACCGGGTTCACGGTCGCGCACAGCGTGACGCTGGCACTCGCGGTGGCGGGTTGGGTGCGGCCCGACCAGGCACCCGTCGAGGCATTGATCGGGCTCTCGATCGCCCTCGTCGCCGCCGAGAACTGCTGGCTCGCCGGGCGGCGCGCACGCGCCCTCCCCTGGGTCCTGTGCGCCATCCTTGTCGCCCTTGCCGGCGCCGCCGCCGCGGGCGTGGGCCGCATCCCAGCGCTCGCGCTCGCCGGGCTCGCCGTGTTCACGGGGTGTCACATGACGCGGATCGGCCGTGCCGCACGGCCCACGCCGCTCCGCTGGCACGCCGCGTTCGCCTTCGGCTTGCTGCACGGCTTCGGTTTCGCGTCCGTCCTGACGGACGCCGCGTTTCCGACTACCGCGCTGGCCCGGGTCCTCGTGGGCTTCAATCTCGGCGTCGAGGCCGGGCAGCTCGCCGTCGTCGCAGCCGTCTTCCCGCTGGTGTCACTGGCACGCGTCCGGCGCCCCGCCCTGCTCGAGGCCGGTTCGGCTGCCGTGGCGGGTCTCGGCGTCTTCTGGTTCGTCACGCGCGCGTTCGGGTGAGCCGGGCGGGCATCCCCGCACTCCGCCCTGGGTGCAGAGCGCGTCGCGCAGCACGCCGGCGATGATCGTGTGGCCCTGCGGATTCCAGTGCGGGTCGCCCGGGAGCCGCAGACGCACGCCCCGCCCGCGGGGCGGCCCGAGCGCCGGCTCGGCGTCGGCCCAGCCGATTCCCTGCTCGGCAGCGAGCCGCGCCAGCGGCGCCGACAGCCAGGGAGCGTCCTCGTCGATGTTGAGCAGGATCATGCGCGCGCCGTGGCGGTGCGCGCTGGCCGCGAAGCGCGCGATCAGCGCGTGCGTCACGTCCCACGCTGGACCCTCGGCCTGGTAGAGCGCGTCCTGACGCCGCCGCAGCTCGCGGTCCCACAGCCAGCGCAGCAGCACGCTGTGATCCGCCAGGCGCCAGGCGGCGCGGCGCTCACCGGCACGCGCGAGGATCTCGGGGCCCGGAACCGGCACGCCCTCGAGCTGCAACGTCCCGTTCGCCGCGAGCGTGAAATACGGCTTGGCGAAGAAGCGGAACGCGGTGACGTTGCGATCGAGGTGGTAGTAGGCGAACGCCAGCACGACCACGTCCGGCGCGTAGCTCACCCCGTCCCGCTCCCAGCGCAGCAGCATCTGATCGGTGCCGTAGCCGTGCACGCCGAAATTCAGCACCTCGACTTGGGGGAGACTCGCCTCGAGGCGCGCGCTGAACGTCTCCTCGTCCTCGACGCCGCTCCCGAAGGTCTGCGAGCAGCCGAACACCGCGATCCGGGTCACCCCGGGCTCCTTGGCGCGTATCGCCTCGCGCCGGCCCCGCAGGCCCTGGGGGTTGGTCGAGATGGTCACGTCGTACGAGCCGGGCCGTACGCTCCGCACGGCGATGCCGGGCTTCGGCCGCCAGCCGAGCAACGGGTCGGGGACGTCGATCTCCCAGGCCTCGGCGCCGCGGGCGGCACGGCCGCGCTCCACCCACTCGAGCCGGCGCTGCGTCTCGCCGTCCACACCGACGTGCGGCAGCGCGGACCGGTTGGCGGGCGAGAGCCGCAGGCGCACCGCCCCTTCCAGCGCCAGCACGGCCACCGCCACGGAGAGCGCGCCGAGGACGGGACCGGCCCCCCTCATCCCTTGACCACGATCAGCGGGACGAGGCGCGCCACGAGCCGGGCCAGACCTGCGCGCACCACCACGTCCACCACCTCGGCGGCGTCCTTGTACGCCCACGGCATCTCCTCGGCGATGCCGCCCAGCGTGCGCGCGCGCACGGTGACGCCGCGCTCGGCGAGGACCCCGATCAGGTCCACGCCGCGCCCGGCCTTCTTGGCCTGCGCCCGACTCATCCGCCGCCCGGCGCCGTGGCACGTGGTGCCGAAGCTCTGCTCCATGGCACCCGCGGCACCGAGCAGGAGGAACGAGTACCGCCCCATGTCGCCGGGGATGATGACCGGCTGGCCGAGCCGGCGCAGCGACGCCGGCAGCGCCGGATGGCCCGGCCCGAACGCGCGGGTCGCGCCCTTGCGGTGCACGCAGACGCGACGGGGGCGGCCGTCCACGACGTGCTCCTCGAGCTTCGCCACGTTGTGACACACGTCGTAGACGAGCCCGAAGCCGAGGGTGGCGGGCCCCACGCCGAGCGTGTCCGCGACCGCCCGCTCGACGAGGCCGGTCATCACCTGCCGGTTGGCCCACGCGAAGTTCGCCGCCGCCGCCATCGCCCCGAGATAGGCCTCGCCCTCGGCCGAGCGCAGCGGCACGCACGCGAGCTGGCGGTCGGGCACCGCGAGGCCGTGGCGCTGCATCGCTTTTGCCATGGTGCGCAGCGCGTCGTCGCACACCTGGTAGCCGAGGCCGCGCGATCCCGAGTGGATCATCACGGCAGCCGCGCCTTCATCGAGCCCGAGCGCCGCGGCCGCCACCGGGTCGTGCACGCGGTCCACGCGCTGGACCTCGAGGAAGTGATTGCCCGAGCCGAGGGTGCCGACCTGCGTCCGGCCACGCGTGCGCGCGGTCTCCGAGACGGCGTCCGGGTCGGCGCCGCTGAGCCGCCCCTCCTCCTCGCAGTGCTCGAGGTCGCTCGCGCGGCCGAAGCCCTCCTCGACCGCCCACGCCGCCCCGCGCTCCAGGACGCGACGCTCATCGCGCGGCGAGAGGGCCCGCACCGCTCCGGACGAGCCGACACCGGCCGGCACCGCCGCGAAGAGGCGATCGGCGAGCCGCTCGCGCGCCGCCGTGACGTCGGTTGCGGCGAGCCGCGTGTGCAGCAAGCGCACGCCGCAGTTGATGTCGAAACCGATGCCGCCAGGGGTGATGACTCCTTCCTCCGCATCCATCGCCGCCACCCCCCCGATGGGAAAGCCGTAGCCCCAGTGGACGTCGGGCATCGCCAGCGCGTGCCCGACGATGCCGGGCAGGTGGGTGACGTTGACCAGCTGCGCGAGTGCCGGGTCGTCGCGCAACGTCGCCATCTGCTCCTCGCTGGCGTAGACGCGCGCGG
>JBKPDC010000135.1:0-12207 GCA_046727715.1 Thermodesulfobacteriota bacterium
GCCGGGCACAGGCCGCGCAGCAGCACGCGGATCCAGAGGCCGGTCCCGCCGACGACGAGCGCCGGCCGCCCGCGCGCGTGCACCGACGTCAGCGCCGCCGTGGCGGCGGCGCGGAACTGCGCAGCGTCGTACGCGTCCTTCGGGTCGACCAGGTCGAGGCAGTGATGCGGCACGAGGCGGCGCTCGGCCGGCGTCGGCTTCGCCGTGCCGACGTCCAGGGCACGGTAGACCTGGCGGGAGTCCGCCGACACGATCTCGGCCCCGAGGCCCTGCGCCAGCTCGAGAGCGAGCGCGGTCTTGCCCGACGCCGTCGGGCCGACCAGGCAGACGACGCGCGGGCGGCTCATCGGCCGAAGAGCGACTCGAGGCGCGCGCGCGACAGCTCGACCGCGACCGGCCGGCCGTGCGGACAGTGCGCGTTCACGTCGACCGTGTCCATCGCATCGAGCAGCGCCCGCACCTGCTCGGGTGTGAGGCGCTGCCCGACACGGACGGCGCTGTGGCACGCCATCGTCGCCAGCACGGCGTCGACGGCACGTGCCCCGGCGAGGCTGGCGCCCTGCTCGGCCAGCTCACTCGCCAGCGCACGCACCAGCTCGCCCACGTCCTGACCGCGCAGCAGACGCGGCACGGTACGCAGGAGGAAGGTGCCGTCGCCGAACACCTCGCCCTCGAGACCCAGTGACGCGAGCATGCGCTCGTGCTCCGCGAGCGCCGCAAGCTGCACGGGTGGGAGCGCGATCGTCTCCGGCACGAGCAGCCCGTCACGCGCCACCGAGCCGGCCGCGTGCTCGGCACGCAGGCGTTCGAAGCGCACCCGCTCGTGCGCGGCGTGCTGGTCGAGCAGCACCACGCGATCCACGCCTTCACAGAGCAGGTACCCGTCCAGGACCTGACCCACGAAGCGCAAGCTGGCGAACCCGTCGGGCGCCGGTTGCCAGAGCGACGCTTGCGTCGCAGCCGGCCGTTCCGCCGGGGCGGAGGTCGGGGACGATCGCGCGGCGTCCGCCGCGGACAGCGGCCCTGTGCGCGGCGAACCCGCGCTTCCCCAGCGCGGTGGCGTCCCCTCGGCCACCCCCGCCGGCGCCGGCGGACCGAGGGCGGTGGCCAGCCGCGCGCGCAGCGCGGACACGATGATCTGGTGGACGGCCTGCGGCCGGCGGAAGCGCACCTCCAGCTTCGCGGGGTGTACGTTGACGTCGAGCTCGCCGGGTGCCGTGGCGAGGAACAGCATCGCCACCGGGTATCGGCCGCGCATCAGCAGTGACTCGTAGCCATCGAGCACGGCCCGCAGCAGCAGGCGGTCACGTACCCAGCGCCGCGCCGACGGTTCGCCCGGCCGCGCCTCCAGGCTGACGAACGTCCAGACGAGCCGTGTCGTGGAGAGTGACTCACGCGGCGGACCGAGGAACGCCGTCAGCGCGAGCCCGCCGCCGGCCGCCTCGCAGCCGATCATCGACCCGGCCCGTTCCGCGCCCAGCACCTGCGCCAGGCGCTCGCGCAGGCCGCGCACCGGCGGATAGGCCACCACCTCGCGCCCATCGTGCTCGAGCCGGAAGCCGGTCTGCGGGCACGCCACCGCGAGTCGCGTCAGGAGGTCGACGACGTGCCCCACCTCGGTGCTGGTGGTGCGCAGGAACTTGCGCCGTGCGGGCGTGGTGGCAAACAGGTCGCGCACCTCGACGGCCGTTCCGGGCGGCGTCCCGGCGGGTCCCGCCACACGCGCCCCGGCGCCATCCGCCTCGATCGCGATGCCAGCGGGATCCTCTGCCCGGCGCGTCATCAGCCGCACGCTGCTGGCCGCGGCGATGCTGGGCAACGCTTCGCCGCGGAACCCGAGGGTCGTCACGCGCTCGAGCTCCTCCGTGGCGGCGAGCTTGCTGGTCCCATGCCGCGCGAAGGCGAGCAGCGCGTCGTCCGGCGCCATGCCCTCGCCGTCGTCGCGCACCGCGATACGGTCGATCCCGCCCCCGCGCAGGCTCACCTCGACGTGGCGCGCGGCGGCGTCGAGCGCGTTCTCCACCAGCTCCTTCACCACCGACGCGGGGCGTTCGATCACCTCGCCTGCGGCGATCTGCCCCTGCACGATCGGGGGGAGTATGGCGACCTTCCCCACGCGATGCATTCCGGCTCAGAGGATGAAGCGCGGATCCTTCCCCGCCACCCAGGCGTCTATCTCGGCCCGGCGCCCCTCGAATCCCGGGCGGCCCATCAAGCCGAAGGTGAGCTCTTTGGTCTGCTCGATGGCCGGCTGGCCGAAGGGATCGACCCCGGCGAGCCATCCAGTTGCGACGGTCGCCATTTCGAGCAGGGAGACCAGCTGCCCGACCGTGAACGGGTTCACCGCCGGGAGCGCGAGCGTCGCGCTCGGGCGGCCGCGGCGCGCGAGTGCCAGCTCGGTAGCGTGCTGCGAGCCGTTCAGCAGCGCGCCGAGCGAGTTACCGCCGAGGCACCCCACGTCCTCGATGTCCTGGTAGGCCGCCGGGATCTCGAGCGGCTCGCCGTGGTCCTCCACGCGCAGGAAGAGCACCACCTTGTCGCGAGGTCCGTCGAGGTAGAGCTGGAGGTGCGAATGCTGGTCCGCGCTGCCGCGGGCGCGCACCGCGGTCTGCCCGTGCTCGACCACGTGCCCGTCGCGGTCGACCGCCTTGCCGAGGCTCTCTCCCCACAGCTGGCAGAACCAGTCGCCCACGGCGGCGAGGCGCTCGGCGTAGCTCATGAGCACGACGATGCGCTTGCCGCGCAGGCGGGCGAGGGTCCAGAGCGAGCCGGCCAGGGCGAGCGCCGGATCGGCGAGCGGCGACTCGGCTGCGCGCATGCGCTGGTCCATCATGGCGGCGCCGGCGATCAGCTCCTCCACGTCCACCCCCGCCGCCGCCGCCGGGAAGAGGCCGACCGCGGTCAGGGCCGAAAAGCGCCCGTCGACGTCGGGCGGCACGGCCAGGGACTGGAAACCCTCGTCGTTCACGATCTGTCGCAGTGAACCCCGCTGCGTCTCGGTGGTGACGATGACGTGATCCTTGTAGTCCACCGCGCCGAACTCGCGCATCAGCAGGTCGCGCACGATCAGGAAGCGGGCCATGGTCTCGGCGGTGTCGCCCGACTTGCTCACGACGTTCCAGAGCGTGCGCCGGAGATCGACCCGCGCGAGGAGCGCGCGCAGGGCTTCCGGATCGACCGAGTCGGACACCAGCAGGCGCAGCCCGCGCGCCTCGCCCAGCGCCTGATTGAGGGCGTGCGCTCCCAGCGCCGAGCCGCCGATGCCGAGCACGACGAGCGTGTCGAACCGGTCGCGCGCCGCGGCGGCGGCCTGCACGATGCGCTGGACGTCGGCCCGCCGGTACGGGAGGTCGGCGAACGCCAGCTGCCCACCGGCGCGACGCTGCGCCAGCTCGCGCCGCACGCGATCCAGTTCGGGGGCGAGGGCCTCGAGCGCTTCGGGGGCGAGGCCGTCCGCACCCACCGCTTCCGCGAGGAGCCCATTCAGGTCCACCCGGACCGTCATGGCCTCGCGCCAGCGACGGCGCCGATGATTCGGCATTCCGCGCGGGGTGTAGCCCGCGCCCCGGGGAGGGTCAAGGCAGTCGCCGTTGGGCCGGCGGCCCCGACGCGATATGGTCAGGCGCCATGGCGCGTGCCAAGGTGGCTTCCGACGTCGCGTCGCTGCGCCGCGCGCTCGCCGGTCGGCAGGCGGCCGGTGCTCGCGTGGTCTTCACCAACGGCTGCTTCGACCTGCTCCACCTCGGGCACGTGCGCTACCTCGAGGCCGCGCGCGCGCTCGGCGACGTGCTGGTGGTGGGACTCAACGACGACGACTCGGTCCGGCGGCAGAAGGGTCCCGGGCGCCCCGTGCTGCGCCTGGCGGAACGCGCCGAGGTGCTGGCCGCGCTGGCGGCCGTGGACCATGTCGTCGCCTTCTCTGAAGACACGCCGCTGCGGCTGATCGAGACGCTGGGGCCCGACGTGCTCGTGAAGGGAGCCGATTGGGGACCCGAGGAGATCGTGGGCCGCGACGTGGTGCTCGGCCGCGGCGGGCGCGTCGAGCGCATCGATCTGGTCCCGGGGGTTTCCACCACCGAGCTCATCCGGCGCATTCGCGAGGGCGGCTGACGGGTCACCCGTTTGCCAGGCCACCCGGGCCATGGTACCTCCCGGCCCCCTATGGCGCGCGCATGTGAGGTCTGCGGGAAGCAGCGCTCGGTCGGCAACCACGTGAGTCACGCGAACAACAAGACGAAGCGCGTGTGGCGTCCGAACCTCCAGCGCGTCCGGGCCCGCGTCGGCGGCGCCGCAAAGCACCTCCTGGTCTGCACGCGCTGTCTCCGCAGCGGTCGGGTGGCGAAGGCGGTGTAGCCGATCTGGCGTGCCGCGCTCGCACGGTGTGCTCCTCGAACCGGCAGTGGCAGGGTAGGCCCGCGTCAAGGCTCCTGGGCGGTCAGGGGAGTACGGGCCGCTACGATTCCCCGAGAGCGCGATCATTCGCTTCTCGGACAGGATTCCCTAGCTGGAACAGGCGGCGCGCTCGCTGACGAGGGGTGGCTGGGTTACGTGCACAGGGACGTGGCGATCGTGCGCGGCGCGGCCGCGGTGCGGCACGGCATGACGACCCGGTGCCCGAGGTCGTCCCGCACCCACGCGGCGACCGCCCCAGGAGCGGAACACGAAAGATCGCTGCGACCCAGCCCTCATCTTGAATCGGGCAGAGTTTATATCAAGCTGGCTCGCAAGTCACGCTCACAGGTGATGACGGAGACCACGCTGCAGCTGTCGGCTTCGGGATGTGCAGCGACGCTGGCGCGGTCCGACGATGGCCTTGCCAGTGGCAATTCACGTCCGGGGGCCGCTGGGCGATCGACCGACCGCGATTAGGTGGCGACCGCTCGTGAGCTCGACCGTGCGGCTACGCGAACCTAGCCAGCAGGATCAGCGCGGCGACGGCCATCACGAGCCCGGCGACCTCGTAGGCACCGAGCGGCTCCCGGAAGACCGCCACGCCGATCGCGGTCAGGAACAGCACCATCGAGACCGAGTAGACGACGCCGATCGTCGCGAGCTTCAAGTGCTTCATCACGAAGACCCAGCCAAACGCCGTCGACGCGTAGACGACGAAGCCGACGTAGAAGGCGCGTGACCTGAGCGCGTTGTCGTGGGCACTCGCCAGCTTCAGATAGTAGTCGCCCAGGACCCCCACGAGACTGAAGGCGATCGTCACGACGACGGCGAACGGCTTGCTTCCCATCAACGTGCGCGGACGGGGACGCTAGGCGCCGCCGCGCATCGCGACCGCCTCGATCTCCACCCGCGCTCCCGCGGGCAGTGCGGCCACCTGCACGGTGGCGCGCGCCGGGTGCGGCGCCGGAAAGTAGCGCGCGTAGACGTCGTTCACGAGCGCCATCTCCCGCAAGTCGACGAGATAGACGGTCGTCCTCACGACGTCGCCGAGCCCGTGCCCCGTGGCGTGCAGGACCGCGTGCAGGTTCTCCAGCACCTGCACCAGCTGCTCCCGGGTTCCGCCCGCGACCAGCTTCCCGGTCGCCGGGTCGAGGCCGATCTGGCCGGCCAGGAACACGAAGTCGCCCGCCAGGACCGCCTGCGCATACGGACCGACCGGCTTCGGCGCGTCCTCCGCCTCGACGGTACGCCTCACGCGCGCACCCGATGCACCTTCATCACGCCGCGCACGCGGCCGAGGTTCCGCATGACCAGGTTCAGCTCGTCCATGCTCGACACCATCAGCTCGAAGGTATTGGCAGCCTTGTGGTCGCCCATCGCGTGCACCTGCGCGCGCGCGATGTTGGTGCCCGTGGAGCTGATCGCCTTCGACATCGCCGCCAGCAGGCCCGGGCGGTCCACACAGGTGACCTCGATGCGCACCGGCCGCGGCGTGCCCTTGCCGTTCTCCCACTGCACGTCGATGCGCCGCTGCGGATCGGTCTCGAGCACCTTGGGACAGTCGTGCGCGTGCACCGTCACGCCGCGCCCGCGCGTGATGAAGCCGGCGATGCGTTCGCCCGGCAGCGGCTGGCAGCACTTGCCGAAGCGCACCAGCATGTCCTCGACCCCCGACACCTGCACGCCGCTCTTCGGCTGGCGGCTGACGAGCCGCATGAGGCGCTGGAGCGCGCTCTCCTTCTGCTCCCGGCGCCGCTCGACTTCCTCTTCCGGGAACATCTTGCCGAGGACCTGCTGTGCCGTGACCTTGCCGTAGCCGACGTCGGCGAGAAGGGTTTCCTCGTCCGCGATCGCGAGCTCCCCGAGGATCCGCGCGAGCGTGCCGTCCTTGCGGAGCTTGGCGAGGTCCAGGTGGTGGCGGCCGAGGTCGCGCTCGAGGATCTCGCGCCCCACCGCCACCGAGCGCTGGCTCTGCTGGCTCTTGATGTACGCCCGGATGCGCGCCTTGGCGCGTGACGTCTTCACCAGCTTGAGCCAATCCTTCGACGGCGCCTGGTTCGCGGTCGTGATGATCTCCACCGTGTCGCCGCTCTGGAGCTGGTAGCGCAGCGGCACGAGCTTCCCGTTGACGCGCGCGCCGGCGCAGTGCCGCCCCACCTCGGAGTGGATGCGGTAGGCAAAGTCGATCACCGTGGAGGCGACGGGGAAGTTGAGCAGGTCGCCCTTCGGCGTGAAGACGAAGACCTCCTCGCTGAAGAGGTCCTCCTTCACCGTGCGCAGGAACTCGTCGGGATCGGAGAGGTTGTGCTGCCACTCGAGCATCTGGCGCAGCCAGGCGAAGCGCTGGTCGGTGTCCCCCGCGCCGTCGGTCCCTGGGCCTTTGTAGCGCCAGTGCGCGGCGATGCCGTACTCCGCCACGCGGTGCATCTCCCGGGTGCGGATCTGGATCTCGATGCGTTCGCCGTACGGCCCGATCACCGTCGTGTGCAGCGACTGGTACCCGTTGGTCTTCGGCACCGCGACGTAGTCCTTGAACCGCCCGGGGACGGGCCGCCAGCTGGCATGCACCACGCCGAGCGCCTCGTAACATTCACTCACCGAGTCGACGACGATGCGGAACGCGATGAGGTCGTAGATCTGATCGTAGAGCAGGTTCTGCGCCTGCATCTTCTGGTAGATCGAGAAGAAGTGCTTCGGGCGCCCGCTGACCTCCCCACCCTCGAGTCCGGCCTCCCTGAGCTTGCGCTCGAGGACCGCGATGACCTCCTTCAGGTAGCGCTCGCGCTCGGCCTTCCTCTTCGCGACGCTCCGCTTCAGCTGGTAGTACACCTCGGGGTGGAGGAAGCGCAGCGCGTTGTCCTCGAGCTCGCTCTTCATGCCGTAGATGCCGAGGCGGTGCGCGAGCGGGGCATAGATGTCGAGGGTCTCCTGCGCGATCTCGATCTGCTTCTCCGGCCGCAGGTGCGTGAGGGTCCGCATGTTGTGCGTCCGGTCGGCCAGCTTGATCAGGATGACCCGGATGTCCCTGGCCATCGCGAGGAGCATCTTGCGGAAGTTCTCCGCCTGCTTCTCCTCCCGCGACGTGAAGTTGATCTGGCCGATCTTCGTGACGCCGTCGACGAGCCCGGCGACCTCCTCGCCGAACAGCTCGTCGAGCTGCGGCAGCGTCGCGAGCGTGTCCTCGACCGTGTCGTGCAGGAGCCCGGTGACGATGCTCGGGACGTCGAGCCGCAGGTCGGCGATGATGCTGGCGACCTGGAGGGGGTGGGTGAGGTACGGCTCGCCGGATTGCCGGCGCTGGCCTTCGTGCACCTGGGCCGAGAACGCATAGGCGCGCTCGATGACGTCGAGGGGCGCCGTGGGATTGTACGCGCGGACTTTTTCGGTGAGATCGCCGAGGGTCATGTGCTGGCGTCGTCGGGGGCGAAGCGCGCGCGCGCCCGCTCCACGATGGCCTCGGCAACCTCCTCGGGCGTGCGCCGGTCCGTCTCCACGACGACATCGTATCGTGTGCGATCGTGGTAATCGACCCCGTAGAGGTCAAGGTAGCGCCGGTGGTCCGACGCCTCCCGCGCCTGGATCTCGCGCAGACGCTGCGCCGCGGCCCCTCCCTCCCGGCCGCTGATCCGCTGCGCCCGGACGGCCTCGGAGGCCTCCAGGAAAACTTTCAGGGCCTCGGCCCCGGCCCGGTCGGCCATGAAGGCCGCCAGGCGGCCCTCCAGGACGGCCTGCCCGCGGGCGGCCCGTGCCTCCATCTGGCGGTCCAGCTCGCGGTCGATCGACGGGTCGGTCTCGGCACGACGGAGGTATTCCTCCAGCGTGAGGCCGTTCGCCTCCGCCTGTCCCCGGAAGATGTTGCCCGCGTAGACGTGCTCGAGGCCGAGGTCGCGGGCAACGAGTCGCGCGACGGTCGTCTTGCCGCTCCCGGGGAGCCCTGAGATCGTGATCAGCACGGCCGTCACTCGACGTTTTGTACCTGCTCCCGGAGCTTTTCCACCTCGGCCTTACCCGCGAGCACCCAGGCATTGGTCTGCACGTCCGCTGCCTTGGCTCCGGTCGTGTTGAGCTCGCGCAGGATCTCCTGGAGCAGGAACTCGACGCGCTTGCCGGCGGGCGCCCGGTCGCGCAGCGCTGCGGCCAGCGCCGCGAGGTGGCTGTCGAGCCGCACGAGCTCCTCGGTGACGTCGCCGCGGTCGGCCAGCGCCGCCAGCTCCTGGGCCAGCCGCGCCTGGTCGATGTCGACGCCGGACACGAGCCGCCCGAGACGCTCCTCCGCGCGTCCGCGCAGCGTCCGCTGCAGCACCGGCAGCCGGGTGCGGATGCGACCCACGAGCCGGCGGAGCGTCGCCGTCCGCCGGGACATGTCACGCTGCACGTGGCGGCCCTCGCGCAGGCGCTCGCGCGTGAAGGCGCGCAGCGCGGCAGTCAGCGCACGGCGCACCGCGGGCAGCTCGCGCGCGGGCTCCGGCGGCCGCTCGGCCACATCGAACAGCTCCGGCAGCCGGAGCACATCGGCAAGCGTCACCTCTCCCGGGAGTCGCAGCCGGCGGCCGAGCGCGCGCGCCGCCTCGACGTACGCGACGCCAAGCTCCTGGCGCACCGCGACGCGGTAGCGCCGCCGCGTGGCCACCGGCGTCCGCACCACCGTGACGTCCACCCGGCCGCGCGCGACCTGGGCCCGCACGCGATCGCGCAGCTCGCTCTCCCACGCGGCGTACTCCCGCGGCGCGGCGATGCGCACGTCGAGGTGGCGCTGGTTAACGCCGCGCACCTCGACCGTGACACGGGCGCCGGGCGCCTCCGCCGCGCCCGCGCCGAAGCCCGTCATGGAGCGCACGCTGGTCTCCCTTCGACGGGGGCGCGACGAGCGCCGTCACCCATGCCGCACCGCGGTCGCCAGCTCCGCGGCCGTCACCGCAACGGTACCGACCTTCCCGACCACGATGCCGGCGGCATGGTTGGCGAGGAGGGCGGCCTCCTCCAGGGTGGCGCCGGCGCCGAGCGCGAGCGCGCAGGTTGCCACCACGGTATCGCCGGCGCCGGTGACGTCGAAGACGGCGCGCGCGGCCGTCGGGAACTCGCGGACCTGGTGGCCGCGGCGGAAGAGCGTCATGCCGTGCTCGCCGCGCGAGACCAGCACCGCGTCGGCGTCCCAGCGTTCGAGCAGCCGGATCCCCGCGGCGCGCAGCGAGGCACCGTCGCGGATCTCGACGCCGGCCGCGGCGGCGGCTTCCTCCACGTTCGGCTTCACGAGCGAGACGTGCCGGTAGTGCGGGAAGTTCGCCCGCTTGGGATCGACGACCCAAGTGAAGGGCCGGCGCGCGTGGGCGACGGCCAGGGCCTCGAGCAGGGCGGGACCGATCGTTCCCTTGCCGTAGTCCGAGACGACCACCACGTCGGCCCGGTAGAGCTGGCCGAGGACCCAGTTGCACAGCCGCCGCGCCGCCGGACCGTCGTGCGCCGGGGGCCCCTCACGATCGAGTCGGACGACCTGCTGGTGATGCGCGATGATGCGCGTCTTCCGGATGGTGGAGGTCTCGCGCGTGGCGAGGATGCCGCTGGTGTCGGCGCGGAGCGCGGCAAGCGCGGCGCGGAGCCGCGTGCCCGCGCCGTCGCGGCCGACGATGCCGCCGATCGCCGCGCGGCCGCCGAGCGCCGCCACGTTGCTGACGACGTTGCCCGCCCCGCCGGGACGCACGTCCTCGTCGGTGACGTGCACCACGGGGACCGGCGCCTCGGGTGAGATGCGCTCGACCCGGCCCCAGACGAACTGGTCGAGCATCAGGTCGCCCACCACGAGCACGCGCACCCCGCGCAGTCGGCGCACCAGCGCCAGCAGCCGCCTCCCCCTCACGCCGCGCATGGCGCCTTCCCGTAGCAGGCGAGCGTCCCCTCCGCCATCCGTGCGGCGGTGTAGCGGGCGAGCACGCGCGCCCGCCCACCGTGCCCCAGGCGTGCGCGCAGCGCGGGGTCCCCCGCCACCGTGCGCAGCGCGGCAGCCAGGGCTGCCGCGTCGCCCGGCGCGGCGAGCAGCCCCGTCTCGCCCTCGACGACCACTTCGGCGAGCCCGCCCACACGACTCGCTACGACGGGGCGCCCGGCCGCCATCGCTTCCAGCGCTGCCACGCCGAGGCCCTCCTGCAGCGAGGGGAGCGCCACCACGTCGGCCGCGGCGAGGCAGGCAGCGACGTCGCGCTGAAAGCCGGCGAAGACGACACGGTCGCCGAGTCGTGCCGCTGCCGCGGCCAGCGCTCGGCGTTCCCTGCCGTCGCCGCAGAAGACGTAGTGCAGGAACGGCGCGTCGCGATCGAGCCGTCCCGCGGCGTCGAGCAGCACCGCATGGCCCTTGCGGCGCTCGAGCGCACCGAGCACGAGCACGAGGATGGCGTCGCCCGCGACACGCCAGCGCTCCCGCGTGGCGGCGCGATCTCCGGGGGCCGGCTCCACGGACGCGGGGTCGATCCCGCTCGGCACGACCCGGATACGCTCCGGGCGGACACCCGCCCGCAGGAGCGCCGCCCGGACGCCATCGGAGATCGCAATCACGGCGTCCACCACGTGGTTGTAGAGCCAGCGCGCGTAGGGCCCCCCGCGCGGCACGTAGTCCATGCGCCGTGTCACGACGAGGCGCGCGCCGGTCCCCCCGCAGAAGGGGGCCAGCGCATGGGCACGTGCGGTGTGAAAGTGGACGACGTCGTGTCCCGCCACGAGATGCCGCAGCCGCACGCCGGCGCGCACGTCGAGCGCGTGTGCGATCGGCAGCGGCGCCACGGGGACGCCCACCGCCGCCGCCTCGCCCGCGAGCCGCCCCCGCGGGTCGGCGGCGACGCTCGAGCGATGGCCGCGTGCCGCGAGCTCGCGCAGCAGCGACACGACCTGCACTTCGCCGCCGCCCCAGCCGCGTTCTGGGTCGACGTGCAGGATCTCCATCAGGCGCGCTCCGTGTGCGCGCCGTCCGCACACCGCATGAGGACGGCGGCGGCGAGCCACATGGGGATCACGACCTCGGCGTCCCCGAAGCTGTACTGCGTGAGCCCAGCGAGGAAGAACGTGGCGACGCCGGCCCATGCACCCGCCGCCGCTGCCCACTGCGGGCCGTCGGCCGCGGCGCGTACGGCGTCGTACCCCCGGCGCAGGATCACGGCGAACAGGAGGCAGAACGCGGCGAGCCCGAGGAGCCCCGCCTCGGCGGCGATCTGGAGGACGTTGCTGTGGGCATGCGAGCGGCGGTCGGCGTCGGGGTGGCGGTCGTAGTACGGACTCGCCGCGGTCTTGTAGCGCCCGAAGCCGAGCCCGAGCAGCGGATGGTCGTGGATGATCTCCAGGTTCGCCGCGTAGATCGCCGTGCGCCCGGTGTTGACGCCCCCCAGCGTGAACAGCGGCGCGGCCTGCGCGCGCAGCCCGGGTGACATCGCCACCCCCGCCGCAGCCACCACGACGCCCGCGGTGACGAGGCCGAGTCCGCGCCGCCCGCGACTCAGCAGCGCGAGCAGCACGGCGCCGCCGACAGCGCCGATCCACACCCCCCGCGCCGTCGAGAAGACGATGGCGAGTGTCAGGAGCACGGCGGCGATCATCCCGAGGACGGAGCCGCGCAGCGCGAAGGCGCCCGCCCACGCGAGCGGGAAGATCATGGCATGCGCATAGGTGAGATAGTTGCGGAAGAAGCCGACGACCGCGAAGCCCTCCGCGCCCGGCACGCGCGGCCGGACTCGCGTGCCACGGCCGACGGCCTCGCGGTACCAGTCGACGCCGGTGAAGTGCTGGAGGACGCCGTAGCCGCCGGCGACCGCACCCGCGGCGACGACGAGCAGC
>JBKPDC010000136.1:0-2869 GCA_046727715.1 Thermodesulfobacteriota bacterium
GCCGACCTGGTGGTCGTCTGCACACCGGCGGCGGGCAACGCCGATCTGCTGCGCGCGTGCGCCGCGCGCGGCGTGCGCGCTGCCTTCGTCGCCAGCGGCGGCTACGGCGAGGCGGGGCCAGAAGGGAAGGGCCTCGAAGCCGAGCTGGTCACGACGGCGAACGAGTGCGGCGTGCTGCTCGCGGGGCCGAACGGCCAGGGCCTGGTCTCGACCGCCGACGACCTGTGCGCGCAGATCGTGGCGCCCTACCCGCCGCCGGGGCGCATCTCGGTGGCGAGCCAGAGCGGCAACCTGTGCTCGGCGTTCCTCAACTACGCGGTGCTGACGGGCATCGGCGTCAGCAAGGCGATCTCGTGCGGCAACTCCGCGCAGACCACGATCGCCGACTACCTCGACTACTTCGCCGCGGACCCCGACACCGCCGTCGCCCTCGCATACGCCGAGGGAGTCGGCGACGGTCGCGCGTTCCTGGGCGCGATCCGCCGCCTGGCCGCGATGAAGCCGTTGGTCATCCTGAAGGGCGGCGCCGCCGGCGCGGGCCAGCGTGCAGCGGCCAGCCATACCGGCTCGCTCGCCTCCGACGACCGCGTGTTCGACGGCGTCTGCCGCCAGCTCGGCGTGCTGCGCGCGCCGACCGTGGAGCAGGCGTTCGAATGGGCGGCGACGTTCGCCACCCAGCCGCTGCCGCGCGGCCGGCGAGTCATCATCTTCACGACCGCCGGTGGCTGGGGCGTCCTCACGGCCGACGCCTGCGTCGCGGCGGGCCTCGACGTGATGGCGCTCCCCGCCGACCTCCGCGCCCACATCGACGCGATGCTGCCCGCGCGCTGGAGCCGTCAGAACCCCGTCGATCTCGCCGGCGGCGAGACGCGCGACACCATCCCCGACGCGCTCGACCTGATCTGCGCCCACCCCGACGTGGACGCCGTCGTCTTCCTCGGACTCGGGATCCAGGCGAACCAGGCGCACGTGCTCCGCACCGGCCGCTTCTTCCCGGGGCACGGGCTCGACCGCATCGCCGAGTTCCACGAACGCCAGGAGCGGCGCTACGCCGAGGCCGCACGTACGGCATCTGAGCGCCACCAGAAGCCCGTGCTGGTGGCCACCGAGCTCGTGTACGCCGACCGCGCCTACGGCAACCCTGGGCCGGTCGCGGTGCGCGAGGGCGGGCGACTCTGCTACCCGAGCGCGCACCGCGCCGTCTCCGCTCTGCGCGCCATGGTGGAGTATGTCGAGTTCCGGAACGCGCGGGGCTGACGCCGTCGTCGGTCTCTGCGCGCGCTGCCGCCACGCGCGCACACAGACGACGAAGCGCGGCAGCACGTTCTGGCGCTGCCTGCGCGCCGAGACCGACGCGCGCTTCGTGCGCTACCCGCCGCTGCCGGTGCGGGTCTGCGCGGGATACGAGGCGACTCCGTCCCGCGATCGCTGACGCGCGGAACGTTCCGGCTCCAGGCATTGCGGCGAGCGGCGTGCAGGTGTAGCCGTCGCACATGGGATGGGCGATGAGAACCCCACGGCGCGCATCCGGATACACCGTCGCCGAGTATTACGGCCTGGTCGACGAGGGGGTACTCGGCGAAGACGACCACGTCGAGCTCCTCGAGGGCGTGATCGTCGCCGGCGAGCCGCAGAATCCGCCGCATGCCTCAGGCGTATCGCGGGTCCAGCACGCCCTCGCGCGCGCCGTCGGCGATCGCGCCATCGTGCGTCCCCAGCTCGACTACATCGCGGGCCGGCGATCGGCGCCAGAGCCGGACGTCGCCATCGTTCCGCTCGATCCCGACGAGTACGCCACCGCCCACCCGTCGCGGGCCTACGCTCTCTTCGAGGTCGCCGACTCGTCGCTGACGCAGGACCGGCTCACGAAGGGCCCGATCTACGCGAAGAACGGCGTGCCGCAGTATGTGCTCGTCAACCTGCGTGAGGACTGCGTCGAGAACTACACCGCCCCGAGCGCCCCCCGCCGGCGCTATCTCGAGCGCTCGGTCCTCCGCCGCGGCGAGCGGCTCGGCCTGGTTGCTTTCCCGGACGTGACGATTGCAGTGGACGACCTGCTCGCCCCGCGCGGGGCGCGTCTCAGGCGGGCATAGCCGCGTACGCCGGCGCGCGCCGCGCGAGCCGTGCGCTATGCGCTCCGCGGAACGGACCGGACCCGATCCCCGAGCTGCGCCTCGAGTTGCCGGACGCGGTCCTCGAGCTCGACGATGCGCCGCGCGCTCTGCTGGCGCTCCGCCAGGCCGCTGCGCCGCTTCTCCTCCAGCTCGTGCGCCATCGAGCGCGCGTAGTGCGTCGCACCCCGCTCGCGGCGCCGCGCCACGGTGGCGACCGCGCCCGCGACAGCGAGCGCGAGCGAGAGACCGACGACCGCCCAGAACGCGAGCCGCCAGCGTCCCTCGAGCTGCGCCAGCCGCTGCCGCTGATCGACCCGCAGCTCCTCGGTGTGCTGCACACCGGCGAGCTGATGCTCGGCGGCGGCGGCTCTGGACTCGGCCGCGACGAGCTGCCGCGCGACATCGCTGGCGCGTCGCTCGGCAGCCTCCACCCGCGCTGCGAGCGGGTTGGCGACGCGGTACTCGAAGCCCACGGGCACCCGGGCGCCGTCGCGAATCCCCTGCGCCGCGAGGAGCGCGTCGAGCGGCACGCCCAGCGCTTGCGCCACGCTCGTCGGGGTATCCCCGGGCCTGGCTCGGTAGACGATCGTGCGCCCGTCGTCCCGGAACATGACACCGGGCTCCGCCGCGGCCCGGACCACCTGGAAACCCAGGGTCACGAGCGCGACGGCGAAGCAAACTGCGATCGGCATGTGGAACCTCGCGTTTCCGGTTCCCGCACCACCACGCCGACTCGACGCTACTCCTGGCCGTCC
>JBKPDC010000137.1:0-7286 GCA_046727715.1 Thermodesulfobacteriota bacterium
CCACATGCGAAGCCGAACTTCGTGTTCCCGGACGAATGGAAGGATCGCGGCGAGGCGCTCCTCCACATGACGGACGAGGAGACCGCGGCGGCGCTGAGCGTTCCGACACCACCCGTGCCGAGCAAGCGCGTCGCGAACGGCTGACCCCTAGCCGCACGCCCTTCCATCTCGCGGGCTTCCTCCGCCTCTACGAGCTGCTGGGGAGCCCAGCCGCCGATCGGGTGCCGCCCGTCATTCTGGTGGGGGAGTTCTCGCCGGATCCGCAGGGGCCGCCATATGGCTTCATGCAGACTTTCGACCTCTCGGCGTTGCCCCCGGTCGCGCTGACGAACTTCGACCTCCTCGATGTGGAGCGCACGATCGTCGTGCGCTCCGACGGGGGGCGCACCGTCGTGCCTCTGACGCGCGCGCCGCGACGCTGCGACGGATACTGGGAGTACGCGAGCACGTATCTCTACGCCTCGGGCGACTCGTTGACGGCTCTACGACGAGTCGACAGCCCTGCGTCGGACGGCCGGGGAAGCCGACGAAGCGCCGGTAGGCCGTCAGCGTCGCGATGTGGCGATCGCAGGTCGCGATGGCGGCATCGAGGAACTCGATGTGGCGCAGCCGGTGCGCGAGCATGAACCGCACCGGTGACTGTCACACAGCTATACCGACCGAGTGACGCGCAAAGAAGGCTGCCAGGCCCGCCGCCATGCCGCTCGCATTCTGCAGGTGCAGTAAGTGTCCCGCACCCGGGAGAACAAACGGCTCCACGTTCGGCAGCCACTCGAGCAGTAGTTTCTGTCGCTGATGGAAGCGTGAATCGCTCTGGTCTCCGATCACTGCAAGGACCGGCTGCAGGACGTGACGTGCCTCGTCTGGCCCGAATGACCACTGCCGCAAGGCAGGCAGTTCGTGTTCAAAGAAGGTGGCGGCGTCGGCCAACGCCTGCTCAATGGCACCGGGAACTGCCTTTTCCAGCACCGGGCGGTACTGCGCGCCGCATGTCCCTCGAAGAAAGGTGTCGATGGCTGCGGTCGTGTCGCCAGCCCGGTACAGCTCAAGAGCCCGAGGAACCTCCGGAGGGCTCGGCACTGCCACCAACGCGGGCTCCAGGAGCGCGAGCGAGTGAACACTATCCGAGGCGTCCAACGCGATCTGGAGGGCGATACAAGCGCTGGCGGAGTGCCCGACGACGTGTACCCGCGCCAGGCCGAGATGGCGCACCAGCGCGCGAAAGCTCTTTGCCTCCTGAGCGAAAGTAAGCGGCGGCACCAGTCGGCTGCTGCCCGCGTACCCAACTCGATGATAACGAACCAGGCGGTAGCGGGCGCTGAGAGACGGCTCCTCCCAAAGTGGGTCGAACCAATCAGCGCCGGCACCATGATGCACCAGCACGATGGGCTCGCCAGATCCGCGGATCTCGTATTCCAGTTCCATTCTGTCGAGGGCTGCCCGTTTCATGCTTCTCATCACGTGCCCTCCTCGATGTCGCGTGTTGCGAGTAGGCCTAACGACCCGCGGCTGAGCGGCCGGCGGCCACCGGCGCTTGCATGAAGTAGCACGGCTGCCCGCCGGTCCGCCCAGCCCCTTGTTAGGCCGCACGTCCCTCAGAGCTACTTCCGCGGATCGTCGTCCGGATTGACGTAGGTCAAGCCCCAGGGACCGATGGCGTGGACTTGAAGAACGGTCTCGCCACGAGTCGACGCGTAATGCGGAGCTCCCTTTGGCATCACCATGAAACTTCCTGCAACCATGGGACTCATCGCGTTCGCGTCGAACTCTCGACCAAGGCCCATGTTGAAGGTCCCCGAGATGACGGTGAGGTGCTCGTCGGCGGGGTGAAAGTGCGGGGGAATCTTATAGTTGTCGGGCATCTTGAGGCGGTAGGTGAACAGAACGTTCGGCGCCCCTCGGTCACCTTCGATCGTCGCACACCGCGCGCCAGGCGGAATCGCCGCAGAGCAGGCTTCCCACTTTAGGTCTTCCGGCTTAACCATGATGTGGGACTTCAACACGGCGGCTGCGGGGTTCGTGGGTTCGTCCGCAACGGCGTGCATCGCCGTACAGAGGAGCCCGGTGGTGATAGCCACGACAAGGAACGCTTTGCTCATACTCCCTCCTCTGGTTTCCAGGGCGGCCGAGCGACCGGGCGCTGAGCTGTCGGCTCACCACCGCTCGCGAGAGATCCCGGGTCTCATGCCGGTCAGCTCCAGCGCCGTGTTGGGCAGCTCACGGGCCTCGCTATCCACTGTCATTCCGGCTCGCTGTTCCGCTCCTCTGCCCCTATCCGTTCGAACAGCATCAGGCACGCCGAGGGGGCCGCCGCACCCGTTGCAGAAGATCTGGCCGTCGGCATTCGGGCGGCCGCAGTGCGGGCAGACCCCCTCGCGTGCGAGACGGACGCCACACCGACCGCAGAAGCGGGAGTCGGCGGGGTTCGGATGCTGGCAGCGGGGACACTCCACCGGGACAGCTCGCCGGCCAATGTACTATCGCTCCACTTCCATGGGGGTCAACAGTAGGCGGAGCTAGTGACTCACGCTGCCCGGGCTGCCCATCCGCCCGGGCGATTGCCAAGACGCGCGCGGCGGATCCGTCGTGCGATGGTGTCGCCTGCGCGGATCGGTCCTCGCGGGCGGCGGCTGCGGCGGAGCGCTTCCGGCTGACGGGATGAATCAGCGACCGGTCCACACCGGCGGCCGCTTCTCCTTGAACGCCTTGATACCCTCCTTGGCGTCGTCGCTCATGAAGACGGTCGCCGAGAAGCTCATCTCGTTCTCCAGCGCCTCCTTGAGCGGCAGGAACGTGCTCTCCTTGGCCGACTGCTTGCAGGCGCGGACGGCCAGCGGGCCGTTCAGGCAGACGGTGTCGGCGAGCCTGCGTGCCTCCGCGAGCACCTGGTCGCGTGGCACCACACGATTCACGAGCCCCATCTCGTGGGCGCGCTGAGCGCTGATCCGGTCCGCCAGGAGCACGACCTCCATGGCGTGACACCAGGAGAGCTGCCGCGCGCTGTGCACCGTCGAGCCGCCGCCGGGGAAGAGGCCGCGGCGCGGCTCGGCGAGCTGGAACCAGGCGTCCTCGGCGCAGACGCGGAGATCGGTGTTCCACATCATCTCGAGGCCGCCGGCGGCGCAGATGCCGTTGATGGCGGCGATGACCGGCTTGTAGAGCTTGAACTCCTCGCCCGTCTCGGGGAGCACGGCGCCGTCGCGCAGCACGGCGACGAGCGAGTGGGCCATGGTGTAGCGCGAGTCGCCCACCTGCTGCATCGACTCGCCCGCCGCCAGCTTGTCCGCCCGTTCGGTGACGAGGGGGATGAAGCGCTTCAGATCGGCACCCACGCAGTATACGTCGCCCACCCCGGTCAGGATGGCGACGAACGCGTCCGCGTCGTCCCGGAAGCGCACCCAGCTGTCGGCCAGCTGGCCGAAATGCTCGATGTCGAGCGAGTTGCGCGCCTCGGGGCGGTCGATGGTGATGGTGACGACGTGGCCGTCCTTCTCGTAGTGAATCGCCATGGAGCTCATGCCTTACACCAGGCTGCGCCCGCATCGCCAGGGTTCCGGCTCGCCGACTCGCCCGAGTCGGAGGCCCCTGGTAGAACCGACTCCTCGATGGCGAAGGTGATCGTGCGATTCGAGAGTGGTGAGCCCGAGCGGGTGCTCGAGGTCGATCTCCGCAACGCGCCCTTCCAGCATGACGGGCGCCCGGGCTCGATCCTCGACATCCTGCTCGCGCACGGCGTCCCGCTGGAGCACGCCTGCGGCGGTAATTGCGCGTGCACGACCTGTCACGTGGTCGTGAAGCGTGGTGTCGACGGCCTCTCGCCGGCCGAGGACAACGAGGACGACCTCCTCGACAAGGCGCCTGGCTTGACGCCCACGTCACGACTCGGCTGCCAGGCGGTGATCGAGGACAACGACGCCGTCATCGAGGTCCTGATCCCGCGCTACACGATCAACCAGATCTCCGAGAGCCATGGCTGAGGAGCGGACGGCGGTCCTCGAGTCCGTCGTCGACCACGGTGCCGACACCCGCTCCTTCTTCTTCCGCATCCCCGGCGGCCTCGCGTTCCGCCCCGGGCAGTTTCTCTCGTGCCTGCTGCCCATCGGCGGCGAGCGCCTGATTCGCCCGTACTCGATCGCCTCCAGCCCGGAGGAGCCCGAACGTGTCGAGCTGCTGCTCAACCTGGTGCCCGGCGGACCCGGCTCGCGCTATCTCTTCGATCTGACCCCGGGGGCCACGCTCCACTTCACCGGCCCGTGGGGAACCTTCGTGCTCGACCGTGCCCCCGACGCCGCGGCGGTGTTCGTCGCCGTCGACACCGGGATCGCGCCCATCCGCCCGATGGTGCGGCGCGCGCTCGCGACCGCGGTGCATCCGGTGACGCTGCTCTATGCCGCCTCGCTTCCGATCTACCGCGACGAGCTGGCTGTGCTCGGCGGGTTGCGGCTGCACCAGATCGCTCCGATGATCACGGAGGACGAGGTCCGGCGGCGGTACCTCGAACACGACACCGAACGGTCGCGACACTTCTTCATCTGCGGTGTCGGGGACATCGTGCCGCGACTGCGCGACGCGCTGCGCGCGGGCGGATACGCGCGGCGGGCCGTGCAATACGAGAAGTGGTGAGGCCACCCCAGGTCCCGAACGCAACGGCTTGTCCCGCGGGCCGTGGCGTGCGATGGACCACCCCCGATGCGTCTCGGCGCCAGCTTGCCGCTTCCACCCGATCTCGGCATGTGCCGCCGCGTCGCCGAGCGCGTCGAGGCCCTCGGCTACGACAGCGTCTGGATCGCCGATACCGGCGCCGGACCCGACGCCTTCGTGGTCGGCGCGGCGGTCGCGACCTGCACGGCACGGCTCCGGATCGGCACGGCGGTCGTCCCGGTCTACACGCGCACGCCGTCGGTCATGGCGGCGGGTGCAGGCTCCACCGCCCAGCTCGCCCCTGGCCGCGTCGTGCTCGGGATCGGAGCGTCGAGCGAGATCATCGTCGACGCGTGGGGTGGCGTGGGCTACGAGCGCCCCCTCCAGCGCATCCGCGAGACGGTCGCCGTGCTCCGCCAGATGCTGGCGGGCGAGCGCGTCACGTTCGCGGGCCGCACGATCCGCACGAAGGGCTTCCGGCTGGTGTCGCTGCCGCCGCAGCCGGTCCCGATCTATCTCGCGGCGTTGATGCCGCCGATGCTCGAGCTGGCGGGGGAGATCGCCGACGGCGTCATCCTGAACTTCATGCCCGTCGAGGCGGTGCCCCGCATGCTGGAGCACGTCCGCCGTGGTGCCGAGCGCGCCGGGCGGGACGTCTCGCAGCTCGAGGTGGTGAGCCGCTTCCAGACCGTCGTCACGGACGACGTCGCCGGTGCGCGCAGCGCGCTCCGTCACATGATGGGACCGTACTTCGCCACCTCGGTCTACAACCGGTTCGTCGCCTGGTGCGGCTTCCCGGACGAGGCGGCGGCCATCCTGGCCGGCTGGCAGGCGAAGGACCGCGCCCGCAACCTCGCCGCCGTCACGGATGACCTGATCGACCGCCTGGCCGTCATCGGGCCGGCGCCGCACTGCCGGGCGCGCCTGGAGGCCTTCGCCCGCGCCGGAGTGACCACCCCGATGATCCACCCCTTCCTCTTCGAGGAAGCCGCCATCTGGCGGGCGTTCGAGCAGCTCGCACCGGGCTGATTTTCTCTCGCACCCCCTAGCCCACACACCCCGCCTGTGCTCTAAGAGCGCCCGATGGTCGTCCTGCACGAACACCCGCTGTCGCCCTACGCGCAGAAGGTGAAGATCGCGCTCGGGGAGAAGGGCGTGGCGTTCGAGTCGCGGCTGCCCGACCTGCTGGGGGGCAACCTCGGCGAGTTCGCGGCGCTCAGCCCGCGCCTCGAGGTGCCCGCGCTGGTCGACGGGGATGTCTCGGTGTTCGACTCCACGATCATCCTCGAGTACCTCGAAGATCGCTGGCCCACGCCGCCGCTCCTGCCGGTGGGGCCCGCCGAGCGGGCCCGGGTCCGCATGCTCGAGGAGCTGTGCGACACCTACTACGAGGCGGTCAATTGGGCCATCTTCGAGATTCGCATTTTCCAGCGCGCCACGGGCGAGCTGGCCGAGCGCCTCGAGGCGCGTGCGGCCGAGCAGCGTGCCGGCTGCAATACCTATCTCGACCGGGCACTCGGGAACCGCCCGTATTTCAACGGCGACGCATTCGGGTGGGGCGACGTCTGCGTGGTGCCTTTCGTCAACGCCGCCGCCATGACGGGCGCGCCGCCGGCGCCCGGCTCCGCGCTCGCCGCCTGGCTCGGGCGCGTGGTCGCCCGGCCGAGCGTCGCCACCACGTTCGCGGCGGCCATGCAGAGCATGGCCGGGTTCGAGATGCTGCCCCAGCTGGTCGCGTCCGGACAGTTCCGCCGGGAGTACCGCGACCACCGTCTCGAGTGGATGCTGCGGAGCGGTGGGGTCGACATCGTCCTCGACGGAGTACGGAAGGGCGACATTCGCTTCTCGCACGAGCTCGCGTGATACCCCGAGGCTCGCACGCACGCGACCAAGCTGCTATGGTCCCCCCACATTTCGGGTCCTGAGGAGGAGTCCAATTTCGTCCACCGTTTTCATCGGCAATCTTAGTTTCGAGGCCACCGAGGACGAGCTGCGTACGTTGCTCGTCGAGATCGATCCCCGGGTCCGCGTCCGCCTCGGCGTCGACCGGGTCACGGGTCGTTCCCGGGGCTTCGCGTTCGCGGAGTTCTCCGACTCCGCCATGGCGGCCGACGCCATCCGGCGATTCGACAGCCTCGAGCATCGCGGCCGCCGCCTGCGCGTGAACGACGCCGACGACAAGCCGCCGGCACGTGCCCCCCGTCCACCGCGACCGGGCGGCGCACCGCCTGTATTCCGGGCGACGGAGTTCCCGCGTGACTTCCCACCGGACGTCCCGGACTTCCCCGCGTTCCGCAAGAACGGCGGCAGCCGGCGCGGACTCCGGGCGAAGAAACGCAGCCTGCGCTAGCGCCATCTGCGCGGGGGGGCGTGGGCAACGGCAGGCCCCGGGCCGGGCCGGTGCGTGATATCGCACTCGAAGGGCCGAGCAGGACACGCCGAGAAGGAGAGATCGATGGGCAAAAAGCTCTTCGTGGGGAACCTGCCCTTCTCCACCACCAGCGAGCAGCTGAGCGAGCTCTTCTCGCGCGTCGGCACCTGCGAATCGGCCTCGGTCATCACCGACCGCGCCACGGGCCAGTCGCGTGGCTTCGGGTTCGTCGAGATGAGCTCGACCGAAGAGGCCGAGCGCGCCATCGAGGAGC
>JBKPDC010000138.1:0-4904 GCA_046727715.1 Thermodesulfobacteriota bacterium
GGAAGGAGTACCTCGCGTGCTACGAGGACGCCATCCGCGCCACCGCGACCAAGCACGCCCCGTGGTTCGTGGTGCGGGCGGATCACAAATGGTTCACGCGGCTCGTGGTGGCGGCGGTGGTCGTCGATGCGCTCGAGTCGCTCGACCTGCGCTTTCCAAAGGTGGACGCACGGCAGCGGGCCGAGCTGCGCGCCGCCCGGCGACTGCTGGAGCGGGAGGCCTGATCGAGCGGGAGATACATCTGTGGCGCCGTCGCCATCAAGACTTCCGTGTACGCCCTCCCCAACACGGACGAGGCGCGCGAGGACTTCGAGTGGGTGCTGCGCGAGATCAAGAAGGAGGGCGGCGACGCGTCGCTGTGCGAGGCGCGCCTGGTCGACGGCGGCATCGTCCTCGCGGGGCTGGTGCCCCGCTGACCGACCGACTACCCGAGCCGCGCCAGCAGGGTCTGACGCTGGTTCTCGAGCTCGGCCGGCAGGCGGTCGCCGAACTTGGCGAAGAAGTCGCGGAGCGACTCGGCCTCCTGTCGCCAGTCGGCGGGATCCACCGCCAGCAGCTCGCGCATCGTCGCCGGCGCGACGGCGAGGCCCGTGGTGTCGAGCGCACCCTCGGCCGGCAGCCAGCCGATCGCCGACTCGATCGCCTTGCCCGCGCCCTGACAGCGCTCCGCGACCCATCGCAACACGCGCAAGTTCTCGCCGAACCCGGGCCAGAGAAACTTCCCGTCGGCGTCCTGCCGGAACCAGTTGACGTGGAAGATGCGCGGCGCCTGCTTCAGCGTCGGACCGAGTCGCAGCCAGTGCGCCCAGTAGTCGGCCATGTTGTAGCCACAGAACGGCAGCATCGCCATGGGATCGCGCCGCACCACGCCGACCGCGCCGCTCTGCGCCGCCGTGGTCTCCGATGCCACCGCCGCGCCGACGAACACGCCGTGCGCCCAGTCGCGTGCCTCGAAGACCAGCGGCGCCACGCGCGCCCGCCGGCCGCCGAACAGGAAGGCGCTGATCGGCACACCCTGCGGATCCTCCCAGTGCGGCGAGATCGACGGACACTGCCGCGCGGGGGCCGTGAAGCGCGAGTTGGGATGCGCCGCCTTCTCCGTGCTGCCGCGTGTCCACGGCCGGCCCCGCCAGTCGGTGAGCTTCTCGGGCACCTCGCCGTCGATGCCCTCCCACCACGGGCAGCCGTCCTCGGTGACCGCGACGTTGGTGAAGATCGAGTTGGCGCGCAGGGTGGCCATCGCGTTCGGGTTGGTCTTGGACGACGTCCCGGGGGCGACGCCGAAGAAGCCCGCTTCGGGGTTGATCGCCCACAGCCGCCCGTCGGGACCCGGGCGCATCCACGCGATGTCGTCCCCCACCGTCCACACCTTCCATCCCGGCTGGGTCGCCGGCGGTACGAGCATGGCGAGGTTCGTCTTGCCGCACGCCGACGGGAATGCCGCCGCGATGTAGGTGGTCTCGCCCTGCGGGCTCTCCAGCCCGAGGATGAGCATGTGCTCGGCGAGCCAGCCTTCCTCGCGCGCCTGCACCGAGGCGATGCGGAGCGCGAAACACTTCTTGCCGAGGAGCGCGTTGCCACCGTACCCCGACCCCACGCTCCAGATGAGCTTCTCCTCGGGGAAGTGAAGGATGAAGCGGCGGTCGGGCGAGAGGTCGCCGAGCGAGTGGAGGCCCTTCACGAACGTGCCCGTAGGACCGAGCTGCTCGAGCGCCGGCGTGCCCATGCGGGTCATGATCCGCATGTTGGCGACCACGTAGGGGCTGTCCGTGATCTCCACGCCGACCTTCGACCCCGGCGAGCCGAGCGGCCCCATGACGTAGGGAATGACGTACATCGTGCGGCCGCGCATCGCGCCGTCGAACAGCGCGCCGACCTTCTGCTTCGCCTCGGCCGGCGCCATCCAGTTGTTGGTGGGCCCGGCGTCGTCCTTGGCGCTCGTACAGATGAAGGTCAGGTGCTCGGTGCGCGCGACGTCCGACGGGTCGGAGCGGTGGAGGTAGCAGTTCGGATACCGCTCGGGGTTCAGGCGATGCAACGTGCCGCTGGCGAGCATCTCACCGAGCAGCTGCCGGTGTTCGGCTGCCGAGCCGTCCACCCACTGCACACGCGCCGGCTGGCACAACCGTGCACACTCCTCCACCCAGGCGTTCAGGGCGGCGTTGGGGCTCGGGGTCGCTGCAGCCGTCGGTGCGTTCATGGAGGGCCGAAATCTACCTGTCATGGGGCCGCCGGAGCAACCACCAAGGGCCAGCGGCCCGACGGGCCCCTGATCAGGTCAGCGGCGCGGGCGGAGCCGGCGCGGGTTCCGCGTCCTCGGCGCCACTCAGGTACGGGGCGGCGAGCAGGAGGCAGCCCACGACGACCTCGAAGATGGCGCCCAGCGTGTTTAGCAGGCCCGGGCTGCCCTCGATCGACACGCCCACCATTCGCCCGCCGAAGAGGCCGAGCCACAGGCAAGCGATCAGGAGCAGCTCGGCCCGGTGCGCCCGCGGCGAGGTCGCCGCCCACAGGGTGAAGATGCCGAGGACCAAGAAGAGCCCGCCGTAGATCGCGCGGGCTTCCACGGGCGCCGCGTTCGGCTTGGTCATGAGCGGGGAGAAACCCACCCAGTCCATCACGTGCAGTGGGTACGTGAGCCCGATGACCCCGAACGCCACGGTGAGCACCCCGATGAATGCCGTCACCACTCGCCCGTTCATGCCACCTCCCTCACCGCCGGCCTTCCGGTCAGCGTGTGCGAAGTCGCCGCCTCCACGCGCACGGTCACCAGCGACCCAGGCGCCGCCGGCCCCGGGAACACCACCGTTTTCATCTGCGGCGTCTTGCCGCTCATCCAGCCCTCCGGACGCCGCGCCGGTCCCTCGACCAGCACCTCGACGTCCGCACCCACCAGGGCCCGGTTGTGCGTCGCCGAGATCGCCTCCTGCAGCGCGATCAGGCGCTCGAGCCGTCGCCCCTTCTCCGCGTCCGAGACGTCGTCCGTCCATCGCGCGGCGCGTGTTCCCGCACGCGACGAGTAGCGGAACAGGAACGCCGCGTCGTAGCCGACACGGCGCATGAGCGACTCGGTGGCCGCGAAGTCGTCGTCGTCCTCGCCCGGGAACCCGACGATGACATCGGTGGAGAGCGCGATACCCGGGACCCGCGCACGCACCCGCGTCACCAAGGCCTCGTACTGCGCGACGTCGTAGTCGCGCGCCATGCGAGCGAGCACGCGGTCGGATCCCGACTGCACGGGGAGGTGCAGCTGGGGCATGACCGCCGGGCACTCCGCCATGGCGTCGATCACGCCGTCGCCCATGTCGGCCGGGTGCGGCGACGTGAAACGGAGCCGCAGCGTGCCCTCCACCGCGGCCGTCTCGCGCAGCAGGCGCGCGAAGTCCCAGCCGTCGTGGTGGTACGCGTTGACGGTCTGGCCGAGGAAGACGATCTCCCGCGCGCCCGCCCCGACCGCCGCGCGGACCTGCTCGAGCAACACCGGGCCGGGCAGGCTGCGCTCGCGGCCACGCACGAAGGGCACCACGCAGAAGGTGCAGAAGCGGTCGCAGCCGCGCATGATGGTGATCCATGCCCGGATGCCGGGCTCCCGCGCCACGGGGAGATCGGCATAGGTTTCGTCGCCGCCGAGGCGCAGCGCCAGATGGGGGTCGGGGTCCTCCGCCGCCAGGAGTGCCGGCAGGTGGCGGTAGCCGTCCGGCCCGACGAGGAGATCGACCTGCGGCGCGCGCTCGCGCAGGGCGTGGCGGAGATGCTGTGCCATGCACCCGGTCACGCCGATCCGGACCCCGGGCCGGCCCCGCTTGTGGCGGGCGAGATCGCGCAGACGCCCGAGCACCCGCGCCTCGGCGTGCTCCCGGATGGCGCAGGTGTTGAGCAGGATGACGTCGGCGGCCTCGGGCCGCGCGACTCGTGCCCAGCCGTGCTGCGCGAGGTGACCGAGGATCAGCTCGGTATCGGCCACGTTCATCTGGCAGCCGTAGGTTTCGATGTAGACCGTCGGCACGGGCGCCCGACTCTTAGACTGCGCCCCCGAGAGCTGCAACTCTCCGCACACCGGGCGTGCCCGCCTACGCCCTGCCGTCGGGCGCAGCGTCGCCTGCCCCCGCACGCACCAGGTCGCGCACCGAGACGCCGGCGAGCGGCAACGCCACCAGTCCCTGCGCCACGAGGGTCGAGAGCTGGACGGCGTTCAGCATGATGCCGTACGCGAGCGCCTCTGGCTGTGGCACGCCGAAGAGGCCGAGCGCCCACACGCATGCCAGCTGATAGGTGCCGACCATGCCCGGGAGCTGGGGCAGCGCGGTGCCGAACCCGATCAGGATGAACACCGCGAGCGCGGCGTTGAAGGGCACGTCCAGGTGGAACGCCTGGATCATCACCCAGCTCGACAGGATCGGGAGAAACCAGAGCGCGAGCGACACGGCGAAGACCGCGAGGACGAGCCGGGGGTGGCCGAGTACCCGCATGCCGTCCACCAGCGAGCGCGCGACGCCCAGCACGCGAGCCCCGACGCGCTCGGGCAGCCAGCGCACAAGCCAGCGATCGACGAAGCGCTCGCCCCGCCACCAGAGCAACACGGTGAGCACGGCGAGCGCGACGAACGCCGCCGCCGGCACCATCGCGCCCGTGCGCACCCAGTGCGGCAGGTTCCGCGTCGTGAGCAGCCCGAGAAGGATGTAGAACACGATCACCGCCGAGTCGAAGGTCTTCTCGATGATGAGGTTGCCGACGACGTTCGAGAAGCTGACGCGCGCGCGACGCGACAGAAGCCATGGACGCACGACCTCGCCCATCCGGACGGGGAGCAGGTTGATCGCCATGTAGGCGACGCTGGCCACCACCCACAGCGTGCCTACCGGCACGTGCGCCAGCGGTCGCAGCTCGAGCTGCCAGCGCCAGGC
>JBKPDC010000139.1:0-13939 GCA_046727715.1 Thermodesulfobacteriota bacterium
TAGCCCAGGGTGAGGTAGTCGTGCAGGGCCTGGAAGTCGATCTGCGGATCGAGCCCGCCGGCGAGCAGGCACTTCGCCTCGGAGCCCCACGCCAGGCGGTCGCCGAGCCGCGTGACGTAGAGCGGCTTGATGCCCGCGCGATCACGCCCGAGGAGCAGGCGGTGCGCCTTCGCGTCCCAGAGGGCGAACGCGAACATGCCGTCCAGCTTGGCGGCGACGTCGACGCCTTCCTCCTCGTAGAGGTGGGCAATGACCTCGACGTCCGAGCGCGTGCGCAGCCTGTGTCCGCGGGCCTCGAGCGCCTTCATGAGGGCCGGCGCGTTGTAGATCTCGCCGTTGCAGACGACCTGGACCGAGCCGTCCTCGTTGCCGAGCGGCTGCTGTCCGCCGGCGACGTCGACGATGGCGAGCCGGCGCATGCCGAACGCCACCTCGCCGTGCGCGAACTCGCCGAAGGAGTCCGGTCCGCGATGCACCATGACGTCGCACATCGCGCGCACCCGCTCCGGGCTCGAGCGCTCACCCGGGGTCAGTCGCACTTCGCCGGCGATTCCGCACATGCGAGGAGGCGCTCCTTCAGGCCGCCAGCCGCTGGCGCTCGAGCGCCGCGGCCAGCTCGCTCACCGGACCCAGGCGGGGGCTGACCCCGAGGCGGGGCAGTTGGAAGCGATCGGCTCCGGGCCGGAGCGCCCCGGGTTGTGACGTAGTCGCCGACCGGAACCCGCGCCGCCGCAGCAGCTCCGCCACCTCGGGCGAGAAGTAGCGGTGCTGGCCGCCGGTGTTGGGGTAGCAGAAGTGGTGGACGGGTACGCCGATGGCGGCCGCAAGGGCGTCGCGTGAGCCTAGGATGTCGCGCTCGGCGTCGTCCGGAGCCGCCAAGGCGACGTTCGAGTGAGTCACGGTGTGCGCACCGATGGTCCAGCCGGCCGCGTGCAGCTCGCGGATCTGCTCCCACGTGACCATCGTGCCCGCGAGCACGGTGTGGAGATCGACCCCGGCACCCGCCGCAGCGCCCGCCAATAGCTCCGCGCGCTCGGTGGCCGGAAGGGGCACCAGCGCGCGGCTGAGCGCCTGCGCGGCGGCGCCGCGCTCGGCGCCAGGACCGAGCGGAATCGGTTCCCGGCCCGCCACCTCGAGCGCAGGACCTTGCGCCGACAGGACCAGTGCCCGCACCGCCGCCACCCAGAACGGGGCCGCACCGGACACGCTGCCCGTCGCGACGTACACGGTTGCCGGCAGCCCGAGTGCGCGCAGGACCGGGAGGCCGAGGCGGTGGTTGTCGGCGTAGCCGTCGTCGAACGTGATGGTGAGCGCCCGCGGCGGCAGCTTCCCGCCCCGCTCCAGGACGTCCACCAGCACGTCCAGCGCGACGACCGAGTACGCGCGCTTGACGAACGCCATCTGCAGCCGGAACGCCGCAACGGGCAGGCAGATGTCCGGCGCGGCGTACAGCACCTCGCCCGCATCCTCGGTGAGGGCGTGGTAGCGCAGCACGACACCGCGCACGCGCTGGCGTGCCAGCCGTGCGAGCGCGAGGACGCCGGAGTGGAAGAGCGCCCGCTTGAGCAGCGGCGCCAGCGTGCGGCCGCGTGCCGCGCTCACCGCCCCGTCTCCCACACGACCTTGCGCTCGCCGCGTGCCAGCCAGGCGAGCGCGAGCAGCGGCGCCAGGTTGACGACGCAGAAGTAGAGCGGGATGAACGCGCCGGGGACGCGCACCCGGGTGCGCTCGAGCGCGAATGCGAGCAGCCCGGCACCATAGACGGCGAGCTGGCCCGCCAGGGCGAGCGCGTAGAAGCCGCCGCGACCCGCCAGCGCCGCGCTCGCCGCGAGCAGCACGAGCAGGAAGACGGGAACGAGCCACCGGAGCACGCGATGCGACCACAGGAGCGTCGCGAACCACGGATGCTTGAGCGGGTTCAGCAGCACGGGCATGCGGAACGCGCCGCGTAGCCCGCGCGTGATGACGCGTGCACGCCGGTAGAGCTCCTCGCCGACCGTGTGCGACTCCACGGGTTCGAACGCCAGCGCCTTGGGCTCGAGGACAGTCCGCCAGCCGCGTTCGGTCACCTTGCCCGGCTGGACGAAATCACTGATCGCCCCGGGCTCGAGCGGTTGGTAGAGGTCGCGTCGCATGGCGTAGACGCAGCCGGCGACCCCGACGATCGAGTGCACCTGGCTCTCCCAGACGCGGAGCTGTCGCTCGTAGCTCCAGAAGAGCGCCCGGCCCTGCGCCGAGGGATTGTGCGGGTCCTTCTCGTAGTGCAGGTCGCCACCGACGCAGCCGACGCGCGGATCGGCGAAGTTCTCCACCATCGCCCGGATGGTCCCGGGCGTGTAGACGGTGGTGACGTCGGAGAAGACGAGGATGTCGCCCGTGGCCGCCTGCACCGCGGCATTCTGCGCGACGGTCTTCCCGCCCCGCCCTTCCACGCGCAGCAGCCGCACGCGCGGAGCGAATTCGCGCACGATGTCGTCGGTGCGGTCGGTGGAGCCATCGGACGCGACGATCACCTCGAGCCGGTCCGCGGGGTAGTCGCAGGCAAGCGTCTCCTCCAGCTTCCGGCGGATGTCGCGCTCTTCGTTGTAGGCGCAGATGACGAGCGAGACCCGCAGCTCGACGGATCGCTTGTCGACCGGCTTGCGACGCAGCGTCGCCAGGAGTCCCAGCGCCACCGGGTACCCTGCATACACCCAGGCGATGACCGCGAGTGCGCCGAAGAATGACAGTTCCGCCATCACAGGCGCTCTCGCAGCGCCAGCAGGGGGGCGCGCAATCGCTGCCAGCCGCCGTGCCCGAGGCAGGCCTTGGCGGCGTTCTTGGCGGCCTCGACCGCCTGCAAGCCCCACAGCGCTCGGGACGCGCCGGTCGCGATGGCGGCAAAGTCGTCGGCGGTCATGCCACGCCGCACCGCGACGCGTGGGATGGCGAGTGGCCGATCGCCTGGGTGCCACCAGCCGACCCGGCTCGTGCAGAAGGCGCGATAGCCCAGCTCTTCGAGCACGGACTCGCAGTGCGGCGGCTTCCAGCCGCGTGGTAGCGACGCGCTCCGCACCGGGGCTCCGAGGCGATCCTCCAGGATGCGCCTCGACTCGCCGAACTCGTGGCGGATGCCGTCCGCGTCGAGCTCGTGCAGGAAGGGATGCGTGAGCGAATGGCTGCCGATCTCCATGCCCGCCGCCGCCATCTCGCGGAGCTGCGGCCAAGTGACATGACCCTCCGTCCCCACCAGCGCAGGCACCACGAAGAAGGTGGCGCGCAGGCCCAGCTCCGACAGGGCGGGGAACGCCTCGGTGTAGTCGCTGGCGGAGCCGTCGTCGAAGGTGAGGCAGAAAAATCGGCTGCCCAGCTCCCGCGGAAGCTGGCCCGCCGTCACCGTCCGCACCCCGGCGCCGTGCACCGCCATGAGATGCGCGCGGAATTCCTCGGGCGTGATGGCGTAGGGGCGGTGCGTTACAGCGACCTCGTGGAGTCGCGCCTCGGGCACGATGTCGTGCAGACAGAATACCGCCGCCCGCGTCCTCATACGTATCCGAGTCCCTCCAGCATGTCCTGGATGCGCTTCTCGTCGTCGGCCGAATACCGGAAGACGCTCTCCGGCAGTGGGTAGGGTGTGTCGGCCACCGCGACCGGCTCGGCCGCGAGGCGCTCCGGCCGCAGCGCCTCGGTGAGCACGCGCCCGTCCATGTCGGCATCCACCGGGAGACCCAGGAGGTAGAGCACCGTGGGCGCGACGTCCTCGATCGCGGCGAGCGGCAGCACCTCGCCGCGTCGCACGTCGGGTCCGTGCAGCACCAGGATGCCGTCGCGGGCGTGATTGCCGGTCCGCTCCTCGGGTCCGCGGCCCGCCGGCATGAGCGGACGCCGGCCGAGGCCTTCGACCATGCAGACCGTGCGCGACGTCTCGATGAGCAGATCCGGGCCACCCTCGGCGTGCGGGCCGTGGTAGATCTCCTCGCGCCGGTGGACGGCGTCCACCACGAGCGCGCCGGTGCGTGGGTCGCGGAAGGCGAGCAGCCGCTCGTGCAGCTCCGCCACGACGCGCTCATACTCCGCGCCCGGCTCGACGATACCCTCGGGCTCACGGCCGCGCAGGTTGATCCACAGGCCGCCGCCGGGCGCCGACGGGCAGTAGGCACGCGTGCGGCGCCAATCGATGCGGCCCGCGACCTTGCCGAAGGAGGAGAGCGCCAGCGGCACCGTGCGCCTCAGACCGCGCGGCACGAGCCGTGGCACCCAGCCGAGCCCGGCGCGCCGGAGCCC
The DNA here is from genome assembly GCA_046727715.1 of Thermodesulfobacteriota bacterium. GTDB lineage: Bacteria > Desulfobacterota > Binatia > DP-6 > DP-6 > CAVQLX01. Next base: position 4,264 of record JBKPDC010000139.1, read on the forward strand.
GCGCACGACCGCCTTCGCGTCGACGCCCATGGCGCCGAGCCCGCGCCGCGTCGCCGTGTCGTCGCGCAGCGCCAGGAACCCGGCGTCGGCGAGCCAGTTCATCACGCAGAAGTACGTGTGCAGCGGCGCCGAGCCGTGGTCCGAGAGCAAGACCACCGGGGTCCCCGGCGGGGCGGCGGCGATGAGCCGAGCCAGCGACCGGTCGAAGGCGGCGTGGAAGTCGCGAATGGTGTGCTGGAACTCGCCGGCGCCCGGGTGCGCCGGGTGCTCGGGATCCATGTAACGCCAGAAGAAGTGCTGCAGCTTGTCGAGCGTGTGCGTCATGACCCAGAAGAGGTCCCAGTCCTCGCACTCCATCAGGTAGAGGGCCTCTTCCGTCTGCACGCGCTGGAGGTCGAAGGCGTCGCGGCGGAAGGCCTCGAGGTCGCCGCGCTTGAGCGGGCTGGCATCGACTTCCATCCGGTAGTCGGGAATCCGTGCCGTCAGGACGTCCTTCAGGGCTGCCGGCGCGACGAAGTCCTCCGCGCCCTTCGGCGTCATGATGCCCGAGATCATCACGCCGACCCGCTCCCGGGGCGGATACGTGAGCGGCATGTGCAGGACGATGCTGCGCAGGCCCCGCTGCTCCGCGATGTCCCATACGCGCGGGCTGCGCAGGTCGCCCGGTGTGACCGGCGCAGGATCCAGCCCGCCGGCGCGCCCGCGATAGAAGTTGAAGACGTTGTGCTTGCCGGGGTTGCGTCCGGTCGCGGCCGACGTCCATCCCGGCGGGGTGAGCGCGGGCAACGTGGAGCGCAGCGGCGCGCGGACGCCTTCGCGAAGCAGCCGGCCGATCGTCGGCAGCACGCCGGCCTCGGCCCACGGGAGCACGAGATCGAAGGTGGCCGCATCCAGACCGACCACGAGCACCCGCCGCCGCTCCGTGCCGTTACCCGCGCTCACGCCGCCCTCCCCGCCCGGAGCGCCAGGCGCTCCTCGTACAGGCGCTCCAGCTCGGCCACCCGGGCATGGGCCCCGAAGCGATCCGTCACGAACTCGCGCGCCGTCGCGCCGAGGCGCGCGGCCCGTTCGGGCTCGTGCAGGAGACCGTTCACCGCGGTCACGATCGCGCCGGGATCGCCGGGCGGCACGAGGACGCCGGTGCGGCCGTCGGCGACCACCTCGGTGTTGCCCCCGACCGCGGTCGCCACGACGGGGCGCGCTGCCGCCATCGCCTCCATCAGCGCGTTCGACATCCCTTCCGCCCACGACGGCAGGACGAAGACGTCCATCGCCGCGAGCAGCGGTCGCACGTCGGTCACGGTGCCGGTGAAGCGCACGTCGCGCGCCACGCCGAGACCGCGCGCCTGCTCGACCAGGCGATCGCGCAGCGGACCGTCGCCGACGATCAACCCCTGTGGGCGCTGGCCGTTGGCGTGCGCGGCGATGGCCCCCAAGGCGCGCAGGAGCTGCTCGTGTCCCTTGCGATCTTCCAGACGGCCCACCGTTCCGATCACCGGTCGGCGCGGATCGAGTCCGACCGCGGCGCGCGCGGCCGCGCCCGGCGGGCCCACCCGGAAGCGCTCGGTGTCGACGCCGTTCTGGAGCACCACCCACCGGCAGCGCATGCCCAGGTGTTCGCCCTCGACGCGCAACGCGTCGGCGTTGATGATCACCGTGTCGACGTGGCGCGCGATGCGCCGCCAGGCGTGGCGTGCGTGTCCGTCGTCACCCGTGAGACTCCGCTTACTCGCCAGACGCAGCCGGACGCCGGCGAGCCGGCCGGCCAGGGCGCCGACCAGAGCCGGCCGCCACTGGTACCCATGCACCACGTCCACCCGGTCGCGGCGCAGCGCGCGCGCGACCCGCAGGATGGCGCGCACCGATCGCGGGGTCGAGAGGCTCGTCCCGACCCCGAGCGCCGTGATCTGCACGCCGGTGGCACGCAACTCGTCCTCCATTTCGCCGCCGGGTCGCAGCGTATAGACCTGGGTGCGGAAGCGCGCCGGATCGAGCAGCGCGAGCACCTGCTGCAGATGACGCTGCGTTCCCCCCGTGGCGAGGAGCGGCGCGAAGAAGGCGACACGCACGCTCATGCCGCTCGGCCGATTCCCCGCCGAACCGCCAGCGGCGCCACGGTGGGCACCGCCTCCGGCAGGCTCTCCACGTATTGCTTGGTGCTGACGATGAGTCCGAGCATCACGTACATGAGCGGGTTCAGCCAGAGATCGGCAAACATCGAGTAGAAGAGGAACATGAGAAATACCACCCGGAGGGCGGACGCCCAGACCTGGATGTCGCGGTCCTCGTGCGCCAGCTGGCGGATCCGCTGCAGGTCCTTCCACGAGACCCAGAACAGCAGCCCGTAGCCGGCGAGGACGAAGAGGCCGCCCTCCGAGATGGCCCACAGGTAGGAGTTGTGCGGCGGCCGGAAGAAATCGTCCTTGTAGACCTGCCGCGAGACCTCGCGGAAGTTGCCGAGGCCGACGCCGAACAGGGGATAGTCCTTGGCCATTCCCCACGCGCGCTCGAGGGTTTCCTCGCGCATGGTGATCGAGCTGGCCCCGACCTGGCCCTTCTGCGGGTTGAACCGGATCATCCGCTCCCACGTTTCCGCCGGCACCATGACCGCGACCGACAGCACGCCGACGGCGAGCAGGACGCCCAGTTGCGGGGCCGGGACGCGATACGGGCGCGGCCCGGTCTGGAGGAGGAGGCAGAGGAACGCGAGCCCGAGGATCCCGCTCCGCGACCCGGTCGCCATGAGGACCAGCAGGCTCGCCGCCATCGCCGCCAGCGCGATCAGCTGCCGGCCGACGCCGGGGCGCAAGCGTGCCCAGTACCAGAACAGCGCCATCTCGATGAGGCAGATCATCCCGAGCCGGTTCGGGTTGTCTCCCGCGGTCACGCTGGAGGCGGCGCGGAAGCCGCGCAGCAGCTGGCCGGTCATCCAGTTGTAGAGCGCCGATGGGACCGCGATGTAGAGCGCCAGCATGAAGACCATGAACATCACCTTCACGTCGGCGCGGCTGCGCACGAAGACCGAGAAGAAGATCAGGAAGACCAGGCGATTCAGGAAGTCCTGGCCCATGACGGCCGTCTTGTCGAGGATGAACATCTTGCCGCGGCTCGCCTGGAGCAGCGGGAACTGCCAGTCCGCGACGTACGTCCCGATGAGCAGGAGCACGCCAATGCCCATCAGGATCCGGACCTGCTTGATGCGCAGGAACGAGAGGTCACGCGTCTCGAGGATCCGGATGCCCAGCAGCAGGAGGAGACCCAGCCCGAGGAGGTTGTTCACCGTGAGGACCCCGAGCGACTGGAAGACCGTCGGGTACGCCGCGAGCAGAAACGCCACGCTCATGATGGCCACGCCCACGACCGGCCGGACGAACAGGACGCCCACCACGGCGAGCAACAGCCAGGCGGCGGTGACGATCACCTCCTTGCCGAGCATCGTCCCCGCCACCGTGCCCGCGCCGATCACGGGTAAGGCGACGGCGATTGCGGCCCGCAGCAGAACTGGCGTGCCACCGGACGGTCGACTCACGACGGACGTCGCAGGCATCGGAGTGGACGGGCGTCACGCGGGACGCGACGGCCCGCCTCAGAGCATTTCCTCGAGGAACGCGGGAATATAGTTGCGGCGCCGGTTCAGGACCGAGCCGACGAAACGCACCCCGCTACGCTCGAGGGTGCGGCGGGCCCGCTCCACGTCGGGGACGCGCGTGGCGTCCGCCTCGATCACGATGATGGCTGCGTCGAGGCGGGGTCCGAGGATGAGCGCGTCCCCGTAGACGTTGACCGGCGGCAGGTCGACGATCGTGAAGTCGAATTGCTCGCGCACCTGGGCCAGCACGGCCGGAAGCGCGGGCGAGTCGAACAGCGTTGCCGCCGGCAGCCCGTTCTCCCCGCCGGCGATGGCGAACAGGTTCGGGACCGAGGTGACCTGGGCAGCCGCGCCGAGAGTGGCCTTGCCCTCGATCAGCTCGGCCAGTCCGGGCACCGCGCTGATCCCGAAGGCAGTGTGGAAGGACGGCGTGCGGAGGTTCGCCTCGACCACCGCGACGCGGCCACCCCGACGACGCACCAGGATGGACGCGAACACGGCCGCCGTCGTGGTGGTCCCCTCGCCGTGCCGCGACGCCACCACCCCCAGGACCTTCGGCTGGTCCGCGGGCACGCCTCCAGGCGCGACGAGGACGCTGGTTCCCAGCCGCTGATACGCCTCCTCGACCTCCGGTCCGAGGTCGAAGTTCACCGGCATGCTCTGCCCGTTGCGCTTCCCCCGACCCGAGAGCAGCCACTGCCACGCCCGCCGCCGCCCGTTCCCGTTTCCGCCGTTGCCGCGGTGCCCGTTCCCCTTCGGTCCGCCGTTGCCACCGGCGCGTTCGGCCTCGAGCTTCTTGAGTGCGTCGTGGATCCGGCTCATCTGGTGGCTCTCCCGTCGGTCATGCCCGTGCGAAGTCCGGCGCCTGCTCGAGATCGGGGATCACTGCCAGCACCGGGAGCTCGAGGTAGCGCTCGACTTCCTCCTCGAAGCGCAGCCGGCGGTTCAGGTACTCCACCCCGACCGCCATGGCGGTGGCGAGGCCGAGCCCGCCGAGGAGCCCGAGGAGGAGCGGCATCAGGAGTCCGTTCTCCGGCTCGAGGGGCGGCGTGGCGTGCTGCACGACGCTGACGCTCACCATGCTCTGCTCCGCCATCGCCTCGACGGCGCGGGCCTCCTCGTGCTTCTTCCAGTAGAGGTCGAAGGCGTACTTCTTCTGCTCGGCCTCCTGCTCGAGGTTCGCGATCGTGAAGCGGAGGTCCCGCAGGCGGCGGAGCCGTTTCTGCGTGGTCTTCAGACGGCGCTGCATGGCCGGCTTGCGCGCCTTGGCGTCGGTGAGCAGCGTCTCGAGCGACAACAGGTTGCGCTGCAACTCGACGTGGAGCTCGTTCCTGCGCACCGTCTGCTTGGCGAGGATGCGATCCTGCTCGCGCGCCTGCTCCCGGCGCACGTCCGCCATCTGGGCGTCGAGGTCGCTCACGTGACGATCGCTGCTCTGGTAACGCTGCACCACGTCCGCGCGCTGGATCTCGAGCTCGGCGAGCTTGTTCTTGTAGGTCAGGATGGTGGGGTTGCTCTGGTACTCCTCGGCGTCCGAGACCCGTGCCGGGGTACGCCCGAGCTGCCCGTGGACGGCTTCGAGCTTGCGCTGGATGGCGGAGATCTTGGCGAGATGCGCGCGCAAGCCCTTGTCCTGCTCGACCTGGTCCGCGGACAGCAGCTTGATCTCCTCGTCGACGTCGACCACGCTGTTGCGCGCGAGGTAGCGCCGCAGCTTCGTCTGCGCCCGCTTCATCTGCGCCTCGAGGATGCGCAGCTGCTCGTTGTAGAAATCGTACATGCCCTCGCGGCGATACACCCGGTTGTGGTGATCGAGGTAGACGTCGGTGATCGCGTTCACCATGCGCGCCGCACGCTCCGGCTGCTTGCCGAGGAAATTGATCGACAGGATGTTCGTGCCCGGCGTCTGGGTGACCGTGAGCCCGCGCTGGAGACCGTCGATCAGCTCGTCCATGCTGCCGGTCTCCGGTGTGATGCCGAGCCGCCGCACCGCTTCGGCCACCACCTCGCGGCTCTTCACGATGTCGGCCTCGGTCTTCACCACTTCCTGGTTCATGGGCATGGCGACGGAGCGTGATGGCGCCTCGGCGGGCGCCAGCTGAACGGTCTCACCGAGCTTCACGAGCACCTTGCTGCTGGCGAGCCACGTCCGCGGTCGGATCAGCGCCGCGATCGCGGAACCCAGGAAGATGATGGCGAAGATGCCGAGGACGAGCCGCCGGTGCTTGAAGATGGCGTAGAGGAAGCTGCGCACGGCCAGCGGCGTCGCCGCGCCGCCATTGGCCGGCAGGACCGTGGTCGCGTCGGGGAGGGTCTGGAGGATCGCCATGCGAGTCCTTCGAGTCCGGCTACTGGTTGTTCAACGAATAGCCGACGCCGACGCGCGGCAGGGCGGGGATGAGGCCGCGCACGTAGAGGTCGACCACCTCGTTCATGTTGCCGATCCACGACTTGGGGACGAACACGACTTCGTTCGCCCGGAGCCGAACGCGCTCGGGGACGCCGTCCTCCACCACCTGCTGGAGGTTGATGCGTGACGCCTGGAACTTGCCGTCCGGCGAGGGCGTGATCAGGACGACGCTGTCGCGCTTCGCCGTGCCCCGGAAGCCGCCCGTCTGCATCACGGCCTGGAGCGGGGTCATGCCCGGCTGGAGGGTGACGACCCCGGGCTTCAGCACCTCGCCACCGACGTAGACGAACTTGTCGCCGACCTTGGTGACGACGACCGTGACCTCCGGGTTGCGCAGCTTGCTGGAGGACCGCTCGACGATGAGCTGCTCGAGCTCCGTCGGGGTGAGGCCCACCACATCCATCTCCCCCGTCACGCCGAGGGAGATGCGACCGTCGGGCCGGACCGGCAGCTGCTCATTGTTGTCCGGCTGGTAGAGGAAGCGGATGTGCAGCTCGTCGCCGATCGCGATGCGATACTCCGGCCCGGGCGTGCCCGGCGACACGGGCGAGAGCGCCACGGCCTCGGGGACGTCCGAGGGCGCGTGACGCGGGCCACACCCGGCAACCAATCCCAGCGCCACGCTCACCGTGGCGACCGCACACGCACCCGCCACCGTGACCGAGCGATGCTTCATCGCCGCGAGCGTATAGCGCCGGTATCCGGGATTTCCTAGGGTCTCGTTTCGCATTCGGCCCTCTGTCACCGGTCCCGCTTGCCGTGCTCGACCGAGGACCCGCGCGGCCGCTGCGCTCGCGTGGTGTCACCCCGATGCGAGGGACGGCTCTCCGTCGATTCGGCGCAAAGCCTCGCAGGGGTGCAATTTCAGTGCCACGACCAAGTGGCTTCTGATAGCCAACTAGCTGATTTCACGCAGTTTCTGCGTCCATCGATGGCACTTTCATGCTATGACGCCCGGTGGGCACCTTGCGCGGGTGCACGACCGCTCGCCACTGCTCGAACCCCCCCGACCTGCGGCCGACTGACCACGTCCGGCGCACGGTCCGGGCGCATCAGCCGCTGATCGCCTCACCCCCGTCGAGCTTGCCCCGGAAGCGATATTCCTCGCGTCGCAGCCCGTGGAGCTTCATCTTGCGGTGCAGGGTGGCGGCGTCGACGAGCGCGTGCTTGGCGGACAGGTTGATGCCACCGCGATACTTGCGCAGCACGCGGGCGAGGTAGTCCTTCTCGGCACGTCGCAGGTACTCCTTGAGCGGCACCTCGTAGTCGTAGCCCGGCTGCCGGCCGTTGCCGTTGTTGCTCTCGCGGCCCACGCTCGAGTGTCCCGGCAGGTCGACCTCACGGATGACGGACCCGCTGGTGCGCAGGATGGCCCGCTCGATGACGTTGCCGAGCTCCCGCACGTTTCCCGGCCAGACGTAGCTCATGAGCTGCGACAGCGCCTTGTTCGACAGCCGATTGATCCCCTTGTCGCGCGCCATCTCGCTGTTGCGGAGGAACTCGCCCACCAGCAACGGGATGTCCTCGATCCGCTCGCGCAGCGGAGGGATCCGCAACGGCACGACGTTGATGCGGTAGTAGAAGTCCTCGCGCATGCGCCCCTCGGCCACGGACGCCGCCAGGTCCATGTTGGTGGCGCAGATGATGCGCATGTTCACCTTGATGCGGCGGTTGGAGCCGAGCTTCTCCACCTCGCGCTCCTCGAGGACCCGGAGGAGCTTCAGCTGCATGTTCAGCGAGATGCTCTCGATCTCGTCCAGGAACAGCGTCCCACCGCTCGACAGCTCGACCTTCCCGACCCGATCGTGAATGGCGCCGGTGAACGCCCCCCGCTCGTAGCCGAAGAGCTCGCTCTCGAGCAGCGTGTCGGGGAAGGCCGCACAATTGATGGCGACGAAGCGCCCGCTCTTGCGCTTCCCCTGGAAGTGAATCGCGCGCGCCGCCAGCTCCTTGCCCGTGCCCGACTCGCCATAGATCAGCACGGTGGCGTCGTTCTGCGCGAGCACGCTGATGGTCTCGAAGATCTCGTGCATCACCCGGTTGCGGCTCACCATGTTGGCGAACGAGTAGCGATCGGAGAGCTGGCTGCGCAGGTAGTTGATCTCGTCGAGCAGGCGCCGCTTCTCGAGGATCTTCTCGGTGGCGAGGAGGATCTCCTCTTTCTGGAACGGCTTGGTGATGTAGTCGCTCGCCCCCTGCTTGATGGCCTCGACCGCGCCTTTGATGCTGGCGTAGCCGGTGATCATGATGACGTCGAGGTCGGGCCAGCGATCGCGGATCTCGCGGGTGAGGCCGATGCCATCCGTCCCGGGAATCTTGAGATCGACCACCGCCAGTGCGAACTCCTGCTCGCCCAGCAAGCGCAGCGCCTCGGTCGAGCTCGGCGCACACGCGACGCTGTAGCGCTGCAAGGAGTAGAGCTCTTCCAGCTGCCGGCAGATGAAGGGGTCGTCGTCGACAATGAGAATTCGCGTTTCCATCCTGCAACCTCGGGGATCGATCAATCGTGCACAGGCAAGAACAGCACGAGCGCGGGAGGCCCATCGGCGGCGTCACGCTCCCGCAGGTGGCCGCCGTGCAACGCCACGATGCGCTCGGCCAGCGCCCATTCGAGACACGAGGCGGCCGTCTGGAAGCCTGGGGCACCGAAGCTGCTCTCGACGCGGAATACGGCCTCGACCCCGTCCGCCCTCGCTTCCACGCCGACGTGGATGCCGCTCCCCGCCGGGGCACGCTCGGTGAGCCGGCGCCCGATGGCGAGGAACACCGCAGGGACACGCGCCGGGTCGATCAGCACGGTCTGTAGCTCGCAGTCGCCCGCGTCAGTGACACGCACGGGCCAGCCGTGGAGCTGCGCGCGCAGTTGCACGACCATCCCGGCGATGACGTCGGAGAGCGGCATGCGCGCCGGCGATAGCTTGAGCGGCCGGAAGTACTCGAGCGTACCTTTCAGGAACTCCTCGAGATTCGCGACCGTGTGCGTGAGCATCTGCACCGCCGTCCCCTCGCTGGAATGGTCGGCGCGCTTCTCCTGCAGGAATTCCGCCCAGTAGTAGAGCTTGTGGAAGAAGTTCCCCAGCTCGTGCACGATTTCCGCGAGCACGCGCTCCTCGGACACCGACGGGCGCTGCTCGAGCCAGAGCGGATGCGCGGGCGGGTCGGTCGTGGCGGGGGTGGTGGCTGATGAAGAGTACGCGGGCATCGTCGTCGGAGTGCTGGATTCACGAACGCGCATGAGCCTTCCGGCCACGCCCCCCCGGACCGCAACCGGTGAGCGGAAGCAGGTGTGTCCTGACTCGCGGGGCATCGCGGTCAATCCAGAGACCCCGCGACGAGCCGGCGGATTGTACGGGTGGCTGTCTCAACCTTGCAAGCAGGCATCCCGCATTCCCGCGCGACCCATCTCGCGCGTCTGCGACTCGGCGCCTTCACCTGTCGCCGCCGGTGACGCCCGGCTGGCGGGCATCGAAGGCGAGCTTCAGGTTGTTCACGCGACGCACCTCGTAGTCCATCTTGAGCAGGGCCTCGATGAGGGTCCGGATCTCTGCCGTCATGCGGTCGATCTCCTCGTACGAGACCCGCTCCAGCTCGCGCTGGAGCTGCTCATAGAGGGTGAGGAGTCGCGCGAGCCCGCCGACTGGTGCGAACCGGCCGTCAATTTCCTCGTAGGACGAAAG